>JAISFV010000060.1 GCA_031263445.1 Synergistaceae bacterium | reverse complement strand
TGGATTTCCCGCCTGAAATGATAACCTTCCACGGCAACAGCAAGACGGAGCGGGAGATCGGCGATGGGCTGGACTACGGCGTCGGCTGCTTCGTCTGCGACAGCGCCGGGGAGATGCTGCTGATAGACCGGATGGCATCGGACCGCGGCGCGTCCGCTAATATCCTGATCAGGGTGACCCCCGGGGTCGACAGCCACACCCACAGGCACATCGCCACCGCCGGCGCCGGGTCGAAGTTCGGTGTGCCGATGGAGTCGGTGATGACGGCTGTTGCTGAGGGCATGAAGCTACGCGGCGCGTCCCTGCGAGGGTTTCACTTTCACGTCGGCTCCCAGCTCATGGACAACTCCTCACACATGGAGGCTCTTGAAATAGTGCTGGATTTGATGCGGCGCGCGCGAGACGAACTGGGCTTCGTCACGAGGACGCTCGACATGGGCGGCGGTTTTGGCGTAAAGTACGCCGACGGGGACGACCCGAGCCCGGTCGGCTCGTTCATATGCCCAATGGTGGAGCGCGTGGAGGAGTTCTGCGCCTCATCAGGTATTCCTCGCCCGTCGCTGGTCGTCGAGCCGGGGCGCTTCATCGTGGGCCCGGCTGGCATAACGCTCTATACCGCCGGGAGTGTGAAGGAGACGCCGGGCTTGGGCCTGTGCGTCGGAGTCGACGGCGGATACCCGGACAACCCGAGGCCCGCCCTGTACGACGCAAAGTACGAGGCCGTGGTCGCGAATAAACACACCAAAAACGAATCCGCATCGCCGCGTGTGAGAACCACGATCGTTGGGAAGTGCTGCGAGTCGGGGGACATACTGATACGCGATATAGAGCTCCCCGAGATAGAGCGCGGCGACATAATCGCCGTGAAGAGCACGGGCGCGTACAACCATTCGATGGCCAGCAACTACAACAAAAACCCCATCCCCGCGGTCGTCATGATAAAGGGCGGAGAGGCGAGGCTGTCGGTGCGCCGTCAGAGCTTCGAGGAGATGTTCGCGCTGGACGTGTAATACTAAGCGGCCCTCAAAGGGCTGTTTTTGACGTGACTCTAGCACGCATCCGCAGAGGCTTAAAATCTTTACCCTTTAGGCCTTTGATTTCAAATTGGTATATAAAGAGGGCTTCGCCCGCGCCCGGAGTGCGGCGTCGGGTGAAGCCCGCAATTTTATTTTTAAAGTCTGTTTATTTTTATTAAAGCCCCTTCTGCTCCGGCAGGTCGAAGCCCTCGCCGCCGTCATAGAGGAAATGCGCGTCGCCCAGGAGGCTCATCCGGGGGGCGGCGTGTTCCCGCAGTTCGACTATCGACAGCCCGCAGTTCGCTATCTGAAAGTTCCAGAAGCTGGAGAGCGGGGCGTTCAAAAAGTGGCAGATCAGCGCCTTTATCACGGCGTCGTGCGCGGTAACGCATACGTCTCCGCGATACCTCCCCGCCGCTTCATTGATTGCCGAGACGGAGCGGATCTGCACGCTCCTCAAGGACTCCCCGCCGTTCCCCGGCATTATCACGGTGTGAGGTGAGTTGTGCCACATGTCGACTATCCGCGGCCATCGCTCGTTCACCTCTGAGGAGAGCAGTCCCTCCCAGTCGCCGTGATTTATCTCAGTGAGGCCGGGGAATATATCGAGCTGTTTAACTCCGCAGGCGGCGGCGATCTTCTCGCCGGTAACGCGCGCGCGTTTGAGCGGGCTGCTGATTACGGCTTCGAATTTGTGGCCTGAGAGATACGATGCTGCCCTGTCGCCCTGAGCCAATCCGCGCTCGTTGAGCTCCGTATCCCGCTGTCCCTGAAATCGCCCCTCGATGTTCCACTGCGTCTCCCCGTGCCTCACTATGAATAACCTCATCGTTCCGCTTCTCCCTCCAGACTTACGGCCGAAGCCCATATCAAATCGCCGTCGCGCTCTATGGCCTGAAGCAGGTCTTCGGACATCACACCGTCGACCTCCATGATCGCCAGAGCGAGCCCGCTCGTCTCGATGCGCCCCAGTGTGAAGTTGGCGATGTTGACAGAGGAATCGCCCAGCAGCTTGCCGATTTTCCCTATGACGCCCGGGCGGTCGTGATTCTGGAACATCAGGAGCTGGCCGCGCGGCTCGAAGTCCATCCAGTAGTCGTTGACCTTCACTATGTGCTGGCGGCCCTCCTCGGTGATCGTTCCGGTGAGCGTCACCTTCGAGCTCGCGGTCTCGAACGCCACCTCTATCACGTTGCGGTACGTCAGGGAGTCCCCGGTGCTCTCCTCGATGGCGATGCCGCGCTCGGCGGCTAGCAGGGGCGCTATCATGTAGTTCGTCTCCGGTCCGTGCGTCACCTCCAGAAAACCCTTCATTAGCGCGACCGTGTACGGGCGGTTCCTGTTGCCGGGCGCGTCCTCATCGCACAGCTCGCCGCCGCGCAACATGACCCTGCATTTGCTCGCCAGCCCGCCGTCCTTCTCGATCAGCTTCGCGGCCAGTATGCCCATCTTGCGGGCCAGGCGGACGAAATTCCTCTGCGTGCCGTTCAAGTGCTGCTCCATGAACGGCAGGTTGACGGCGTGGTCGTACTGCTCGCCGCGCAGCGCGGCCAAGGTGTTGGTCACGGCGATTCTGGCGACCTCCGTCTGCGCCTCGACCGTTGTCGCGCCGAGGTGGGGCGTCACGACGACGAGGTCCGATATGTCTCCGGCCAATAGAGGGTTGTCCGCTGCCGGGGGCTCCTGCGTGAACACGTCGAAGGCGGCCCCGGCCAGCCTCCCGTCGCGCAGCGCCTGCGCGCAAGCGGCCTCGTCCACTATGCCGCCGCGCGCGCAGTTGACCAGGTAGGAGCCGGGTTTCATCGCACGGAGCATCTTCTCGTTGATCACGCAGTGCGTCTCCTTGGTGATTGGGACGTGAACCGTGACGATATCGGCCAGCGAGAGCGCCCCCGCCAGATCCGCCGTCTTTTGCGCGCCTATCTCCGACATCTTCTTCTCTGGCACGTATGGGTCATATCCCGTGACCTCCATGCCGAACGCCCGGCACCGTATGGCCACCTGCACGCCTATCCTGCCCATGCCGACCACGAGGACCCGCTTGCCGTTGAGCTGTCTTCCCGTGAATCGCTTGCGGTCCCACTCGCCGTTCCTCAAAGACGCGTACGCCTGAGGGATGCGCCTCACCATCGAGAGCATCAGCGCCATCGTCTGTTCGGCCGCCGCCAGGGTGTTCCCGGTCGGGGCGTTGATGACGACTATGCCGTGCCTGCTGGCCTCCTGTATGTCCACGTTGTCGACGCCGACCCCGGCGCGGGCTATGACCTTGAGGCTCGATGCGGCCTCTATCGCGGCCTTGTCCATTGTCGTGCCGCTCCTGGTGATTATCGCGTCGTAGTCCTTCAGAATCTTAAGCAGATCGGGCTTTGAGATGCCGATCTTGATGTCGAGCTCCACGTCGGGAGCGTCCTTTAAGATCCTTATACCCTCGTCGCCGAGCGACTCCGGGACCAATACTCTGAACTTTTCCCCGCCGCTCATGTTATCTCTCCTCCCAGCGCCCGAACGCGGCGGCCATGAAGTCTCCGGCGCTCTGCCGCGCGTCTCCCAGCGCCGCGTAGAGGCTGCCCAGCGCCAGCGATATCTCCGGCCATCTCACGTCGTGATAGTGGGACATCCTTATCAGTTTGCCCTTGAACTGTCCCTGCCCTCCGGCGGGCTCGACGCCGATTGATTTGAGCGCCTTTGAGATAGCGGGCGTGTCGCCCGATTTGAGTGAGAACGCGGTGACCCCGGGGGAGCGGTAGTATTCGTCCCGGACGAGCAGGTCGAAGCCCAGCGACTCGATACCGGTCGCCAGAGCGCGGGCCGCCCTGCGCCTCAGGTCGAACCAGCCGTCTTCAAGTATCCCGTCGAGAGCGGCGTCGAGCGCGTAGTAGAGGGTGACGGGGGGTGTGTACGGGTTCTCCGGGGCGTCCTTGTACAGCACTTTTTTCTGCCGCATCAGGTCGAAATAGTAGCTGCCGCACTTTCTGGTCTCGGCTGTCTTCCACGCGCGCTCAGACAGCCAGACAAGCGCCAGGCCGGGGGGCGTCAGGAGCCCCTTTTGCGATGCGGTGGCCAGAGCGTCGATGCCCCACCGCTCCGGGAAGCACGGCATCGCGCCGACGGAGCTCACGCCGTCGACGAGCACCAACGGCCTGTTCTTCTCCGGCAGGGCCGATATGATCTCGTCGATGTGGTTGAACACCCCGGTGGACGTCTCGTTCTGCGTAAGCAGCAGGACTCCGGCGTCTGGGTTCTCCTCGACCGCGCGAGCCGCCACCGACGGGGAGACTCCTTCGCCGGGCGTGACGTCCACGTTTATGATCTCGGCTCCGGTCAGCGCCGTGATCTCCCTGAACCTGTCGCCGAACACGCCGCAGGATACGGATATGACCTTCGTGTCCGGCCCGGTGAAGTTTGCGGCGAGGCACTCCAGCGCCCCCGTGCCGGACGCGGGGAATATCACGGTTTTGCCGCCGCTCTCCAGTAGGCGCGATAGCTTCGCCTCTATGTTAGAGAAGAGCTCCGAGAACTCGCTCCCTCTGTGGCCTATGAGCGGGCGGGCCTCTTTAAGGGATACTTCCGTGGATACAGGGACGGGGCCGGGGGTCATCAGGTACTTGTTCATTAATCGTTGCCTCCTCATAAAAATTATTGTGAATTGTGAATAATGTCCGCGCTGTGCTTATGTTTCAATAGCACGAGCACAAAAAAAGGACCGGCTTTTTTTTCGCCGGCCCTCTCATGTCTGGATGTCTTTTGTGCTGCTGCGAGTAAGAATTTATTCCTTCAAGGCGAGAAGCCGACCCATATAATCAGAACCTCCTGTCATACTGACGGAGGATCCGGAGGAGAGACTCCCTGTGCCTTTAGAGAATGTTATAAACATAAACGCGCTCTTCATAGTGACTGACTTATACCATCTAGCAGG
>JAISFV010000055.1 GCA_031263445.1 Synergistaceae bacterium | reverse complement strand
AGTCGGAAAAAGGCGTGGCGGTTGTCACGCAAAACAGCGAAATGCTGGAGGAAATCATCATCAACATCAGGGATCTGGATTGCGAAATCCGGAAAATCACCTCAGTGGCGAGCGAGCTTTCCGACTCGAACCGGGTTGTCCAGGATGCCGCCGACGGGCTGGGCAGCGTTTGCGCCAGGACGCTCGATTCCGCCAAGGGCATCGCGGACGTGACTCAGCATCCATCGGTAAGCGTCGGGAAAATAGAGGATTTCAGCAAAAATTTATCCATTATTGCAAGCGTGCTGCAGGGCCAGGTGGCGAAATTTTCCGTCACCGTGCAGTAGGCCGCATTTTTACGCCATATTTTTGGATTTCACGCAATGCTTAGTTTTCGAACACGCCCTAGGCAATTTTTATCCTAATTTCAAAACAGAGCTGCCGTCGAGTTAACGCATGGCGGCAGCCCTGTCGTTTAAAATCCTGTCAAACCGTCTCCTGCGCGGTGCGGGCGATTATCTCCTCCTGGTGGTAGAGATCGAGGTCCACGAAGTAGTCGCTGTAGCCGGCGACGCGGACCAAGAGGCCCCTGTGTGATTCAGGTTCGCGCTGTGCCTCGCGCAGCGTCTCCTCGTCCACGACGTTGAACTGGACGTGGTGGCCTCCCAGCTTGAAGTACGAGCGTATCAGGCCCACGAGTCCGTTTATGCCCTCCTCGCCGGCTAAGACCGACGGCAGGAAGCGCTGGTTCAGGAGCGTGCCGCCGGACTTCACCTGATCCATCTTGCCGAGGGACTTCACCACTGCGGTCGGACCGTTGCGGTCGGCACCGTGGCTCGGTGACGTGCCGTCGGAGATCGGCGTCCCCTTGAAGCGGCCGTTAGGTGTGGCGGCGGTCATCTTGCCAAAGTAGTTATGGCAGGTCGTGGACAGCATGTTGATGTGGTAAGTCGGGCCGAGGATGCTGCGCCTGCCGTCTATCGCGTCAAAGAGGCTGCCGTACACGCGCCGCATGATGTCGTCCGCGTAGTCGTCGTCGTTGCCGTAGAACGGCGTCTTGTTCCACATCGAAAGGCGGAGCGCCTCCGCCCCCTCCCAGTTTTTGCCGCAAACCTCGACGAGTTTCGCAAGCGAGACGGCCTCTTCCTCGAAGGAGTGCTTCTTTATGGCCGACAGGCTGTCCGTTATGGTCCCGATCCCAGTGCACTGGATGTAATCGGTGTTGTACCTCGGGCCGCCCGCGTAATAGTCCTTGCCGTTCTTGACGCAGTCGCTTATCACGACGGAGAGGAACGTCGCGGGGAAGCACTCGGCGTACCTGGCGCGCAGATAGTTGTCCACCTCTATCTTCGTCGTGACGGCGTAGTCGAGCTGGCGCTCGAACGCCTCGTAGAGGTCGTCGAATGACTTGAAGCAACTGGGATCCCCCGTGCTTATGCTTACGCGTTTGCCAGTCATCAGATCCACGCCGTCGTTCAGGGCGAGTTCCAGCACCTTCGGCGTGTTCAGGTAGCCGTGCAGCAGGTATGCCTCCTTGCCGGCGCAGCCGGTCTCTATGCAGCCGCTCGTGCCGCCTTCGCGCGCGTCCTCCAGCGTCTTGCCGACCCGGATCTGCTCCTCGATCACTACGTCTGCGTTGAAGAACGACGGGTAGCCCATGCCGTGGCGCACGACTCTTGCGGCCTTCTTCAGCACGCCGTCCGGCGTCCTCGCGCTCACCTGGATGTTGCACTGCGGCTGGAGGAGCCTGAGTTCGTCCAGGACATCGAGTATGATCTCCGTGACCTCGCTTGACCCGTCTGTCCCGTCACACCGCAGGCCGGCCAGGTTTATGTTCGTGAAGTCGTTGTAAGTGCCGCTCTCGGCCGCAGTGACGCCGACCTTCGGAGGGGCGGGCGTGTTATTCACCTTGATCCAGAAGCATGAGACCAGATCTTTGGCGAGCTCCCGGTCGAGCGTGCCGGACGCGAGTCCCCGCTCGTAAAACGGCGTCAGATGCTGGTCGAAGTGACCGGGGCTCATGGCGTCCCAGCCGTTCAGCTCCGTTATCGTCCCGAGGTGGACGAACCAGTACATCTGGATCGCCTCCCAGAAGTCGCGCGGCGGGTTGGCGGGAACCCAGCGGCAGACGGAAGCTATCTTCTCCAGCTCGGCCCTGCGCGCTGGGTCGCTCTCACCCTCGGCCATCTCCTGCGCGAGATCCGCGTGGCGCTTGGCAAATATGATCGAGGCGTCGCACGAGATATCCATACCCTGCAGCTCGTCGTCCTTCGCGGTGGCATCCGGATCCGATATGAAGTCCAGCTTTGAGCGGGCCTCCGCTATGTCGCGCTTGATGTCGAGCATTCCCTTCCTGTATATGAGCCCGTCCAGCGCGGTATGCCCGAGCGCGCGCTGTTCGCCGAACTCCGTGAACGCGCCTGCCTCGTACAGATCCGTCCACTTTTGCGGCATCCTGTCGAACGCCTTGTCCCTCATGCTGCGGCCGCGCCAGTACGGGATTACGCGGTCGCGGTATATGTCCATGTCCTCCTTGGCTACCGAATAGCTCTGCATCTCGCGTGAGTTCAGGATTTCCAGATCCCTGACAGAGTGGCATGTCAGCTCCGGGAAGGACGAGACTGCCTTAGGGCGAGGGCCGCGCTCCCCCACGATGAGCTCGTCAGGGCCGATGTAGATGGTCTTCCGCTCGCAGATGTACTTGAAGTTCATCCCGCGCAGCACCGGCGTCGCGAATTTCCCGTCGTTCTTCTCGTAAAATTCCGTCTCCAGCAGCGCCCTCTCTGCCGAAAAACTCGGGCGTGTTTCGAAACTTTCCCTGCGAAGCCTCTCGATTCGCTCGTTCATGCCTGAAACCTCCCTAGTATTTATAAAGAAACGTTTGGTCAGCGATTCCCGGAACCAATCTACCTTACGCCAGTATTATCTCGCGATTTTCCCCATTTGCAAGTATTTTAGAATAAATTTAATTATTAGATTTATCTTATCCTCCGATCACAACCTTCAGCCCGAAGCCCTCTATGACAGCGGCCGCTGCGCGGATCGAGTGCTCGGTCGGCGGACGCAGGCCCGTCAGGCTGAACGCCATCCCCCAGCGGCTGTGTTTGTCCTCGGCTGCGCTGTGGTACGGCAAGAGGTTCACCTGGCGGACGGAGGGGAGGCCGGAAAGGAATTTCCCGAGAGCCCTCATGCCCTCGCCGTCAGAGTTAAACCCGGGGATAAACGGCACACGCGCCCATATCTGTGCGCCCGTGGCGGCCAGGCTCGAAAGGTTTGAGATGATGACCTCGTTGTCCACGCCGGTAAACTCTCGGTGCTTGTCCGGATCCATTGTCTTTACGTCGTAAAGGAAGAGATCTGTCCAGGGGATCGCCTCCCTCAAAACGGAGGGGCTGGCGAAGCCGCTCGTGTCGAGCGCCGTGTGCAGCTCGCGGCTTTTGCACCAGCGGAGCAGCGAGACGGTGAATTCCGGCTGGCTCAGCGGTTCTCCGCCGGTCAGCGTCACACCGCCCCCGGACTGCTCGAAGAACACCCTCTCCTTTAAAATCTGCCGCGCCACGTCACCTACGCCGACCTTTTTCCCGCACACCTCCCGGGCGCTTGACGGGCAGGCGTCCGCGCACCTCCCGGTGCCGGAGCAGAGCGCCGCGTCCGTCCTGATCCCGGCCGTCGACGCGCTCACCGCCCCCTCGGGGCAAGCTGTGACGCAGGCGAGGCACCCAATGCAACGGTCAGGCCGAAAAAGCGGGCGCGGCTCGAATTCCTGGCTTTCCGGGTTGTGGCACCAGAGGCAGGAGAGAGGGCAGCCTTTCAGATGGACGGAAGCGCGTATGCCCGGCCCGTCGTGAAGGGCGTAGCGCTTGAAGTCGAACACTGTCCCCTGCGGATCCTCCAACCCTTCCAGCGGCTTCACGGCAACTGTTTTATGAAATCCGGTACGAACTCGTCCGGCGCCTTGGCCGGATTGAACGGGTCGGTCCCGGCCAGACGGACGCTCGACTCAGGATAGGCGTTGATGGTGAGATTGAGGCCCATCCAGTTATCGTTTCCAGATCTGTCGTCCCTGTAAATGACCTCCCATTGCAGGCAGTGCTGGTTGTAGACGACCTTGTAGAGCATCTCATCCAGCGTTTCATCCTTCACGCTGTACGCGCCCCGGAGCGCGAGCTGCCACCAGAAATCCGGGTTGCCTGTGGGGAGCGTGACGGCGACCTGCTGATAGACGTCCTCCCTCGGGTCGTAGCTGTCCCAGGACATCGGCGAGTCCCCCCATACCCATCTCCTGACGTAGGCGCTCTCCATGTCGAAATTCCCCAGCTTCCACCTGGCGCCCAAGACCGCGTCCGCGATCTGCTGTGTCCGCGACTCCTGGGCGTCATAGCCGTAATACCAGTAGATGGCGTTGTAGAAGGGCTGAAAATTCAGCGACTGGTTCTCCAGCGTACCCTCGATCTGAACGCCAGCGCCGTACCGTTCGACCACAGGAGACGTGACGCCCGAGGTCACGTCCTCGTATTTCCCCCAGCTCCCCATGAAGCGGTACCTGCCATGCGATGCGGCGTCGTCGATCCATGGGCTTACGAAATTCAGCTCAGGCTTTCTCCAGACCACGTACCTCGAATCGCTGCCCGCGCGCTTTTCGAGCGTTACAAGTTCCCTCTGGGACCACGCCGCCTCGAATTGCCAGCCGTGATCGTACCAAAATCCCCACTTGGGCCGCCAGCGCGTCTGATCCCTGTCCTTGTCGTGTTCCCTGGCCAGCCGTGCGAAGGCGGTCAATCCCGGTGCCACCTGCTGCCGGACGAACGCCTCGCCCTCGATGATGTTCTCGCTCCACCATATGGCCTCGATGTCAAGTTCTCCGGTATCCCAGACGAACGGCCCGGATATCCCTATGCCCATGCCCTTGCCGGACTCGTACCCGATCTTCGGGAAGACCGACCGCTTGTTCAAGCGGGATTTGCCGTCTATATTCGAGACGAAGTCGAAGGGGTACGTGAAAACCAGCGTCTCGCCCAAGAATACCTTGGGCTTCCTGATTATTACCCTGCGATCCGGAATGACCGAGAGTTCCCTGGCCTCCAGCCTGTAATGGGGGTGCGGATAATTACAGGTCGTGATGACCGCGCCGCTCCAGCGGGCGGCCAGATCCTCGGTTTCGCTGCCGCTCGCTGCCTTTTTCCCTGTCACGTCGGAGAGCGGCATGACTTCGATGGACTCGCCCTTCACGAAAAACGCGTCAACCCTGCCGTTCGGGCGCGTAAACACTCCCCTGCGCGTGGTGAGGTTGTAGTCGAGCCGTTCCCCGTTTATCCTATTCCCGGCCGACATGAGCGTGACGCCGCCGTCGGGCGTTGAAACCGCCCTGACGCTCTGGTTAGAGCTGTCGTACTCCATATATGGGGCTAGGACGGTAATCTCGTCGTTCGAAATTTTGACGTCGCCCTCTGCGGTGGCGACCCCGGTCGTGTCCTCGTAGGAGATCCTGTCAGCGTCCAAGTTGACTTCTGCCGCCATGAGGCACCTCGGCGACAAAAGCAGGAGGGCTGCCGTAACCGCCGCGACGAGTATGTACGTATGCGTTCCCTTTACTACTCTACAGTCCAAGAGACATAAGCCCCTTTCCGGATGGACAGGACGCCGTCACCCGCGATGGACGCCGCCCCGCCGTTGATATATGATTTATCGTCCCAAAGCTCGACGCCCTGTTCAAAGCGCCAAACGTCGAGTGACCTTTCGTAATTCGCCTGCGGCGCCAGGACGTCCATGCTCCTGCCGTCTTGGAAAAGCGTGCCGTCGAGCGACCTCAGATCCAGGGAGTAGTCCCGCTCCGCGAACTCGCCGCTCTGGGCCCTCAGGGACATCGACCTGTCGGAACTCACATCGCTCACGTCTACCTCAATTTCGAAGGCCCTGATCATGCCGGAATCGTGCTCGGCCTTAGCCGCCCGGATGTGCCAGTTCCTGCCGCCCGTCGCCCTGCGGAAGTCCAGGTTCTCGACGGACACGTCAGGCATACCTAAAGACGCCGGCCCAGGCATGAGGTTCATGTCCCTCCGTATGTAGAACGCGAGCGCCAAGACCGCCGCGAGCGCCAATATTAATCTGACTTTACCACGATACACGGCTCGAACCGTTTTCCTCCACGAAATTGATCCGCTTCGAGTCTAGCGTCCTCATAAATAAAAGAAGCCGCCTGGAGACCGTCACCTGCGCGGAATCCTCTTCCCATTCGACTCTGTAGCCGCCCCTGAGTCCCTTGCGGAAGCCGTCCGAGAGCACATCCCTCGCGAAAAGCTCGCGCGAGACCCTGCCCTGTGACTCTGATGACAGCAGAGAGTACATCCTGTCCGTGTCCCCATCCGTCCATGCCCTCAGGTAAGACTCAAGCGTCTGCGCCCTGTCACGGCCCGACGGATCAGGCTGTGCAGGCGGGATCTTTTGATCCTCGGAGCGCAAAACAGCCGGAGGCGTCGGTTCTGGCGCCTCCGGCGTAACGGGGTCGACGGGCGGGAATATCTCGCCAGCCTCGCTGGCGGACGCAGCCAGATCGGCTGATTTTGGGCGCTCAGGCGGTTGCGGCGCCTCGGGCGGCTGTGGTGCAGGCGGTTTCACGGACGGGATTTTGACGATGGTCTCCTTTGCCTGGGGCGCCGGAGGCTTTGTCTGGCCAGTCCGGTTCGGCGCGGACGTCACGATGGGCTGCTGCGCGTCCTGGCCCTGAAAGGAGAAACTGGTCTCGCCGTCCCCAGCCAGACCCCTCACAGCGACGGAGAAGTCATCGCTCTCCTGCCTTGGGAAGAACACCAGTCCCTGCGCCAGGCCCGCGAGCGGCCCGTCGAGTTTTTTCTCGAAGGCGACCGGGCTTACCCTCCTGCCGGAAGCGTCGATGAGCGCTATGTTTTTCGAAAGCGGCGCCAGGTTTATGGGGGCTTGGCCAAAAGCGTGAACGGATAGGAGTATGGCCGTGGCAGCCCCTGCCCTGAGCTCGTCCGCAAAGGACTTTCGGAACGCGTCCTCCTGAGCGGGCGTCATCCTCTGGCGCTCTGCCTCAGACTTCACCCACAGGTCGACGAACGCCTCGGGGTAGTGGACGACCCACGTGAGGTTGTCGTCCCCCCATCGGAGCGCCGTCCGCCTGTCGAGCATGGCCAACGCGTCGCTCCTGTCGTCAGCCGAAACGGGGGCAGTTGACAACGCGAGCAGCGCGAGCGCCGCCACCGCGCGAAAAACGCGCAGCGCGCGTTTATTCGGCGACATCTACCCCGGACTCTCCTCCGGACGGGGAAGAAGGCGCTTGCGTATCGACTACGTTTGGAAGCTCCAGGGCGGGTATCCGATACCCCATTATGCTCGAAGCCTCGGTAGTCTCCACGAAAACCTGTGTCCCCTCCTTGACCTGCTTGTCGCTGCCCCTCACGAGAAAACCGCCCGCGAGGCCGACCGGCCCTAGGAGGACCGCCCCGGCAACGCTCGCTCCGGCCGCTCCTATCGTGGCGGAGTCTAGCTCCATGGCCTTTTTCGATTCAGGGCCTATGTAGACCTGTGCCAGAGAACTGTCGATGAACTCAATGTCCCTGAACTCGACCTCTATCTCGGACGGACGCCCGAAGCTCCTCGGCATCCTCACCCTCGTGACCTCCGCGAATAGCCTGTTGCCCGTGGCCGCGACCAAGAGGCCCCCTGTCACACAGTCCTCGATCACCTCGAGCGCGACCATGTCGCCCTTCTTCACGTTGCGGACTGTGAGCGTGTTCACGAATTTAGATTTTATGACCGTACTGGCCGGCACAGTCACGGCCTCGGCGCTTACGCCGTTTGGCATGAGCTTGGAGATAAGCCGCTCCAGCCTGGCCGACAACGGACCCGCCTGCGGCTCGCCCTCAAGCGTCAGCTCCAGCGAGTCGACCCTCTCGGTAAACGCCATCGACGTGTTGACCCTCCTCTGGGTGACCCACTCGGCGATGGCGGCCTTGAAGAGGAGCGACGGCTGGCCTGAGCCACCCTTTTCGACGAAGTTTTCAAGTGCCGTCTGCCTCTCGGTGAGGCTGCCAGGCAGTTCCATCCCGAAAAGATCCCTCTCTACTTTAGAGAGGCGCAACAGGAGGCCGCCCGTGCCGGGCGAACCGTAAACAATGCTCTCCACCTTCTCCAGGCCCACGAGCGGGGGCCTGTCGCCGTCGTTGCTGTCAGCGGCAGACGCGCGCCCGGCGAGAGTTGAAAGGACAAGGAAAAATATGGCGGCGGAAATGACCGCAAAGCGCTTCATGACGTAAACATCCCTCCTATTCTATGACAATCCGAGACTTAGCCTCGATAATATTATCACTTTTTTATCCTCTCTTTCGCCGCAGCCATGAAGGCACGGAAAAGAGGGTGCGGGCGCAACGGGCGCGAAAGCAGCTCCGGGTGGAACTGTACCCCTACAAACCAGGGATGATCCTCGATCTCCATTATCTCGACGAGGTTTTTCTCCTCGTAAACGCCCGTCACCTTCATGCCGGCAGCCTCTAGCCTGTCTCTGTAGCCGTTGTTGATCTCATAGCGGTGTCTGTGGCGCTCCAGGACCTCCGGCACGCCGTAAGCGCGGGAGGCTCTGCTCTCCTCTTTGAGTCTGCACCTGTACGCGCCTAGCCTCATCGTCCCGCCTAGGTCCTCCACTTTTTTTTGCTCCTCCATCAGGTGGACGACGGGGTGCAGCGTGGAAGGATCCATCTCGGAGCTGTTGGCGGACGCGAGGTGAGCGACGTTCCGCGCGAAGTCGATCACAGCCGCGTGTAGGCCCAGGCAGAGCCCGAAGTAGGGGATCTTGTTCTCCCTGGCATATCCTGCCGCTGCGATCTTGCCCTCCATCCCGCGCTGGCCGAAACCGCCGGCCACCAGAATCCCGTGGATGTCCCCGAGGAGCGTATGGGTGCCCAGCTTTTCGATCTCCTCTGCCTCTATCGGCTTTATGTTGACCTTGAGCCCGTTGTGGATGGCCGCGTGCTTCAGTGCCTCGTTGACGCTCATATAGGCATCTTTTATGCTCGTGTACTTCCCGGTGAGGGCGATGTTGACCTCAGCCTCCGGGTTCTCCATCATGTCCAGGAACTCGAGCCAGTCGCCCACCTCGAAACTTTCGTCGCACTCAAGGCCCAGCTTGTCCATCACCAGCTCGTCAACCCCTTGGCTGTGGAGCGATATCGGGACCCTGTAGATCGTGGGCTCGTCGAGCGCCTCGAATATGCACCTTTCCGGCACGCTGCAGAAGAGGGCGATCTTTTCCTTCATGTCTGGCTTGAGCGGCAGTTGTGAGCGGCAGACGATGATATCGGGCTGGATGCCTATCTTGCGGAGCTCGTTCACGCTGTGCTGGGTGGGCTTCGTCTTGAGCTCGCCCGCCGCCGCGATATAAGGTATCAGTGTGACGTGGCAGTACAGGACGTTCTCCCGCCCCACCCTGCCCGGCAGTTGGCGGATGGCCTCCAGGAACGGCAGCCCCTCGATGTCCCCTACCGTCCCGCCGATCTCGGCTATCACGACGTCGTGTCCGTCAGCCACCCTCAGTATGCTCTCCTGGATCTCGTTCGTCACGTGCGGGATGACCTGCACCGTACCGCCGTTGAAGAGCCCGCGGCGCTCTTTGCTGATCACGTCGGAATATATCCTCCCCGCCGTCACGCTGTTGTTGTATTTCAGCCTCTCGTCTATGAAGCGCTCATAGTGACCGAGATCGAGATCCGTCTCGGCACCGTCATCGGTGACGAACACCTCGCCGTGCTGGAACGGGTTCATGGTGCCGGCGTCCACGTTGAGGTACGGGTCCATCTTGACGATCGACACCCTAAACCCCCTGCGCTTCAGGAGAGTTCCCAGCGAAGCTGCGGTAATGCCCTTCCCCAGTGACGACACGACACCCCCGGTCACAAAAATAAACTTCACTGCCATCAAAAGACCTCCTGTCGTCTAATCTTAACGGAGCACCTTGAGCGGGTTCGTGGGAGATCCGCCCTTGCGCACTTCGAAGTGCACGTGGTTACCGGTCGACCTGCCGGTGCTGCCGACAAGGGCTATGCGCTCGCCCCTCCGCACGTTTTTCCCGGCCTTGACGAGCAGCTTGCTGCAGTGGCCGTACAGCGTGGTGATGCCGCCAGGGTGCTGGATTACGACTGTCTGGCCGTAACCGCCCATCCACCCCGCGTGGACGACCTTGCCTGCCGCCGAGGCCACTACCTGTCTGCCCCGGGGCGCCCTGATGTCCAGCCCCGTGTGGAAGTCCTTGCCGCCCCGGATAGGATCCTTCCTCCAGCCGAATGAGCTCGAGATTTTGCCGACCACGGGCCACCCAAACCCCTTGACGGCGTTCACCTTCTCCTTAACCACTGCCTTGCGCCCCTTCGGCGTTTCGACGAACGCCATGACCTTGGCGCCGGGCAGGAAAACCTCGTTCCCCTTGACCAAAACGGCGTCTGCGGCCAGCTCGTTTGCGGAGCGGATGGCTTCCTCGAATATCCCGTATTCCGAGGAGAGGCTCTTTACGGTGTCCTGAGCCTTTATCGTCACGAAGATCCCGTCCTGGTTCGGCACTCTGACCGTCGAGCCGACCTTCAACACGTCCGTCTCGGAGATTTTGTTGCAGCCAAAGAGTGAGTTTACGTCGAGGTCGAAGGCGTTGGCGATTTTCCAGAGCGTGTCGCCGTCCTTGATCACATAGTCAGTGACCTTGACAGGCTCGGTGAATTTCCTCTTCCTGATAGCCTCCTCCTTGAGCGCTCGGACGTGGGAGAGCGTTTCCAGGACGAAGTCGGTGCTCACCGGGATGAAGAGGTTTTGCCCTTCCCTGAGCTTATGCTGGTCGGTCAGCTCGTTGACCGTCATTATGTCCTTTATCGGTATGCCATGGCCCTCCGAGATCGCGGACAGCGTCCCGCCGGCCGGTACCGTGATTTCCTTCCAGTAGGGCGACTCCTCCGGCCCGGGTTCGGCCTTCGTCGCCTCCTGTCCCTCCTCATCGAAGACCACGCCGGGTTCCTCGAACGAAGGACCGTCGCTGAGGAAAGGGCCTATGCCGGAGCCGTCGTCCTTCCTCGCGTCCAGCGCGTCGAGGGCGATGAAGCCCGATGACATATCCGCGCCAGAACCCTCCTCGGATTCAAAGCTGGCCCAGTAAGCGCCGGAGGATTTTGCGGCGTGGCTTACGCAGGTATATGTCAGAAGAGAGGTAACTACTATCGATAGAATGAAAAAGGGCTTTTTTTTCAATGTCATCGGGGACTCTCCAGCCATTTTTAAACTAGCCGCCCTGAAGCGCGGCAAAAATTAACCCATTTTGATCGTGCTCAAAAACTCCTTGTTCGATGTAGTAGACCTTAGCTTGTCGATGATGAGAGCCAGAACCTCGGCCTCGTCCATGTTGGCTATCTTCCTGCGCAGCCCCCAGAGGCGCTGCAGCTCGTCGTCTGTCATCAGCAGATCCTCACGCCTCGTGCCGGAGCGCGTGATGTCGATGGCTGGGAATATCCGCTGCTCGGAGATCTTCCTGGAAAGGTGGATCTCCATGTTGCCCGTGCCCTTGAACTCCTCGTAGATCACATCATCCATCCTGCTCCCCGTCTCCACCAGGGACGTGCCGACTATGGTAAGGCTCCCGCCGTTTTCGATGTTCCTGGCCGCGCCGAAGAACTTCTTGGGGAAGTACAGGGCGGCTGGGTCCATGCCGCCAGACAGCGTCCTCCCCGACGGAGGTACGATGAGATTCGAGGCCCTGGCAAGGCGCGTTATCGAGTCCAGGAGCAGGACTACGTCCTTCCCCACCTCCACAAGCCTCTTGGCCTTCTCCAGCGACAGCGACGCCACCCGCATGTGTTCCTCTGCGGGGCGGTCGAACGTCGAGGCGATGATCTCCCCGTCGACGGACCTGCTCATGTCCGTCACTTCCTCAGGGCGCTCGTCTATGAGCAGGACCATCATTATTATCTCCGGATGATTCGTCGTTATGGCGTTAGCGAGGTGCTTCAAAAGCGTCGTCTTGCCCGCCTTGGGTGGGGAGACTATGAGCGCCCTCTGTCCCTTCCCTATGGGGACGAACAGATCGACGAGACGCGTCGAAAGCCGCTTCTGTTCAGTCTCAAGCGATATCTTGTGGTCAGGGAAGATCGGTACGAGCGCCTCGAAATGCGGTCGTTTCCTGGCCTCCTCAGGGTCGGAGAAGTTGACGGTCTCAACCCTTATGATCGCCTCGTAATGCTCGGGATCCCTCGGCGGGCGGACCATCCCCCAGACTACGTCGCCGTTCCGGAGGCCAAACCTGCGTATCTGAGAGGCGGAGACGTATATGTCGTTGTTGCTGGGCAGGAGGCCGGAAGGGCGGAGGAAGCCGTAGCCCTCAGGGAGGCACTCGAGCGTGCCGCCGCCGAAGCGGAATCCCATGTTGGCCGCCTGGGCGCCCAAGGCGCTCACGATGAGGTCGTCCTTGCGCAGCGTCGTCGGACTCTGAACTCCAAGCTCTTTGGCGACTTTGCGGAGTTCTATTATGGGCATTGCCGCCAGTTTATTGAAATCCATCCGGGGAGTAGGTGCTGGTCTCTGTTCCGTGGTTTCGGCAGTCGCGACACCCGCCGTGCTTGCACCGGCCTCCTGCGGCGCGAGTGCGTCTGATTCCGTTATGTTGTCCATTGTTTTTGATAGGCCTCCCAGTTAGGTATTGACTTATGTTTTAACGGTCTGTAAGCGAGTGTGAAACGGAATTCACCTTAGTTCTGAATTACAATGTCCTCGGAGTGTTTAAAGAATCGAACATAACACCTTGGACGCCATGCTACGCCAATATGTCAGCGCCTGCTCGCCCCCGTGCCATTGACACTCGACTGGAATCGAATTGATATCGCACTCTCGGATTCGATTTTAGCGCGAATGTCCCGATATGTAAACCTCGTGGGATGCAGTTGAGTAAATAAAAAACTCGCGCCGCGTGATCAGTCGAGCGCCTCGTCCGGTTCGCCTGACAGGCCGCCGCTCACGGCTTCCACGCTGAAACGCTCCAGCCGCCTCTCGCGCCCGTTGCAGGATATCGATACTGTATATGCCCCTCCCGGCAGCGAAGTGCCGTCATCCCTCAGGAGATAAAACGCCCTGGTGCCCTCCGGCTCTTGGAGGCGGTACGAGTCCTTCTGGATCGCCCTGCCGTCAAAGTTCCATAAAATTTCAAGGGAATCGCCCTCCCTGGCCCTAGAGTACTCGAACCACAGGCACGCCTGCTTTGCGTCGCCCGAGAGAACAGCCCCCGGGTTCACCGGCCTCAGTCCGTCGTCCAGCTCCTCGCATATCTGGACGTCGTCCAGTCGAAAGGACGCGGCTATCACGTTATCAGCACGGAAGCTCATGGAGAGGAATACCATCAGGCCCGCCACGAAGAACCCCATCGCCACGAAAACGCCCGTATGGTTCTGCCGAACGCCGCGCGTCATTAAAGGCCGGGTTGCAGCCCGACAGCTTCTACGAGCCGGGCCACCACTTCCTGTTGCCTTTCGAGCGGCATGCCGTCAACGGAAGCCTCGTTTTTCTTGGTGATGCCGTCGACGGCGCCGGATGCGGCAAGCGCCCGCAACATGGACGACTCCTCCAGGATGCTCTGCCCTAGCCAGGCGCCGCGCTCGTGCGACATAACCGAAGCCAGGGCATACGCCCCCCAGTTGGATACGTCGACGGGCAGGCAGACGTCTGTCTTTACGACGCAGAGGCACTTAGAATAGCCAGGCATCAACTCAGAGAGCGCGCCAGTATAATTACCCATGCCGACCTCGTTGCCGCCGTCGCCGATTCCTATAGTTCCGGCACCGCAGGAAGCGAACGAGTCAAGCGCCGCCGTCCACGGTGTCAGGTCCCTGCCCCGCATGTCGTAGTAGGCACCGTCCCTGGCTCTGCCAAGCCTTTCGATGTAGACGAGGAGATCCGCTCCGCTCGGGTCGAAATCAGGGGCCGTCGCGTCTTCCACCAGATTTTCGGGGAAACCGAGGGCTGCGGCGCATGATTTAAACGCCCCTATGCAGAAGGAGTCGGTCCAGACACGGACGCTTTTTCCGATGCGACTCAATGCCCGTGCCAAGACAAGGCTCCCGGTGGGGCCGTCCGTCTCGGCGGACGAGGCGGACGGGACGTAAAAGCCCGATATGACGGCGACTCTCCCGGCATCTCTGAGCAAGCCCGCAGCGAGCGCCCACAGGCCGTCCCTGCAAAGCCTGGACGGCCCTCGGCCGCCCTTGCCTGACGCAGTTATCTCCGTCAGTCTGCGGGTAATCTCCGGGGCAAGCCCGTCATATCCCAAGGATTTCCACTAACGCCATCATGCCGGCGTCCAGGCTCTTCTTCTGTTCCCACGAGACCTGTATAGGGTTGGTCACGATCGCCCCGTTTATCCTCCCGACCATCACGCCGAACTCGCCCCTGACGAGCGCGTCTATCGCCCCGCCCCCCAGACGGGAGGCCAGCACGGCGTCGAACGACGAAGGGCTGCCGCCTCTCTGTATGTGGCCCAAGACCGTTATGCGGGCGTCGTAACCGCCCGTGTCCTTCAGGAGTGACTGGAGCTCGGAGGCCGGCATGACGCCCTCGGCGATAATGATCAGCGAGTGGCTTTTGCCGCGCTCCCTGGCGTAGTGCAGCTTCTTGCAGAGGTTGTCCATGTCGAATGGAACTTCCGGGACGAGCGCGAACTCGGCGCCAGCCGCGACGGCGGCCTCCAGTGCCAGAAAACCGGCGTTCCTGCCCATGACCTCGACCAGGAAAAGCCTCTCGTGGCTCGACGCGGTATCGCGAAGTTTCTCTATGCACTGGAGGGCGGTGTTGCAGGCCGTGTCGAAACCGATGGTGCAGTCCGTCCCAGCGATGTCGTTGTCTATCGTGCCAGGGATCCCGACGACGGGAAAACCCAGCTTGTGAAGATCGTAAGCGCCTCGGAAGGACCCGTCGCCGCCTATAACCACCAGCGCGTCTATGTCGTATTCCTTGAGGCGCTGCAAGCCTTCGCGGACGCCCTCCGGCTTCGTGAAGCGCTCGCACCTGGCCGTGCGCAGCATCGTGCCGCCTCGGTGAACTATGCCTCCAACGGAACTCACCGAGAGGGGTATGACGTCCCCCTCCAGCAGCCCCTCGTAGCCCCTGCGAAAGCCAATGACCTCCATGCCGTTGTAGATAGCCGTCCTCGTGACGGCGCGGATCGCCGCGTTCATTCCCGGCGCGTCGCCGCCGCTCGTAAGTATGCCTACGCGTTTCATGCCATGCCCCCCTAATTCTGCCGGAGTTCGTCTATGCGGGCGTTGATTTCGTCTATTTCGCTGTTTTTCTCTCCGAGCTGTGATTCCAGCTCCGCCCTCTCGCCAGTGATTTTCTCCATCCGCTTGAGAAGGCGGTCTATCTCCAGTCTGGCTGCTGCGGTACCAGTCGTGTCCGTATCGAAGTTTTCCGGCTTCACGTCCCAGTTTATGCGGACTTCCTTAGAACCAAGCACGGGGCTCGCCCCGGACACCATCACAAGCCGAAGCGTCGTGCTCTTGCCAAGGATAGGCGCGCCGGTCTTCTCGTCGTACCTCGGGAAGTACACCACGCCGTCCCTCTTGCCCTGCAAGGGGAAGTTAAAGCGCTGGTCATATTCCACCGGGGCGAATTTTTTATTGCCCACCCAGAGGTGTATCATCTCGTCGAACGGCGCCATGTGGGCCGTCGGGCCCAGTTCATTGAGCTCCAGGTAGATAGGCAGGTATTCTTCGACCTTGACGTTGTTGAGGAAGTTATACTTGTAGTCCTCGAGCTCGCTTGCCGTCCAGAGGTTTTTCTCCGCCTCGTTCTGCATGTGGCCGTTTACGTAATCGGTCGTGTAGAGGGTCGCCCTGACCGAGAAAACGCCCCCCATGCCGTCACGGTATTCCTCGTGTCTGCTCCAGCGGGACATCGCCGCCTCGTACTGGTTCGCCGCAAGGCCCTCCGCCGCTAGGCAGAACAGCGCAGCCGCTGCGATTAGGACGAAAAAGAGCGCCTTATGTCTGTTTTTCATTTCATAACCTCCTATATGGCGGCGCCGGCCGCCTAAAAGTTGACAGGCGAAGTTTACCATATCAGCGGCAAAGGCGCACCGTCAAAACGCCAGGCCATATGACCCGAGCGCGCTTCGGACGGACTCCCTGTCGTCAAAGTCGAGCCAGCCCGTCTTGAAGGTGAACCTGAAATGCCCGGGCGACAGCGTAAGCACCCCCGCCTCCCTGATGTCCAAAAAGGGCAGGATTGCGAGGGCCGTCAGCATCGTGTCGTATCTCCCGTCAGGATACCTTCTTACCCTGTCCGCCAATACCCTCCTGAGGAGCTTCATGTCAACGTAAACGATCTCGTATGCGCTCTCGGCCTTCGTCAATGCCTCGTAGAAGGCAGAGTCGGCAACGAACGGCGCCGCCAGAAGATCCGGCGTGAGAAAGCCGATGAGGGCGCTGCTGTCGCCGAAGGCGGCGGTGATGTCGGGCTGGCTGCCGGAACCGCTCTCGCCAGACCTTACCCTGTAGACGTGATTCCAATTGGCGCCTGGAACCTCCTCAAACCTCCCGGCCCTTGCCGCTTCCAGGCTGCCGTAGATGCCAGCCGCCCGCGAAATTGCCTCCCCTTCTTTCTGCCAGTTCGTCCCGGCGCTTTCCCTGGCCATGACGTAGGCGGACATTTTCCCGTCAGGCGCTGCCGTAACAGCGAAGTTCAGCCGGTCAGAGGCAGCCAGCCCGGATGAGATACTCTTCATCACGCCTGGCACCGTCAGCTTTTCGATATCGTCATAAAACTGCACGGAACCCATGCCGAGAAAAATTGACATAAGCTGCATATAAGCGCCCGCAGAGAGCGGATTCGAGTATGGGATGCCGTCTAAGGCTGCGAGCAGACGCCCCCCTCCGGCCCTGAAGAACGACCCGTAGGGCTTTGGAGCGTTGCGCTCGAAGAAACCGGCGCCAAAAAGAGGTTTGATCGCGTCTGTGAAAAGGTCGATCTCCCAGCCTCCGGGCCGAAGGGCTAGCTCCATCTCGAAGGCGAATTTTTCAGGGAATGCCCCGTCGCCCTGAATCCAGGCAATGCCTGAGAGTTCGTCCGCTACGAGTGACGAGTGATCTTTGCCGAGCGCCACGAGAATCAGGTTGCGTCCGTCTGACTTCCTCGCGGGGGAAAAGCGCCTGAGGCCGTTGCGGCTCGCCTGGATGGATTTTCTCACGCCTTCCGGGCTGTCGGCGAATATCAGCAGTTCGCCGTTAGACGAAAAATAGACATCGAACGGGTTCAGGCGGTAAAATGAAACGCCTTCCAGAGGCGCTTCCACCGTGATCCTGTTCCAAACCTTGCCGAAAAGCTCATCCAGTTCGTCTGCGGAAGCCTTGCCCGAAGCTATCCTGCCTAGGATCTCTTTCTCTCCGCCGCCGAGTTTCAAGGCCATCTGGAAAGCCGGGGCTTCGTCCCCGGAGACGGAGGACATGAAGGACATCTCGCTTGCAGGGATCTCCCTGAGGATCTCCCTCCACTGAGCGAAGACGGACCGCAGCGTCTCCGACTTTTGGAGGCGGCGCGATATCTCGCCCGCGTCCATGAGATCGACGTAAACATACGTAGGGTCGCCTCCTTGGGGCGGCGAGATCGCGAGCGACGCCATGGAAGCCGCGCCCGCTCCAGGGCTGCCTAGAAGGACGGGCAGTGCCAAGACCGCTATCGCAAAGAATGCCTTCCGTGCCTTTGCGGCACTGGAAACCAGTAAACCGTATCGCGTCATCTTCAAATACTTCCTTTCGGTTCGGTAAGATATTTTCATGAAAGCCGATTTATTGCCCGGATGTCTCTGGCGCCACATCAAGGCGCCCTGCCGCTGTTGTCAGCGCCGAGAAGGGGGTGCCGGCGGAAGGGCGCGGTGCCGGCCATGTCGAACGAACCGATTGTTTTCCCGGCCTCGTCGCTCTGCAGCCACTCAGCCAGCTCCGACGCCAAGATGGCGCGTTCCTTCCTGAAACCGGAGTCTTTGGCCAAGCAGACGTAAACCTTCCTGTACATGCCTGTCCCGGCGATCTTCTCAAGGGCGGGGGACGAGCGCTGCGCTTCGCGGTACGACGCGTATGAGCTTTCGCCTACCAGCAGGAAAGCCCCCTCGTCGCCAGCCTGGAACATCGCCGTCACGTCGTCGCGGCTGGACTGCACATAGTTCCTGTTAATGCCTGGGTTTTCGATCCCGGCTGATTGCCAGAGGCCGTGTTCCGCCTTGAGCGACCAGTCGTTCGCCATGAGGGAAAAGAAGGGCATGCTCTCGCGGAAAATACGCTCCATGACGCCCTTTGCGCCTCCTTCTGCGAAATCGCCCGGTATGGCAGGGCCGACCAGCACGATCTCCTCTGAGAAGGCGGGAAAGAAGCTCCGCAGCAGACCCTGGTCGAACAGGTCGCGGACTGTTTCGCTGTCGCTCGTGAAAATCACGTCGAATGCGCCCGCGACGCTCGCGCGCCTAATCTCCTCCATATCGTCCAGCGTCTCGGACGGCAACGTCTCCCACGACGGCAGCGTCCCGGACAGCCTTGAAAAAGCGTTGTCCAGCGCCACCAGCAGGAACTGTGCGGCAGGGGAGTTCGCGAACTCGGCGATCCTGACGGCCTTGCCGGGGTCTCCCCTGGGGTCAGAGGCCGCCGCCCCACCCGCACTCAGGAGGGCAAAGAGAATCACCGCCACCCTTGAAAAGAATGAGAGTTTCCCCATCATGGGCCGTTCCGCCTCCTCACATCGCCCTCGCCTTGTTCCTGATCCTCTGCAGGGCGTTGTCGGCTTTTTTGCGGCCGCACTTCAATAGCACGGCCGCGCCGGATACGCTGCCTTCGCTCAGGTACGCGTAAAGCGCGTTTTTTTCAAAGGCGCTGAGCGCCTCGACCAGCTTCGAGAGCGCTTCGCCCATCTCGATCCTCTCCTGCGGCCCTCCGAACCCGGCCGCAGGCCCGCCATGGCCGGAAGCGCTCGCGTCCAGTGTCTCGTCGTCGACTGCGGACTCGTGCCAGCTTCGTCTGAGGTACGATATCATCCCGTTCCTCGCGCACGTCCTCACGTACCCCTCCAGGCTGCCTCGGGCCGGGTCGTAGGACTCCATCGCGCGGAGTGCCGCCATTATCCCCTCCTGCGTCAGATCCTCCCTGGTGAACAGGTCGCCGCCAGAAAGTTTGCGCGCCTCGCTCATCACGGCGGGCAGACATTTTTCTATCTCGCGGGATATTTCTGCCGCGCCTTTCACGATTTTAAAATCAGCGGACGCCTGGCTATCCTCTCGGCGGAATCTGAGACGGAGCATATGGCGGATATATAAGGCGCAGCCCGTTCGAATGCGGCCTCGTCATTATAATGTACCTCGATGAGCGGTTCGCGCGCCTCCGCCCTGTCGCTGGTTTTCTTCAGGAACCTGAGCCCGACGGAGGGGTCGATCGCGTCGCCCTTGCTCAGGCGTCCGCCGCCTAATGCGCGCACGGCCGTCCCCGCCGCCAGCGCGTCCACCCTTGCCACAATGCCTGGGCGGGGTGCCTCTATGGTCTTTTTTTTCATGGCGCGCGGCAGGATGGACGGGTTTTCGCAGACGGAAGCGTCCCCGCCCTGCGCGCGGATCATTTCGGCAAACTTTCCGATAGCGGCTCCGCCGTCAAGGGCCTCACGCGCTGCCTCCAACGATGACGGGCCGTCTTTGGCCGCGCCGCCGAGCAAGAGCATCCGTGCCGCCAGCGCGAGGCACAGCTCTCTGGTGTCCGCCGGGCCGCGGCCCGACATGACCTCTATCGCCTCCAGTACCTCCACGGAGTTACCGGTCCACTCACCCAGGGGCTGCTCCATGTCTGTGACGAGGCACGAGCTTTTCTTCCCGAGCGACGCCGAGAGGCCCGTCAAGGTTTCCGCCAGCCTCATCGCGTCGTCTAAGCTCGTCATGAACGCACCGCTCCCGCACTTTACGTCGAAAACGAACGCGTCCGCGCCGCCGGCGATTTTCTTGGAGACGATGCTGCTCGATATGAGCGGGAGAGACGGCACGGTGCCGGTCACGTCGCGCAGGGCATAGAATTTGCCCTCCGCAGGGGCGAGCGCCAGGGAGTGGCCTGAGAGCGCTATGCCTATCTCGTCGGCCTGCCTCAAAAATTGATCGGTAGAGAGGCTCATGTTCATCCCTGGGATCGACTCCAGCTTGTCCACCGTCCCGCCGGTAAAGCCAAGACCCCTGCCGCTGAGTTTCGCGACGCGGAGCCCGCAAGCCGCCGCTATGGGCGCGCACACGAGCGTCGTCTTGTCGCCCACGCCGCCGGTGCTGTGCTTGTCCACCGTCAGGAGCGCATTGCCCGTCCGAGGTTTGCCGAAACGCACTATTTCACCGGACGAGGCGAGCGCGTCGGTGAACGAAACGAGTTCAATCTCTGTGAGCCCGTTCAAAAAGACCGCCATCAGCCAAGCGGAAACCTGATAGTCCGGTACGGTGCCGTCACGAACCTGTGCCACGAACTCAGCCAGCTCCGACGGGGCGTGTGCCGCGCCGTCCCTCTTGCGTTCTATGAACTCAATAACGCCCTGCATCAGGAGCTATTTTTCTGAGAAAACCGCGTATGAGGGCGGTCATCGATTCAGACGCCCCAGCCATCGCGTCCAGGACTTCCTGATGATGCAGCTTTTGCGCTTTCACGCCCGCTGCGTAGTTAGACACGCAGGATATGGCCGCCACCTTTATGCCCATGTGGTTCGCGACGATTACCTCCGGTACGGTTGACATGCCGACCAAGTCGGCACCGAGCGCCCTG
The DNA here is from genome assembly GCA_031263445.1 of Synergistaceae bacterium. Taxonomy (GTDB): domain Bacteria; phylum Synergistota; class Synergistia; order Synergistales; family Synergistaceae; genus JAIRNC01. The sequence continues at coordinate 11,717 of JAISFV010000055.1, read as the reverse complement.
CTCATGCGGATTTCGGCCGGCGTCTCGTAGGACGGGCCGGAGAACGCTATGTAGACGCCCTGCCGGAGCCTGACTCCTTCCTCCTCGCCTACCCGCAGGAGCGTCTGGACGTAATCCTGGTCGTATGCATAGGTCATATCGGGGAAGCGCGGACCCCATTTGTTGTTGTTCGACCCGATGAGGGGGTTCGTGCCCATGAGGTTTATGTGATCGTTGATTATGGCGAGATCCCCTGGAGAGTAGGCGAGGTTGATCCCTCCCGCCGCGTTCGTCGCTATCAGACTTTCTACGCCCATCTCCCCGAATATCCGTATCGGGAATGTGATCTCCTCCATCGTGTAGCCCTCGTAAAAATGGACGCGGCCCTGCATCACCACGACCGGAACGCCTTCGAGAGTTCCTATCAGGAGACGCCCCGCGTGTCCGATAGCGGTCGTCCGAGGCCAGTACGGGATTTCCTCGTAGGGGATGGCCACAGAGTTCTCTACCGCCTCCGCGACCCCGCCCAGGCCGGAGCCGAGGATTATGCCGACCCTGGGGCGCAGCGTCGCCCTGCGGCTTATCGCGGCCAGGGTTTCCGCCGTCTTCTCGGCGTTCAGCATGCCTATCCCTTCCTCAGTCACCTCCCTTATCGTCTTTATCAGATCTTGCGCGTGGGTGAAAACTGTCATAGATATCCCTCAGTTCTGTGTCAAGATGAGCGTACTTTTCAGTAGTCGCTATCGAAGAGTGGCCGAGCAGCTCCTGCAACGTGCGAAGATCCATCCCCCTCCTCTGGAGGTGAGTCGCGAACGAGTGCCTCAATACGTGCGGATGACGCCGCGCCTTCGCTATCCCTGCGTCCCTGCCCCTCCGTTGGATGACGTTCCACAGTTCCTGCCTCGACATCCGCCTTCCCCTCGCTGACAAAAAGAGATATCCCGGATCAGGCTGCCCTGCGAGGACAGGGCGGGCCTCCTCAAGGTATCGGCGGATGACACCCCTGAGCGCGCCGACGTAAGGCACTATCCTCTCCTTTCTCCCTTTTCCCCTAACGTACATCACGCCGCCAGTTTCGTCAATGTTAGAAAGCTCAACGGAGCAGAGTTCGCTTGCCCTCAGCCCGCAGTCGTAGGCCATCTCGATCATTGCCCTGTCCCTGACGCCGATGGCGGCTTTCTTTTTCGAGGCGGACGCCGTCAAGCCCCGTGACGATGGCGCGCCTTCCTCGCAGCAGCCCAGGAGGCGCTCAACCTCTCCCTCCGTCATGACCTGGGGCAGCGTCTTTTCCCTCTTCGGGAGATGCCCCAGCGGCTTGGCCGAGACCTCGATGCCGTCGTAAAGCAGGTATTTCGAAAAGGCCCGCAGCGTGGCGGCGTTGCGCGCCCTGGTGCCGGACGACTTGCCGTCGAGCAGGAGCTGGCGCAGGTACCGCGCCATGAGTTCCGGCTCTACCGGGTAATGACGCTTGCCCTCACGCGAGCAGAAGTCCATCCAATGGAGCAGATCTGTCCTGTATGCCTTCACGGTGTTCTGGCTCGCGCCGCGCTCCAGCGTCATGTAGTCCAGGAAACCGGAGACCGCCTCACAGACGGCCTTGTTCCCGTCAGCCCGCTCCGTGGCCATGTGGCCTCCCCCTTGAGCCGAGCGCGGAGAGCCACCAGTAGAGTCCGAAGAGGGTCTTGCAGTCCTTCACTTCCCCGCGTCTTACCAGATCCTCGACTTCTGCCCTGGAGGCGAAGCGCGCCAGCACGAGTTCATCCTCGTCCTGCGGCAGGTCGTCGCGCGACAGGCCGGTCGCGTAGAAAAAAGTCAGCATCTCGTCTGAGAAGCCCGGAGACGAGAAAAACTCGGCCACCCGCTCTATCTTGGACGGTTTCCACCCCGTCTCCTCCCGCAGCTCGCGTACTGCTGAATCGGCAAAATCCTCTCCTGGCTCCGCTATCCCGGCCGGCAGCTCTATGAGCGCCTGCGCGGCGGGATATCTGTACTGACGGATCAGCAGCACCTCCTCGCCCTCGTTTTCCGCCAGGACGACCACGGCCGGCTTATGCTCCACCACCTCGCGGCGGGCGACCCTTCCTCCTGGGAGCGTCACGCGGTCGACGCGCACGTTCACTATCCTTCCCTCGTAAACGCGGCTGCTTTCCAGGCAAGTTTCCGTCAGATCCTCGTGTCCGTCCATAATATACGTCATGACAACCGCTCCCCCCTCGTCGCGCGGAGGCCGTTCCACCAGTCGGGCGCGCGCTGTACCTTTTTGCCCTCCGGCTGTACCTCGCGCAGGGATACCAGGCCTTCCCCTGTCTGGACGGCCACTCCTCCTTCCATGACGCCGCAAAGCGACCCCGGCTCGGCGCAATCCGCCGCGTCCGTCTCGACAGGAGCGGCGGCGAGAACCCTGAGCCTCCTGCCTCTGACTGTCGTCCACGCTCCAGGCCTCGGGGCTAAGGCACGTATCAGACCGGAGATCTCTCTAGAAGACCGCTCCCAGTCAATCCGTTCCTCTTCCAGGCGGATCTTCGGGGCATTCGTCGCGAGCGACCCGTCCTGGGCTTCAAACGCCCAGCCGTCCATCGGCTGACGCGACGCATATTCGATAAATGCGGACGCCCCAACTGCCGCCGCGCGCTTCAGGAGCGTCTCCGCGTTGTCGTCCCTGGCGATGGCAACCTCCCTGCGGAGCAGGACAGGGCCGGAATCCATGCCCTGCGCAAGCTTGAACACCGTTACGCCCGTTTTTGCGCGGCAATCCATCAGCGCCCTCTGCACCGGCGCCGCGCCCCTGTACTCCGGTAGCCTCGACGGGTGTATGTTGAGGCACCCCACGCGCTCGCCCTGCTTCAGCAACGGTTCCCTTATCATCTGGCCGAAGTCGATGACGAAACAAAAATCGGCCTGAAACCTTTCGACAAGCGCTGACACAGCGCCGTCAGAAGAGGCGTCGGATGAACGGACCAGCGGGACACGTGCCAATTCCGCTGCGGCGAAGGCATCCACCGCCGTGGGCGCCGGCGCTCTGCCCCGGCCGGCCGGTCTTGGCGGCGCGGTCACTATCCATGACGGAAGCCTCCATGCCGCGAGCAGTTCCAGGCACCTCGCCCCGAACCGCCCAGAACCGAGGAAACCCCACGAGAGGGCGCCGCTCACCTCTCCTGCGCCTCCGAAGTGACGGGGGCCTTCGCTTTCCGCTCCATCTTTTTCTTGATGAACGTCCGTTTCAGCCTAGAAAGCCTGTCGATCATCAGCTTCGCGTCCAGGTGGTCTATCTCGTGGCAGAACACCCTGGCCAGGAACCCCTCGATGGCCTCGTCATGCGGGATCCCGTCCTCGTCCTGATATGCCACCCTTATTTTGCCTGGCCTCTCGATCTCCTCGTATATCCCAGGGAAGCTGAGGCACCCCTCCTCGGCGCGCTCCATGCCCTCCTCCTCCGTTATCCGCGGATTCACGAGCGCGTACCTGGCACCCTCCCAGTCGATCACGACCAGCCTCATGGAGACGCCCACCTGTGGCGCGGCTAGGCCGACCCCTTTGGACAGATACATCGTCTCGGACATATCCGACACCAATTTTTTCAGCTTGTCGTCGAACACGGTCACTTCCTCCGCCACAACGCGCAAGGCAGGATCCGGATAAACAAGCACGTCTAGTATTGCCATACCCTTCTCACCTCAAAAGCCGGACAGCAAAATATTTGTTGCCATTATTTTAACAGCAACGCGCCAAACAGCCTATGCGTTTCGCCAAAAAAATAACAACAAAGGGCAAACCCCTGGCACTGCAGTGGATTTACCCCGTTAAGATTGCTGATTTATCGTTTGATGCCTATAAATCGCCGTTGCGGCGTCCCGCCCTGAAACGGCCGTCTGGCGCGTCCTCGCCGGTACTGCGGTGCGCGTTTGCCGCTCCCGCAATCCTCAGCGTACCTACATCCTCGTATGAAACACCGACAGGAACAGGAAAATCCCTACAGCCGACATGACGCTGAGGAAGATCAGCGGCTTGCTGAAGCGGTCGGTCTTGCGGCGCGAGCGCATTATGGTGAACAATACGCCGAACAGGCAGAATACGAACGCCGCGATGAGCGAATAGAGGGAGAGCCAGAGAAAATGCGAGTTGTAGTATGCGTCGACCTGAATTTTCAGCACCTTGGTGATAAAATTCTCCGTCCCCGGCTGAGCCTTGCTGAAGAGCAAGAGCATAGCCATGGCCAGCAGCCACCCCATCGCAGTAAAGATCGAGATCGCCTTGGCCATCCAGTCCCTTCCCTGTCTGCGCTCCACAAAATGCCGCCCGTCCTTCGAATGTTGGTCAACCGTTGCCAATCAGCCCACCTCCCCTCTTATCGACGACGACCGATCGGGTCGAACTCAGATTCGAACAGAGATTTCAGATCGTCCCATGTCTTGCTGCCCAGTTCGCCGCCCGTGTGTGACCTCACAGAGACAGAACGCCATTCCGCCTCCTTTGCGCCGACCACGAGCATGTATGGTACCTTCTCCATCTGAGCGTCGCGGATCTTTTTGCCCAGCTTCTCGTCCCGCCCGTCGCGCTCGACCCTGATGCCTGACGCGGCGAGGTCTGACTGGAGCTCTCGCGCGTAAGGTTCATGATCAAGCGTCACAGGGATGATCTTGGCCTGGACCGGCGCGAGCCAGAAGGGAAAGGCGCCCGCGTAGTGTTCAACAAGTATGCCGATGAAGCGCTCCATGCTGCCGAGTATCGTCCGGTGCAGCATGACCGGGCGGTGTTCCGCTCCGTCCGCGCCGATATAGTTCATGTCGAACTTTTCCGGCAACTGGAAGTCGAGCTGAACCGTCCCGCACTGCCATGTCCTGCCAATGCTGTCCTCCAGGTGGTAGTCGATCTTAGGACCGTAAAACGCGCCGTCGCCAGGGTTGACCTTATATGGCGTTCCCGTCTCTTCGAGCGCGTTTTGCAGTTTTTTCTCGGCGAGTTCCCATCTCGCAGGATCCCCCATCGCTTTTTCGGGGCGCGTGGAGAGTTCCACCGCGAACTTGAACCCGAACACGCCGTAGACATACCTGTCCAGATCCATCACGCCCTTGAGCTCGTTCTCGACCTGATCCTCCGTGCAGTAGATATGGGCGTCATCCTGTGTGAAGCAGCGGACGCGCATGAGGCCGTGAAGGACGCCGGAGCGTTCGTGCCTGTGGACAGTGCCCAGTTCCGCGACGCGCATGGGCATTTCCCTGTAGCTGCGCCGCGACGTCTGGTAGTATATGATGCCGCCGGGGCAATTCATCGGTTTTATGGCGAACTGCCTCTCGTCTATCTCCGTGAAATACATGTTCTCGCTGTAATAGTCCATGTGGCCGGAGCGCTGCCATAGCTCGCGGTCGAGCAGTATGGGCGTCTTTATCTCGCTGTAGCCGCGACGTCTGTGTTCGTGCCTCCAGAACTCCAGCAGCTTGTTCATCAGCTCCACGCCCTTTGGGTGGAAGAAGGGGAACCCGGGGCCTTCAGGCTGGAAGCTGTAGAGGTCGAGTTCGCGCCCCAGCTTCCTGTGGTCGCGGAGGCGTGCCTCCTCCATGCGCTTTAGGTAAAGCTCAAGCGACTCGGCGTCCGCGAAAGCGGTGCCGTATATCCTCGTGAGCATGGCATTCTTCTCGCTGCCCTTCCAGTAAGCGCCCGCCAGCGAGAGCAGCTTGAAGTGCTTCAGGTAGCCGGTGTTGGGGACGTGAGGGCCGCGGCAGAGATCCCAGAACTCTCCTTGCCCGTAGAGTGACACCCGCTCCTGCGCGATGTCCTTTATGATCTCCGTCTTGAACGGATCCTGCCTGAATCGCTCCAGCGCCTCTTCCGCCGTCACGTCGAGCCTCTCTATGCGGAGCTTCTCCTTCGATATCTTTTTCATTTCGCTCTCTATGGCTGGGAGATCCGCGTCCGTTATCGGCTTGGGGAACTGGACGTCATAGTAAAAGCCGTCCTTTATAGACGGCCCCACCCCGAAGAGAGCGCCCGGATAGAGCCTCAGTATGGCCTGAGCCATGAGGTGTGACGCCGAGTGCCGCAGTATGTCCAGCCCCTCGGCAGTCTGAGGGTTAATCGGAAGGACTGTCCCGCCGCCCGAAATATCCCTGTGGAGGTCTGCCTTCTCCCCGTCTATGGTGGCCGCTATGGCGTCCTTTACGCCCCACTCCTTGAAAAGGTCAAACGGGGTCGTCCTTTCGCCGTCTGAAGTCTCGCCCCCGGGCCCAACAAAACGAGCCATGCTACCATCTCCTTTAACAGCCCCGCGCGTTTTTCAGCGCGGCAGGCACGTCAAAAAACTTGACTGAATTTTAACACTCTTTCAATTATTTTACAGCCTTACTTCACGCCAGTGCTGCCGAACCCCCCTGCTCCACGTTCGGAATCTGAAAGCTCACCGCACCAGGCCAGCTCGGCGCGGGCCACGGGGGCGAATACGAGCTGGGCTATCCTGTCCCCAGGCGACACCGTGAAGACGTCCCCCCCGTGGTTGATCAGTATCACGTGGATCTCGCCCCTGTAGTCCGAGTCGATGGTTCCGGGCGAGTTGAGCAGCGTGACGCCGTGTTTAGCCGCGAAGCCGCTCCTAGGACGCACCTGCCCCTCGTATCCGGAGGGTATCTCGACGTAAAGCCCGGTGCCGACCGCCATGAACGCCCCGGGGGCTATCGTGGCTGCTTCAGAGGCGCGGAGGTCGATGCCGGCCGACCCTGCGGTAGCGTAAGAGGGCAGCGGGATGTCGGCCGTCGCGGCGTCCCTCCTGAACTTTACCGTCAACTGCCCTTCGAGGCCCATGACGGCTGCGGCGTCACCTTGGGCGACGGTCAGGGCGGTTCCCGCCGTTGCGTGGCCTGTCGAAGCCCGGCCTAAAGTCGCGCCTCGGGCCGCCCTCGCCCTTCGGAAAGGCGGAGTACCGCTCCTCGCGCTCGAGTTCGGTCTGGAGCTGCGCGGCGAGCGCCGCGTCCGCCATGACGGCCGCTTTTTGGTCTATTGCCCGCCTGCGGGAGAGGTTTATCCTGTTCATGTCGTCTATTTCCTTGACTACGACCAAGACTTCGTCCCCTGTGGAGAAAGCGTCGTCGATCTTGGGGATATGGTTCACGCTGATCTCGCTCACGTGAAGCAGCCCCTCCTTGCCTGGCAGTATCTCTATAAAAGCCCCGAAGTTTATCATCCGCGTCACCTTGCCCACGAAGAACTCCCCCGCCTTTACCTCCCTAGTGAGGTCGTTTATGATTTTCAAAGCGGCATGAGCCGAGTCGGATTCCATGGCGGAGATGAATACGCGCCCGTCGTCGCCGACGTCTATCTTAGCGCCCGTCTGGGCGACTATGGAGCGGATGATCTTCCCGCCCGGGCCAATGACGTCGCGTATCTTTTCAGGGTCTATCGAAATGGTCAGTATGCGCGGCGCGTTGGGCGATATCTCGGGCCGTGCCTTGTCGATGGCCATAGCCATGATGTCAAGTATGCGCAGCCTGGCCGCCCTGGCCTGTTCGAGCGCCCGTTCCAGTATCCCCCTCGTTATGCCGCCGGCCTTGTTGTCCATCTGGAGGGCTGTGACGCCGTCCCTCGTCCCGGCGACCTTGAAGTCCATGTCACCGTAGTGATCCTCGAGGCCCTGAATGTCAGTCAGTATGCCGACATTGCCGTCGTCAGCGATCAGGCCCATGGCGATGCCTGCGACCGGCTTTTTTACCGGGATGCCCGCGTCCATCATCGAAAGGCTCCCGCCGCAGACGCTGGCCATGGAGCTGGAGCCGTTCGACTCCAGGATATCGGAGACCATCCGCACGACGTAGGGGAAATCATCCTCGGACGGCATCATGAGCTTGAGAGCCCGCTCCGCCAGCGCGCCGTGCCCGATCTCGCGGCGTCCGGGGCCGCGCATCGGCCGCACCTCGCCCACGGAATAGGGCGGGAAATTGTAGTGAAGCAGGAAGCGCTTGGCAGGCTCGTCCCACTTGAGCCCGTCCAGCATCTGGTCGTCCGTACCGACCATGCCCAGCGTCGTGACCGAGAGGGACTGTGTCTCGCCTCTGGTGAAGAGCGCGCTCCCGTGGGTCCTGGGAAGCACGCCGACCTCGCAGGAAATGGGGCGAATCTCGTCCATAGCCCTGCCGTCCGCCCGGCGCTTGTCGTCCAGTATGAGTTTACGGACGCCTTTTTTAGTGAGCCTGTCCATGAGCGCCGCGATATAGGGCTTGGAGTCGGGGTAAGGCTCTGAGAAGTTGTCGGCGGCCCGCTGCGATATCGCTGACAGGGCGGCGGCGCGTTCTGCCTTGCCGTGAATCTGTATCGCCCCGTATATGTCGTCCCACAGGTTTGCGTCCACCCAGCCGTCGATCTCCTCTATACGCGCCGGATCAGGGATCGTTATCTTGTCCTTTCCGACTTTTGCCCTCATTTCAAGTATAAAGTCCACGATTTTGTTTATCTCGCCCTGCGCTAGCTCGAGCGCGTCTATGAGCAGGCTCTCAGGAGCTTCGTCCGCTCCGGCCTCGACCATCGTTATCCCGCCCCTGTGTCCCGCGACGGTGAGATCCAGCGTGCTACGTTTCATCTCCTCCTCCGTCGGGTTCACCACGAACGCACCGTCAACGTACCCTATCTTGACCGCGCCTATGGGGCCGCCCCAGGGTATGTCGGAAATAGCGAGCGCGGCCGAGACGGCGTTTATGGACAGGATGTTGGGGGCTATCACCTGATCCACCGACAGGACGGTGCTAACGGCGTGGACATCATAGCGCATATGCTCAGGGAACAGGGAGCGTATCGAGCGGTCTATCACGCGCGCGGACAGCACAGCCGACTCGGTGGGACGCCCTTCGCGCTTTATGAAGCCGCCTGGGATCTTCCCGGCGGAATAGTACCGTTCCTCGTAATCCACAAGGAGCGGAAAGAAATCCAGCCCCTCGCGCAGCTTGTCCGACATCACGGAAGTGACGAGGACGACGGTCTCCCCGCACTGCGCGAGAATGGACGCGTTAGCCTGTTTCGCCATACGCCCCGTTTCGAATGAGACGGCCTTCCCGCCGATCTCGAGGCTAAATGTTTCAGCCATTGCTTTTTCCTCCTCTTTGTACTCTTTTCTATAATTTTTACAACTTCGAAATGATATCACATGTTTTAATATACGCAGTTAAAAATACGTAAAAAAGGGGATCCCAAAACCGCACGGCGGTTTTTGCATGATCCCCTGGATAACCTTATTGTATTTTTGCGGTCATTTGCACGTCAATGGCGCAGCTCTAAGCTCTGGATTAGGGACTGATAGCGCGTGAAATCCTTGTTACGGAGGTACTGGAGGAGTTTTCGCCTCTTCCCTACCATTATGAGGAGCCCGCGCCTTGAGTGGAAGTCCTTCTTGTGGATCTTCATGTGTTCTGTGAGCTGCCTGATCCTCGTCGTCAGTATCGCCACCTGAACCTCAGGCGAGCCTGTGTCCGCGCCGTGCGTCCTGTACTTTTCGATTACCTCTTGCTTCAGTTCCTTGTCGATCAATGCCTTCACTCCTAAAAAAGTAAAATCCCAAAACCCAGGCTACCGTGTCATAACGGCAGTCCGTGTAGAGGGTCAGGAGATTATAGCATAAAAAATGTCGTTACGGCCACGCAGCCGGCGTCCTCTAAAACAGCCGAAAAAGAAGCAGCCCGGCGCTTTTGCTGCAGCCGGGCTGCTCTGTATCACAGCCGCTATGGGGGCAGCTAACCTCGTTCCCACAGCGGCCAGTCAGTACAACTGTAAACCATCGCTTTTCGCACTCCGCCATTAGAACCCACCCTCAATAAATCTTTAAGGAATGCCGCCGCCATTTGACTGGCAGTATTGAATTCCTATTGGCGAAGACTGCTGATTTCCTCAACCGAAAGGCCTGTCCCCTGCGCTATCTGGTCAAGCGGCAAGCCCATTTTTAAGAAATTCCGTGCTACATCAGCCTTGCCTTTCTCCATGCCCTTTTCCATGCCATATTCCATGCCCTTTTCCATGCCCTTTTCCATGCCAAATTCCTCGGCGTCGCGTATGCGAATATCCATGACCACTTCATCAATCGGCCTGAACTGCATTTTCCACACCCCCCTGATCTTTGGGTCAATATCGTCTTTGTCTATTTGCAGTAAACGGTATGTGAATTTCTGGAACGACCATGCTTTCTCACAGTCAAAGTCCCTCTCTCCTATGAGTTCGAGAAGCTCAAGGGAATATTCCCCGCGCTTCCGCGCTTTTCTCCCCGCTTCCAGCATTCTTTTTGCCGTCAGGACAGGCAGGGCAAAATTTCGGGCGTCCTGTTTCAATTCATCCCCATCGGCTCTGCCCACACTGTAGGCGTTATACTTGAAATAAACCGACGTACCCATCCAATCTCTGGCGTAAGTGTCTACAGGATCGGATGTACCAGTGTAGATGGCAAGCGACGTGACTGGGGCCGCGTATTTGTCACTCGCACGGTAGTAACTCTGAAAAATGCGGAGCGGCAGTGTATCATCCCGCTCATGCTGCTGCTCGATCAAAAAGATCGCCCGCGACTCCGCGCCGCTCAAGAGCGGCATGGATACGCACAAGTCCGAAGTCCTTTTACCCTTGTTCGACTTGCCTCCTATGGATGGGTGTTCCGGATCCGCCGCACCTGGTTTTATCGAATAATCCCGCAACTCCGCGAGGCCTGGCATAAAAAAGGATATCGCGTCGTCCAGATTTTCTTTGATCACATCTTTCCAGCATCGGTCAATCCAGCTTTCACCTATGTACACCGCACCATCCCCCTTAGTCTACAAGGACATTATATCAAGTTTTCGGCTCTTTGCCCTCTGGTTTTCCCGCTATGCCATTGCCCCTGCGACAGTATCTGCATTTGGATGATGTCTGGCGGCGTTTCTTTTCGGCGTTGACTGACCCTTCACCGGATTCTGTTACGTTATGGACATTGATTTACTTATATATGCTAATATAGAGGTATTCTAGAAATTCCTGAGACAAGATAAAACTTGGGAGGTTTGTTTGTCTATCATGGGAAAATGTAGGGTTATTTTCTGGGTTCTCTTACTTGTTGCGCTATTTTCTTTTATGGCAGCTTCGGGAGGCTGCGGTGGCAGCGGAGGCGACGAAAACGCCAGCGTCCGCCTGGAGGACGACTATTACGCGTATGTAAACGCTGACTGGCTCGCGAAGACGGAAATACCACCCGATAAAGGCAGAGTCGCCGTTTTCAACGAGATTCAGGACGAGATTGCAAAAACTCTGACGGGCGATCTTGAAAATTTGGCCGTAAAAAGCTCTGAGGACCCTGTCACTGATATGGCAGCCCAATATTATATGATGTTCCTCGATTCCGGCGCGCGAAACTCAACCGGGTTCACTCCAGCCTCTGCGGATTTCGCGCGCATTGAAAACATCAAGAACATGGAGGATATATCCTCACAGGCAAGCTCGTTGATTATGGACGGGATTCCGTATGAGGGAGGCAAGATAAACGGCTCATTGACCCTCGGCGAAAATACTGCGGACGCCGGAGGCCTCTCCGTCGCTCTGGAAGCGGCGAAAGCCATACCGGACGCCTCGCTTCCCGACTTCTTCAGACAATGGGCAACGATACGGAGGTTGAAAATAAGACCGGAGTTCGCGCTGCGCCTGTTGACGGAAGATGTGCACTCTCCCGGAAAACTGCGGGTTAATGTGCAACTCTCAAGCAGCGACGGATTTTACGATGCCTATGAGATAAAGGAGGCCGATGGAATGTATCT
>JAISFV010000098.1 GCA_031263445.1 Synergistaceae bacterium | reverse complement strand
ATGGCGGACCTGGACGACGGGACGCGCCTCGAATGGGGCTTCAACCCTGAGAGCTTCGAGGACAGCGACTCCGCCGGCTTCGCCAGGGTCAGCATACCGGGCATGTCCCACCCGAGGATACAGTTCACCGGGGGCGGCGAGCGCACTCTCTCTTTCGTCATACCCCTCCACTACTCACAATGCGACGTGGCGCGGGACATAAGGACGCTGCGCGCGTGGCTCTACGGCGAGTATACGGGCGGGCGGCTCGTGAAAGCGCCGCACCGGCTCCTCGTCCAGTTCGGGGGGACGTGGCAGGGCGAGAAATGGCTGATGGAAAGCCTCGACGTCTCATACAAGCGGTTCGGCAAGGACGGCGGCCCTATAATGGCGGACGCGTCGGTCACCCTGGTCGAGTACGCCGAGACTTCGAAAGGGATCGGCGAGGTGAGGGCTGGATGACGGACATCGCGAACAGCAGCAGACACGCCTACTCGACGCGCTACAAGGATCCTGCGGGCGACTTCTGGGGGACGCGCCCGCCCGTGGCGATACCGGGGTCAGGCAAAGACCTGTTCCACCGCGTCACCGACGACGACGCGAAGAGGATAGACCTCCTCGCGTGGCGCTACTACGGAGACTGCGCCCTGTGGTGGGTGATCGCCGAGGCGAACGGAATAGCGAACCCGCTGGATCTGGAAGCCTCGCGGGTGCTGCGGATACCGGCGAAAGAAACGGTCGAAATGAGGATACTGCGGTGAACGTCTACGAGCCTACATACATCGTCGAGATCGACGGCAAGGACCTCCCCGAGGACATATCCGACAAGGTGGAGTCGTTCAGCTACGAAGACCACGAGGACAAGATGGACGAGCTGCGGCTGTCGATCGCAGACCTCGATCTGAGCTGTTGCGACCACCCGATGCTGCAAGAGGGCAAAGAAATCCGCGTCAGGTGGGGGTACATCGGCGACCTCTCCGAGGTCAGGACATGCACGGTCAAGGAAATAGGCTACGGCTTCAACGAGGACGGGACGGTGCGCATAGACCTGACCGGCTATGACAAGGCCCACAAGCTCACAGGGCGCGCCGCGCGGACATGCTGGACTGACAAGAAGCTGGAGGAGGTCGTGGCCGACATCGCCAAAAAGCACAATCTCGCCCCGGTCGTTAAAATCCCCGGCGACTTCCGGCGCGAAGCGCTCTCGCAGGGCGGCAAGAACGATTTTATATTCCTCAAGGGCCTCGCGGCCGAGATGGGCTGCAAGACGTGGGTGGTGAACGACGAGCTGCATTTCGAACCCAACGGGGCGAAGGGCAGCGCGTCTTACGCGTTCCGGTTCAGGGAGGACGCGGAAGGCTTCCTGAAGTCGCTGTCGATAAAATCCAACGCCGAAAAAGGGAAAGGGACTGGCCGTGAGACGGAGGCCGCCGGCATCGACCCTGTGACGAAAAAGCCCTTCCAGGAAAAGACATCGGCTGAGGCCGAATACGTCACCGAGAATCTGGCCGATGGCAGGGAAATGAACGAAACGCCCCTGCTGCCCAGAGACGACGAATCCGGGAACGTCAAGCCGACCCCGTCCCCGACCGCGGCCCGGGGCAGACAGGAAGCGAAAGGCCAGGTCATATCCGAGGGCATGGGGACTGTCGAGGCGAGCGCTGAGACGATAGGAATCCCGGGCCTGAAAGCCAAGGACATCATCCGCGTCGAAGGCATATCGGACAAGTTCTCGGGACTATGGAGAGTCAAGTCGGTCAGACACTCGATTTCAGACAGCGGCTATACTTGCGGGCTTGAACTCGCGCGGAGCGACAGCAACGCAGGGCGCGCGCGGCTCTCCGAGGGCGGGAAAATCCCTGCCAACAACGACCAGAAGAGCGGGGCGGGAAATACCGTGGAGGTGGGCGTAGGATGAACGCGATGTCTCTCGCCGGGAAACACAGGGGCCTGGTCGCCGACAACGCCGACCCGCTGAAACTCGGACGGCTCAAGGTGCGCGTGGACGCGGCCTACGGGGCGCAGCCGGTAGGCGACCTCCCCTGGGCGTGGCCCTGTTTCCCCTTCGGCGGCTTCGCCGACGCCGGTTTTTACGCGGTGCCGGAAGTCGGCTCAGGCGTCTGGGCGGAGTTCCAATGGAAGGACGGACAGCCCGACCCGACTCACCCCGTATGGACGGGCGTATGGCTCGCGGAGGGCGACACGCCGGAGGAAGTCGAAGGCACACCCGAAGACGCCCACCATTACAAGGTGTTCAAGACTTCGAGCGGGCATGTCCTGACATTCTGCGACAAGCCCGGAGAAGAATTCATCAGGATCAGGCACGGAAAGAAAGCGCAAGTTATTTTCTTCGACAAAGATGGCAACGGGACGATAGAGATCCCAGGGCTTCTGCTGTACCGCGTCGGACACGCGACCATGGAGGCGTATTGAAATGCCGCTCATAACGCTCAAAGGAATGATCTGCACAGGTCACGGCTGCTGGCCTCCGCGACCCTCCGTCGAAGGAACGAGCCTTTTCGATGTCGAAGGCATCCCCGTCCATCTGCAAACCCACGCATGGGCCGTCCACTGCTGTCCGCCGTGCCATGATTCAGTCCTCGCGGAGGGCAGCAAACTTTTCGACGTCGGGGGCCTGGAGGTCGGACGGATAGGCGACCCGGTGGCTTGCGGGTCTCTCGTCGCGGAAGGACACCCATTGTTCGACATCACGGAATGACGAGAGGTGACAGGTGATGTGGAAAGGGCCTTCATTCCCGCTCCGCGCGGGCGAATACGGTTTTTTCGAGGCAAAGACGGACGAAGGGCTGATACAGGGGAACATCCTGCAAATTCTGGGGACGAGGAGGGGCGAGCGCGTGATGCTCCCCCTTTTCGGCTCACGGGTGAGGGAACTCATACACGAACCGCTGGACGCCGTCACGCTCCAGCTCATTAAGGTCGAGCTGGCAGACGCGATTAAGGCGTGGGAGCCGCGCGTCGTCCTCGTGTCTGCCGATCTGAGGGCAGACCCGCAGGAATTCCGCGCGGTCGCTTACCTGCGTTATCTGCTGAAAACCACCGACAGCGGCGAGCGCGTATTCGCGGTGAACATAAGCCGGACAGGGGGTGTGTCCAGATGGCTGGGCTGAGGCGCTTCCAGTATGTGGGCAAGGACTACTCGAACATAGTCGAGGACTGCGTGGCCAGGATAAAAGAGGCTTATCCCGACAAGTGGAATGATTTCTACGAAGACAGCGCCGGGGTGATGCTGATCGAGGCGTTCGCGTACATAACCGACCTCCTCTTGTTCTACCTCGAACGCCAGGCCAACGAGACGTATCTGCCGACCGCCACCGAGAGGCAGAACCTGCTCAACATGTGCAAGCTCGTCGGGTACAGGGTTTCGAACGCGAGGCCGGCGGAGGCTGGGCTGCTTTTCTCGCTGCGCAAGCCCCACGCGAGCGGCGTCTCGATACCGAAAGGCACTGCGGTCGAGTCGGCGGGCGGAGTCGTCTTCGAGACACTGGAAGGGGCGGAGATCCTACCCGGCGAGACGGAGGCGACGTGCGGGGCGGTCGAGGGCGAGACCTTCGACGAACGCCTCGGCTATTCCGACGGCACGGCGGGGCAGGAGTTCCGTCTGCCGCGCGCGATGGTCATCGAAATAATCTCCGTCCGCGCGGACGGGGCGGCATGGGACGCCGTTGAAAGCCTCGCGGATCAAGACGCGGCGTCGCGGGCCTACGCAGTGGACATAGACGCGTTCGGAAGGGCGCGGGTCATGTTCGGAGACGGCAAGAACGGCAGGATACCGGAGACGGACGCCGAGATCTCGTCGGCCTACAGGATAGGCGGCGGGACGCGCGGCAACGTCGCCGCCGGCACGATCACGACCATGAGGGACATAGCCACGGACGGAGCCGGGGAGCGCGTCCCGGTGTCGGTCACGAACCCGCTGCCGGCCAGCGGCGGGGCGGAACCCGAACGCGCCGAGCGGATAAGGATGTGGGCGCCGAGGTACTTCGAGGCGCAGAACAGGTGCGTCACTCAGACTGACTACGAAACCATAGCCATGACGTTCCAGGACCGCGACGCCGGGGCGATTGCGAAAGCCCGCGCGGTCGTCCGCGAACGGAGCGGGGAGGCGAACGTCGTCCGGTATTACGTCCTCGCCTACGCCGAGGACTCGGACGGCCTGGCGCTGGCCTCACAGCCTCTCAAGGACGCGCTTCTCAGACACGTCAACGAGCGGAAGATGCTGACGGACTGGGCGGAAATTGAGGACGGGGTCTGGAATGATGTCGATATCAAGGGAACACTGCGGCTCACTCCAGGCGTGGCTGCCGAAACCGCGAAAGCAAGGGTTAAAAAGGCGCTTCAATCCCTGATGAGCGCGGAACTCAGGCAGATGGGCCAGAAACTGCGGATCTCCGACGTATATGCCGCCATCGACGGCGCGGAGGGCGTCGAGAGCGCCGAACTGTCGACGCCGACGGCCACGGTAGACGCCGCCGCGAACGAAGTCCTCCTGCTAGGCGACGTGGAATTCGACGTAGAGAGCGGCGTGAACGATGGCACGAATACTTGACCTGATCCCGCCCCTCTACAGATCGGAAGGGAACGAGCTGGCCGGCTTCCTGTCGGCGCTGGAGCCTGAAATAGACGCCTTCGAGAAAAAAATAGGCGGCATCGCCTCGCTCGTCGACGTGGACAAATGCCCGGAAGAGTACCTGCCCTACCTGGCGGCACTCACGAACGCGCCGCTGATCGGCGACGACCCCCGGCTCTGGCGGCGGCAGATACGGAACTGGCCCTGGCTCCTCAAGTACAAGGGGACGGAGAAGAGCCTCGCGCTTTTTCTGAATTCCGTGGGAGCCGAAGGCTACGCCCTCCACACGTGGTTCAGGGACGCGGAGGGCAATTTCGTGGAAGAAAAGCCCGAAGGCGAGCCGTTCTACGACGACGCGACGGGGCTTTGGCGGAACGCGAGGACTCATTATTTCTCGGTGGACATGGTCGTCGAAGGGCGGCTCATCGAATACCGGATATGGTCGCCGGAAGAGATAAAGGAAAGGATTCTCTCCTGGCTTGAGACGGCGAAGCCGTTTCACGCGGAGCTGCTGAAACTGACCATAAACATGCCTAGCCGGCGGGTGGATTTAGGCCCTCTGCATATAGGCGCTGCGGTAGTGTCTTCGCTAAATCAGAAGGTTTTGCCGGACGCGCCGGAGGCGAAGCCCGCCGCCTTGATCATCGGCGGCGCGGCGCTCCTGCGCGGGGAAGGGACGCTGAGGCTCCCCCTCCCCGCGCCCGGGGCGGCGCGCGCGGGCGCGGGCATGGGCGTGAGCGTCGCCGCCCTCGTCCGCGTCGGGAGGCCCGGCGGGCCGAGGCCGTTCATGGAGACGTGGCCCCGGCACATGAAGTCCGGGATCGCCTCTTTCAGGGGCGGCAGGGCGCTTGTCGGCCCCTCCGCGCCGCGCGGCGGCGGGACTCTGAGGGCCGGCGCCGCGACATGCACCGTAAGCCACATCACACTGACACAGGAGGCGATTTCTTAGATGGCGCAGTACGACGGCATGAAATTCACCAAGGCGGGGCGGACGCTGCTCGCGAAGGCCCTCGCAGGGGCGGAGCTGCACTTCACCAGGGTCGCGGCCGGGGACGGCACGCTGCCGGAGGGGGCGGACGTGTACGAGCGGACTGATCTCGTCCACCCCGTGAGGGACCTGCCGATAAGCTCGGTCAAGGCGACGACCGTGGGCCAGGCCACGATAACCGCCGCCCTCTCGAACGAGGGGCTGGCGATGGGCTTCTTCGCCAGGGAGATCGGCATATTCGCCGCCGACCCCGACGACGGAGAGATACTTTACGCGTACACGAACGCCAGGGACTACCCGGACTACATACCCGGCCAGGACGGGGCGGACGTGATCAGGTCGATGATATCGTTCGTGACCGTGATCGACAGCGCGCAGAACGTGACGGCGGTCATATCGGGCGACCTGGTCTACGTCACGAGGGACGAGCTGGACGACAGGGTCTCGCAGATCGAGACGGGGATCGCGGCCCTCTTCGGGCCGCCCGCCCCCGTGTCCGCCTTCTGGACGAGGACGCAGGGCGACGGGAACAGGCTGCGCCCCGTGACGCTGGAGGACGCCAGGACGGCCATCATGGGCGTCAGGGACATCGAGAGCCTGAACCGACGCCTCGAGGTCGCGGAGGACAACCTGGGCGAGATAGTCCTCGTGCTGGACGGGAACAACATCTACCCGGGCTACTCCCACATGCTGCTGGAGAACTTCAGCCCGCCCGACCAGATAGACTCGTACTCGTGCGACGTGCTGTCGGTGGTGGCGGGCGACGACAGCCTGGACTGCAGCCCCGTGGCGGGGATGATCACGGGGAGCATGTACACGCTGACGGACGGGATAAATTTCGAGCTCGTCCAGGCGAAGAGCGTCAGCATCGAGAACGGGATACAGCGGGTGATCCTCACGGCGCCCGTGGAGAACACCTACAGGCTGGCGTCCTGCCGGCTGTACCGCACGAGCGCGCTCATAGAGGGCGGGAAGGCCGGCGGGCCCGCGACGCCGCGCTC
>JAISFV010000180.1 GCA_031263445.1 Synergistaceae bacterium | reverse complement strand
GGGCCGTACAGGGAACAGCAGGAGTTTATCAGCTCGCCCCCGTAGTACATCACCGTGGATGACCCGCCGTCGAGGTTCGCGGCGTTGACCGCGCCGTAGCGGGCCATGACGTCTATGATGTCCCCTAGCGTAGCGCCCAGGCTGTTCATCTGGCGGCCGTCAAGCACCAAGAGCAGGACAGCCCCGTCCGCCCGCTGGCCGATCGCCGTCCTGGGGTTCAGCCCGCCGCCAAATCCCTTCACTCCCATCGGAACTCCGTTCAACATCAGGACAGGGCCAAAGCTCACCGCGTCCCTCACGCCCCTTGCCAGCGCTTCCCTGCCGGTCATCTGCCCGACGACGAGCCTGTTCTCCGCGTCAAAGCCTATCACGGAATACCGCGACGACGCCGACCCCCATCTCATCCTGCCCTGGCTGATCACGAGGCCGATCGGCTTGCTCCCGTCCCCTTTGCCGTCCGGGTCGAAAAATCCCCCTGCGTTGACACCGGCTATCCCTCCATAGCGCTCGATGATCTTCTCGACAGTGCGCCCGCGCACGCCCTCCACGAACTCGTCATGCCCTGTCCCCACCAAGAGCCGGCCCGGGTCGGCCACGATCATCATCTTTCCCCTGTACCTGTCGCCCTTTACGTCATCTACTACTATCGCCATTTTTTCTTCAGGCTCATTTTGGAAATCAGGCGCGTCGATGTGGATCATGTCCATGTCGGCGGTTTCCTCCGGCGCTTCTATCTTATTGGCCAGGACGATGGCCGCTATCTCCGCATCATCAAAAAAAATCGACGGCACGAATTTTAGCGCGCTCGTCTCCAGCATGGAGACTACGAACAGATCCCTCGCGGCCGGGGAAGGCCCTCGGCTCACAATGCCTAGCGCGCCGTAAAGGGCGGCCAAGATCAAGATGAGCAGCGTGAGCAGACAGACGAACACCCTGCACAGGACTACGACGCCCGACGAACCCGTCCGCCTCATTTGCCGAAGACCCATGTCCGCTGTATTTGGAAGCTCAAAAAGAACAGGACGGCATCACCCACGGCCTTATACGCCGTCTCAGATGCCAGGCCACCGGGCAAGAGCGTCGACGCGAACAGGACGAACAGGTATGACGCGAATCCCTGGACGGCGCACAGGGCGGCGTAACGGGTGAACGTCCTCCTGACGCTCTGCCCGCTGCGAAAAACGGCGTGGTGGTTGCAGAGGAAGTTGAAGGCGGCGGAGACGGCTCGCGCGCCGGCCGTCGCGGCAAAAAGGCGGGGTACGGCGGGGATGCCCCGCGATAGCCAGAAATTCAGCCCCGCGAACAGAGCCACGTCCAAAAACGCGCTCGCGGCGGAACTCAGCGCGAACGGGAATATGGCCCTGCATACCATGAGGGAATCTCGGACGGCGCGGAAATGCGACGAGGCGTTGCCATCTATATACACCGCGCCTATTTTCACCTCATGAATCGGAATGCCGAGAGATCCTGCGGCAAGCAGCACGTTTGTCTCGTACTCGAACCGCTCGCCCTTCACCTGGCAGAGGCTGCCGAGCGCTCGGACAGGGATCACGCGCAAGCCGGTCTGCGTGTCGGAGACGCGCACCCCGTGAAAGACGCGGAGAATCATGGCCGTGAGCCAGTTTCCAAACTGGCTGCGGAGCGGAGCGGCGGAGTGCCTGACGTCACGGACACCGAGTACTAGGGCGTCAGGACAGGCCAGGAGCGCCTCCGTGCATGACAGGACATCACAAACCCGGTGCTGTCCGTCGCCGTCAACCGTGACGACACCCGCGCAATCGGGGTAACGCTCCAGCACGAACTCGAAACCCGTCTTGAGCGCGCGCCCCTTCCCCCTGTTCCGGCCGTGCGCCAGGCTTTCGCACCCGAAGCGCTCACGCGCAAGGGCGAACGGCGCCTTGTGCTCGCCGTCGCTCCCGTCGTCAACGACGACTATGCGCCTGAAGCCCGCAGCGGTGAGGTTTTCTACCACTTGAACCAATTTCTCGTCAGGATTCAGGGAAGGCAGCACGACAACCAGATCTTCCGGCATGTGCGATGTCACTGCGGCGATTTCCGCTTGCCAGACGGCATTACGTCGGGGGCGTCCGAACTCCACAGGATATAAAAACCGTCCTCGTCAGGCATGTCCCCTGCCCCCAGAAACTCCAGGACCGCAACCCCTGCGCGGCGGGCGTCGTTCAGTTCATCCGTCGGCAGCCCGGCGTGGTTGAACCGCCCGCCCTTGCCAGCGTAAACGACCTCCACCCTGCGCCGCCCGGACAGCTTGCGGTTCGAGACGCGCGTCGGCGCGACAGAGACACAGGAGATCCGAGCGCCACCGCCGTCCGCCCTCTCAATGTCCACGGCCAGCACCGCGCTCCGCTCGCGCGGCAGCGTCCGCTGATACGAGACGAAGTTGCCGAGGGAGTACGCGACGAGGCCGTAACCCCTGTCGGAACTCACTATCTCCATCGGCTGCAGCACGTGGGGATGCGTCCCGATCACGAGGTCGGCACCCTCCCTCACGCTCAGCTCGGCTATATCCCTCTGACGCTTCGTCGGGGCGAACTGATACTCATTCCCCCAGTGGTAACACGCGACAACGATGTCCGGGCTAACGGCGCGGGCGCGCGAAAGCACCTCCTTTATCGCGTCTGCGGAGATGACGTTCAGACGGGCGGCTTTCGCGTCACTGGATGTCGGCAGCGGCGTGTTGCTGCCATAGGCGTAGTTGATGAACGCGAAGCGGAACCCGGCGTACTCCACGACCTTCGGCTCGTCCGACGCGGCCTCCCCCACGCTCAGCCCTGTCCACGCGATGCCGTGATCCTCCAGCACCTCGGCAGTCCTCGCCGCGCCTGCGGACTTCCGGTCAAATATATGGTTGGTGGCGAGCGTCGCCAGCCCCAGGCCGAGATCCGAGAGCGCGGGCGCGAGCTCGTCAGGCGTGTTGAACATGGGGTATCCGGTGAATTTGCGCTCCTCGCCCGCGAATACCGTTTCGAGGTTTCCGACGACGAAGGCGTCCCAGAAGAGGGGCTTCACCCTCCGAAACTGCGGCTTGAAATCCCACGACCCGCAAACGCGCGCGGCCTCGAGCTGTTCAGCGTGCGCCATTATGTCCCCTATGAAAACCAGCCGCGCGCGCTCAGGCGCGCCGCACTCGGCAGGAGACGCAAAAATTACCGCCAGAATAGAGCAAGCCAGCAATGCTTTAACCTTCGTGAAAAACACCGATATACCTTCACCGTCCAATGAACCGAGTTTCTGAAAAAGCGGGGAAACCGCGTTTCCAGACATTCCACGCGGCAAGAATACAACTGTTTTTATTCCAAGTCCATAGCCAATTGACAAGGCGCGATGAACGCCGCGGCGGAACCGGTAACCACACACGCTCTGAAAGCTGCCCATTCGATTGATTTGTTTTTAAAAAAGTAGTACCTTATAAGAAAGACATGATTTTTTGCCAAGAAGGATTGCGGATATCCGACATAATGGCCCTTACGGGGGCAGACGCGCATAAGGGGTGAGGCTCAGGATGAACCGGAGCAGTATAGAATACGCGAATAAATTGAGCGACGCGCTCGCGAGGATCACGAAGACCCATGCGCTCACGTCGGAGATCTTGCATGACGCGGCGGACGTCATTGCCAAGGAGGGCTGTCACGCGCTGAACACGTACCGCGTGGGGATCTGGCGCTTCGTCAGTGAGGCATCCATGCTAAAGAGCATCGCGAGCTACAGCATAGCCGGCGGCAGCCACGCCATCCAAGACGATTTCCCGCTCGACAGCCGCAAACGCTACGTGGAGCTGCTGCACACCGAGCGCCTCATCGTGGTAAACAACGTTGCGGATACCGACATACTGCCCGACCTGGAGGAAACATACGGCTCGGACATCTGCGCGCTCTTGGACGCGCCGATCCGCATCGGCGGCGATCTCGTGGGCGTGGTGTGTATCGAGCAGAATCGGACAGGGCCATTCAAGGAAGGCCGGCTGTGGACCATCGAGGAACAGAATTTCGCCTCGTCGCTCGCGGATTTCGTGGCACTGGCGATGGAGAGTTCGGAGCGGCATCTCTTGATGCGCCGCAACGAGACGCTCATGAGCAACCTGCCAGGCATGGTGTACCAGTGCCTGAACGACCCGCCCGATTTTACGTTCACCTTCGTGAGCGAGGGCTGCTACAGCCTCATAGGCTACAAGCCGGAGGAGCTTATCGGCAACAAGGCCGCGAAATTTTTCGACCTGGTTCATCCCGACGACGCGCCGGAGCTTGAAAAGCTGAACAGAGACACGCTCTCGGCGGGCCTGCCGCTGGAGACCACTTTCAGGATGATCGCGAAGGACGGCGATGTAAAATGGGTCTGGGAGCGCAGCCGCGTGGTCGAGAAAAACCTGGACGGGACGCCGCGCCTCTTCGAAGGCTTCTACACCGACATCACTGAGCGGCGGCGGCTGGAGGCGGCAGAGCTGGCCAACCGCGCGAAATCCGAGTTCCTGGCGAACATGAGCCATGAGATCCGCACGCCGATGAACGCGATATTGGGTATGACCGACCTCGCGATACGGAACTTCCCGAAGGAATCGGTGCTAGAATACCTGGGCAACATCAGGAACGCCGGGACGTCGCTGCTGTCCATAATAAACGACATCCTGGACTTCTCGAAGATCGAGGCAGGCGCGGTGGAAATCGCCGAGGAAAAATACGACATCCACTCCCTAGTCAACGACATCGTGACCATGATACACATGCGGATAGGCGACAAGCCGCTCGATTTCATAGTGGACGACGACCCTGACATGCCGATGGAGTTCATCGGGGACGCAACGCGCATAAAGCAGGTCGCGGTAAACCTCCTGACGAACGCCGTGAAATTCACGCCAGAGGGGCATATCACCCTTACGGTCGGCGCGGAGCGGACTGACGGGCAGGGGCAGTACAGGCTCATGTTCGCCGTCCAGGACACTGGCATAGGCATACGCAAGGATGAGATACCGCTCCTTTTCGGAAACTTCTCGCAACTGGACACGCGAAAAAATCGCGGGATAGAGGGCACCGGCCTCGGGCTCGCCATTTCAAAAAACCTAGTGGAGCTGATGAAGGGCGAAATAAGCGTGGAGAGCGTTTACGGCCACGGCTCGTGCTTTTCGTTCTACGTCACGCAGACGGCTCCGGACGCCAAGCCGGCTTTCGCCCTGCCGTCGGACGAGCGCAGGTACGCCGCCGTCTGGCTGTCGAGCGCCGTAAAGGAGCGCGGCATTTCGGAAAAACTCAGGAAGATGGGCGTCCCATGCGACATCGTGGACACGCCAGCCAATTTCGCCAGGTACTCCCACGCGTTCTTCGACTTCGTCAGATACAGCCTCGTGAGCCAGGTGGACTGCCCATGCACGAAACTGATCGCCATTTCGAGGAACCAACTGAAAGACCAGGGCTTGCCGCCGCACGTGAAAAACCTCTACACGCCGCTTACCAGCCTCATTGCCGCTAATCTCATCGGCGCGGAGTCGTACTGCACGCAACCCGCCCGTGAGACAGGCGGGGCGGCCCTGCGGCTGCAAGGGACGCATTTCCTGGTGGTGGACGACAACGACATCAACCTCGAAATCGCTGAAAACGTGCTGCTGACCTACGGCGGCGCGGTCACGTGCGTGGCTTCCGGCGCGGAGGCGATCAAGTTCGTAAAGGAAAACGACTATGACATCGTGTTCATGGATCACATGATGCCGGAGATGGACGGCGTAGATACGACGTTAGCCATCCGCTCGCTGACAGGCGAGAAGTACGCCAAACTGCCCATCGTGGCCCTCACGGCCAACGTGGTAGGCGACGTGCGCGACCTGTTCCTGCAAAGCGGCATGAATGATTTCCTCTCAAAGCCGCTCGAACTCAGCGAAATCGAGCGCGTCATCATGGATCTGCTCCCGCCGGACAAGTGGCACATGGACACTCGCCAGGCGGCGCAGCTTTGAGCGTCACGTCAGACTGATCGCGCCCAAGGCAGGCGGCCCCGCCACGCTGGCGGCTGTCAGCGCGTCTGTGGTGTTGCACAGCGCCTGGAACAGACGGAACCCTATGACCGGCAGGGCGGAAAACAGCATCACGCGCCACTCACTGCCAGGCGTCATGTCTTTTTTCATCGCATATTCTCCTATAAAACTATCAAGTCGTTTCAAGAAGGCACGAAGGCTTTTCATCTCACTGCGCAAACCGTACCGTGGCAAAAATACGCCCATGCTTCGTAAAGCCACGCCAGGCGCATGGAAACCACCAGACACGACATTAGCGAGAAACCCCCGCGTCGCGGCGGGCGTTATCGCGCTCATGAATTGCCAGCCCGTCTATAATAAGGAAGGGATGAAGGGGCGTCCCTATGACCCCGATATTTCTCAGTCTCAGTGCGGCTGTGAGGCACTAAACCGTATAATATTCCGTATAATTTTTCTGGGCGCATCTTACTACCGGGCGTTATACGGTCTCGGCCCGTGAACGCTGTCGCAGACTGCGCTCGCGGGGTGCGCCAGGAGGGCGGAAAAAGGCTGGAAAAGGGCTTGCAAGCGGGAGTTTTTCCGTATAATATACCGTATAACGGATTTCGCCCCGAAATTCGGATGCAGTG
>JAISFV010000123.1 GCA_031263445.1 Synergistaceae bacterium | reverse complement strand
CTTCTTGCGCTTTTCCCTCCGCCTCTTTTTTTCTCTTGCGCTCGGCCCTCATGCTGGCCTTCTTCGCGTGCGGGTCGCCGCGCGTGGGTACGATGCAGAGGAACGTGAAGTCGCCCTTGCCGATGTTCCGGAAGGAGTGCTTCGTGCCGCCCGGCACTCTGGCCCAGTTGCCGTTCTCCAGGTCGTAATGCTCGCCGTCGACCTCTACCTCGCCGTGGCCGCCCAGCGACAGCGTCAGGTGATCCCACTCGTGCGAGTGCACAGGTACCTCCGCGCCTTCGGGGACTATGAAATGCCTCATCACGTAGTCGTCCCAGAAAGAATCGGGCGCGAAGATATTGCGCTTCGTGATGTCCGGCGCGAGCGCCGAGGCGTCCAGCGTCTTCAGGTCAGTGACCTTGCCCCAGTTCTTCTCACTCATCCAAAACCCTCCTCCGATAATGCGTCTGTTCTGCTCAGGTTTTCCTGCTGATGATATCACGTCATCGGTAAAACGAAAGACGCCGGGGGTAAAATAAAGCCCGCGGCGCCCTCTGTCTGACTGAGAGTTGCTTATAATCTACTTCGCGAGCGCGGCCTTGACCTTGTCCGGCGTCGCCGGCAGGGTCTTGATCCTGGCGCCGCAGGCCGCGTATATGGCGTTGCAGATCGCGGCGTGAGGGGCTGCCAGAGGCATCTCCCCGGTCCCGGCCGCTCCGAACGGGCCAAACGGGCGGGGCGTCTCCACGTGGACGAGCCTTAGATCGTCCGGGACGTCCTTCGGGTAGGGGAATCCGCAGGTGGCGAGGTTGTTGTACTTGTTCTCGTCGAGGAAGTCCTCGGTCAAAGCCAGCCCGATGCCCTGGGCTATGCCGCCGTACTGCTGCCCGTCCACGACCAGGAAGTTGCAGATGACACCGACGTCGCCGACGAGGGCGAACCGCTCGGCGCGGGCTTTGCCTGTCTGGGTGTTCACCGAGACCTGGGCGATGTTGATCGCGAACATGTGCGACATGAACGGATACCCCATGCCGGTCTCCGGGTCGTTGCCGGAACACTCGACCACGTTTCCGTCGTTGTCCCTCACCTGTGTTTTGTACGTCGCCTCGTAGTACAGCGGTATGCCCTCCTGCGTCATCTCGTCGTAGGTGCGGTAGGTGCCGTCGGGCTTTCTCATGGCGTCCAGGAGCATGTTGCAGCTCATGATGATCGCGTTGCCGACCATGTTCTGGCAGCGGCTGGCAGCGGCGGCCCCGCTGTTCGGCGTCTTCGCCGTGTCGCTCGACACGTGCTTTATCTTCCTCGGGTCTAATTTCAACGGCTTCAGCGCTTCGTGGGCGGTGCCGACCGTGCCCATGTCCGCGCCCTGCCCGTGGTCCTCCCAGGTGTTGTAGACGGTCACGCCGTCTTTAGTGAGTTCCACGCCGTTGCCGGCCTCGTCCGCGCCGTCGTCGTTAGAGTTGTAAATGCCGAACGAGACGCCCACGCCAAATTTCACCGTGCTGTCGCCGGCGCTGTTCTTCTTTGCGGCGTCAGCCTTGAATTCCTCGTAGATCGGGCGGGCCTTCTCTATCATCTTCGGGAACGGGTAGACCTCGAAGTGCTGGCTGCTCGGCGACAGGCCGCCCTCCTTCATTATGTTCTTCACGCGGAAGTCGAACGGATCCATGCCGACCTCGTATGCGAGCATGTCTATCGCGGTCTCCCCGCCCCAGTACGTCTGCGGCCCGCCGTATGCCCGGAAGGCGGCCGACCAGCGATGGTTGGTGAATACGGTGTAGCCCACGCCCTTCAGGTTGTCAACGTCGTAAGGCGCCAGGAAGAACTGGATGCCCTTGTTCATGAGATCCTGGCTCGACTCGGAGTACGGGCCGTGATCGACGTACCACCTGTGTTCGCCGCCGACGATCTTCCCGTCCTTGTCGGCGCCGATGCGGATGTTCATGAGGAACGGCGAGCGCTTTGGCGTGCGCGTTATGTGTTCCTTCATGTCAAGCCGCATGTAGACTGGGCGGTCCTTTATCGCGATCAGACATGCGGCCAGGAGGTACTCGTTCGTGGGGCCGACCTTGTAGCCAAAAGTAGCGCCCATGTTGTTCTGGATCACGCGGATCCCCGACGGCGGTACCCCAATGCCACGGGCGATCATGAGCTGGTGCCTGTAGACGCAGATGCTCTTGGTTTGCAGACAGAGCTTCCCTTCCTCGTCGTAGTAGCCGTAGCCGCAGTCCGTTTCGAGCGTGAGGTGCGGCTGGCGCGAACTGTAGAATGTGTCTTCCACTTTATACGGCGCGTTGTCGATGAGGTCTTTCGGGTCGCTGCCCTTCTGGAACGGACGCCTGTTGAACGCGTTGCGGATGCCGTCGATGCCTTCGATCTCGTCGTACACCGGGATGGCGTCGTCTGCCATGGCCTGATGGATGTCGATCATTTCCTTGAGCGGCTCGAGATCTACCTTGACGGCAGCGGCGGCGGCCCTGGCGAGTTTTTCGTTCTCAGCGACCACTATCGCGACACACTCGCCCCACTGCCGTATCTTGTCGCCCTCCGGGACGATCATGCGGCGCTCCCAGCCGTCCGTAGTTGTGGTCGGGCTGCCTACCTGGCCGCGGATCCTGTTCGTACCCCTGTTGTCCGTAAGTGTCTTGGCGGTGACGACGGCGTGGACGCCTGGCATCTTTTCGGCCTCGGAGAAGTCGATTTTCTTGACGATCGCATGGCGGTATTTCGTGACGACGGGGACGGCAAAGAGGGTGTCTTCCGGCAGCTTGAGGTACTCGTCGTCGCCGTAGTCGAACGTACCAGTGGCTTTGTATATGGCGCTCGGGCGCGGGTAGCTGGTGTTCCAGACCTGCTTGCCGGGCTCCAAACGGCGGGCCAGATCCTGGAGGCTCTTCTTGCCGGAGAGGACTTCCGCCGCCTCCATGACGGCGTCCGTTATCTGGATGTAGCCGGTACAGCGGCACGTCATGAAGCTCTTCTGGAACGCCTCGCGTACCTCCTCACGGGTCGGAGCCGGGTTGTCCTCGAGCAGTTTCTTGGCGACCATTATGAAGCCCGGCGTGCAGAAACCGCACTGGATGGCACCGTTCACTATGAAGGCGAGCTGGAGTGCGTGCGGCGCGGTCACTGTCCCCACTCCTTCGATGGTGAGCAGATCGGACTCCTCCGGGACGTTTTTCCAGCGAGTGATGCAGGAGCGGACTACCTTCCCGTTCAGTATGACGTTACAGACCCCGCACTGCCCGCAGTTGCAGCCGCGCTTGGTTCCGGTCATGTGCTGCTGTTCGCGGATGACCTCCAGCAGCGTGGTTTCGTTGTTTGCCATGATCCTCTTTGGGATTCCGTTGATGTAAATCCTCTTGACGTGATATTGCTTTTTGTCCTGCGTTTCAGGCATAGACGACACTCCTTTCCGTTTTCGTGCCAAATTGCGGCGGGTTTTCAAGTCACGAGATGGACGTGCAGCGGTACAGGCGAAACACCGTCAGCCTCCCCCTTCAAACGCGGGAAGCCCGGAGGGATCAAGGGAACGGTGATTTTAACTCGCCTAAACGATTTTGCCGTCTGTGAGTACAGACGCCGCAAATATTTGAGCCTTTACGCTTTAGGCGTCTGACTATAAATCAGCCTCTCCTCAACCAATTGTAGAGCGTGTATAATGTATACGAATTTTTCACGCAAGGCAAGAGTATTAAGCGGATGGCGCAAAGGTGACATAAAGTTGCAAGTAGTTAATCAACGGGACGCAAATTCAACGGCTGAAATGGAGTCCTGGCGTTTTAAGCGTTTTTTTAATGAAAAGCTGCGGAGGCTTGAATTTTCTCAGTCACCGAGCCGCTCTGTTTTGCCGCTCAGTGAGGCTGTGCCATGATCCGAGGCTCACCCCCACACGGTGACGAGCCTCGCCGCCTCGGCGACTGAGCCGCTCAGGGCGACGGAGTGGGCGAAACTGGCGGGGTTGTCTGAGATCCTCCGACTGCGCACTGTCACTTCCGTGCGCGGCACGGGGGTGAAAAACTCCGCGTCAAGGAGCTTCGGCGTGAGATTGAGCGATGTCTCGTCGGGGACGGACTCAGCCGCCCAGTCAAAGTAGACGGTGTGGTTCGTGTGTCCGTTCAGATCCAGCTCGTGCAGCCGGACACGAAAGGTACGCTCAGGACACTCTGACCCTGCTGGCGCTTCCACGCCGCCGATCTCGCCCTGAGCGACCGTACCTGCATTTTCGTAGTACTCCGCCGGCAGCACCCTGTCCAGGCGGGCCGGCTTCCCGCGCGCGAGGTCTACCGCTATCCACCCCGACCACGCGTCAGCCACTGCGCGCCCGTCCTGGTCCACTGCGTCGAACAGGCGCACCGACATGATGTTTCTCTTGGGCTCGTACCACGTCCGGATCGTGACGTCCTCGAGGCCGGGACGGCGGTAGACGTTCACCCTGTAGCGGCGTAGCACCCACGTGGCGCCGCGCTCCATCATGTCCGCGACCCCTATGCGCAAGCCTTGCGCGTGCAGGGCCGCCGTCTCCTGGAAGAATTCCAGCAACGTCCCTGTCTTCAGGCTGTTTTTCATGTCCAGCCCGTAGTACGGGACGCTAAAGGTCTTCACGAAGGCATTGTCAGACACTGGCGCGCCGTCCGAGGGGTCGCCTATACGCTTTCCGCACGACACGGCCCTACGGTTTTACGTAGGAGCAGACGTACTCCGAAACATCGTTGCTCTTGCACTTGAAGCTGCTGTGGGCCTCGACTTCGAACGACGCCCCGGCGGCGAAGGTCTCCCACTCGCCCTTGTCGGGCAGGAGGGCGGTGAGCGCCCCTGCCGTCACTTCCATTATCTCGCGGTCGCCTGTCCCGAATTCGTACTCCCCGGGGAAGATGACCCCGGCGGTCTTCCTGCTCCCGTCAGGGAGGTAAAAGGCGTAGCTGATTACCCTCCCTCCGTGGTAGACGTTGGCCTTGGCGACGAGCTTGACGTTCTCGAACTCGACCTGACTCAATTCGACACCCCCATGCGGTTAATCGTACATATTTTAGTTTAGCACATAATCCTCCCGCGTCATACGAAGAGGTCGCGCGCGCCGCCTTTGATCTTGTCGATGTTCTCCTTCGTGAGCGTCCGCATCTTGTCGTTACCGATCTTCGGGATGTTTTTGTCTATGATGTCCGCGGCCTGCGCGCGGAATTTCTCGTCGCCGTAGTCCATCATGTACTCGCAGAGCGTCATAAGGGCGTTGGGCAGGCAGACGTTCTTGATGTTGCTGGATTTCGCCAGCGACATGAACCTGTCCCCGGTGCGCCCCTTGCGGTAGCAGGCTGTGCAGAAGCTAGGGACGAGTTCCTCGTCCATGAGCCATCGCAGGACGTCTATCGCGGGGCGGCGGTCTGCCAGCTCGAACTGCTCGCCCCCGTCCTCGCGGCTCGCGTAGCCGCCGACTTCCACGCTCGACCCGCCGCTCACCTGTGATATGCCGAGGCGTATCAATTCCTTGCGCATATCCGGGGATTCCCTGGTCGAGATTATCATCCCTGTGTACGGCACGGCGATCCTTATCGTCGCGACGACGCGCTTGAAATCACTGTCAGACAGGATCTCGTACCGCGACATATCCATTCCCTGCGCGTGGCAGAGGCGCGGCATGGAGATCGTGTGGAACCCCGCGCCGTATGTCTCGTCTAGGTGGCGGTTGTGCAGCATGAGGCCAAGCACCTCGAACCTCCAGTCGTGCAGGCCGAACAGCACGCCCCCGCCAACGTCGTCGATCCCGGAGCGCATAGCGCGGTCGAACGCCGTCAAGTGGTAGCGGAAGTCCTTCTTCGGCCCCGCCTCGTGCAGCGCCGTGTACGTAGGCTCGTGATACGTCTCCTGGAAGAGGATGTACGTCCCGATGCCGATGTCGTGGAGTTTTTTGTAGTTCTCCTCAGTGGTCGCCGCTATGTTCACGTTCACCCTGCGGATTTCGCCGCTGCCCGCCTTCATGCCATATATAGCCTGTATGGCCTCCAGTACGTATTCGATGGGGCAGTTGACCGGATCCTCCCCGGCCTCGAGCGCCAGGCGCTTGTGTCCCATGCGCTCCAGTATCTCCGCCTCTTTGCGTATCTCGTCTATCGTGAGCCGCCGCCTAGCGAACTGGTTCTCGCACGAGTAGCCGCAGTAAGCGCACTTGTTGATGCAGTAGTCGCTGATGTAGAGCGGAGCGAACATCACGACCCGCTCGCCGTAAATCTTTTCCTTGATTTCGCCCGATACGCGGAACATGCGCGATATGTGTTCCTCCGAGTCCGTCGTGAGCAGTGCCGCTACGTCCTGGAGGGAGAGCCCGCGAAGCCCCTCCGCCCGGTCCAGTATCGCGTCGAGTTCACGTGCGCCGGTTCCCTTGGAGTCCGCCAGCATCTTTTCGACGGCCGCCGCGTCGATTGTCATTTCCATAATGATTACACCTCCCGATTTATCTGCCTCTTTGATATGGCGCTCCGCACCTGGACGTTCGGAATCTGCCCCAGCCTCCCCGTCAGGGCGTTTATCCTGTCGATGTCACCCATGACGGTGAGCGATATAACCGCGACGCCCTCCGGGAAAGGCGTCCCGGAGCGGTTGCGGATTATCTGCCTGAATGACGAGACCACGGAGTTGAACTCCTGCTGCGCGCTCTCAGGATCCTCCAGGATCGCGCCGATGAAAGCTATCCTCTCTTCCGCCAAGAAAACACCTCCCGAAGCGGCATA
>JAISFV010000112.1 GCA_031263445.1 Synergistaceae bacterium | reverse complement strand
GAGAAACGAGCGTGCGCATCGCGAAAATCTGCGGGGGTTGGCCGGCATGTATCTTACAGTTCAGCAAATGATCGAACGCGGCGGTTTTTCAGACTTCGTGATACACGCGGGCGGCAGCGGACTCGCGTCCAGGAAGGTCAGGACGGTATGCGTCGTGGACGCTGTCGACATAGAGGCCTGGCTCTTTGGCGGGGAGTTCCTGCTCACGTCGGGTTATATATTCAGGAAGGATCCTGAACGGCTGGCGGACTTGATAGAGATATCCGACAAGGGGGGCGCGGCTGCGCTGGGCGTCAAGATGGGGCGGTATATCGACAGGATACCGCAAGAGGTCTTGCGCGTGGCCGACAGGCTGGAGTTCCCCCTGATAGGGATCCCGTTCCACTATGCCCACACGGATATAATAAACCCGGCAATCATAACGATAGCCGACCAGAAATCCGAGATGATGGAGAAGTCCGAGGAACTGAGGAAACTCTTCTTCGACAAGCTGATGGGGAGCGACCCGCTGGTCTCCATCCTCTCGCTGCTGCGTGAGAACGTCCGCAGGGATATACTGTTCCTGAACGCCTCGACGGGCGAACGGAGGATTCTCGCCGATTCCCCTGAGTTCAGCCAGGTCGCCGGCGACGTGCCTCTCGCATTTTTGACAGACCACTTCCCGCACACGGTCATACTGTCCGCCCCTCAGCCCCAGTCCGGCGTACCCAAGCCCGCCGGGTACCTTTTCATCGACAAGCCGGCGGCGGACGACAGATCCGCCGCGTCCCTTGAACACGCCACTGGCGCGCTCCGGCTCCACCTCAAATGGGAAGGGGAGCGATGGAGGATAGAGCGCGGCAGGGGCGCTCAGTTCGTTCAGGACATCCTGTACAAACGGTTCAAGCAGGCGTCTGAGATACGGAGCCGGGGCCTCTCCGTCGGCTGGAACCTTGAGGGTCCGCACGCCGTGGCGCTGGTAGGAGTGGACGGCGCGAGGTCGCTGCGGCAAGTGGCGGAAGCGCCGCACATGAGCGCTTACGAGGTTTTCAGGTCTCTCGCGATGGGCATACAGCCCGACGGGATACCGTATGCCCAGCTCGAGGACGGCATGGCGTTCGTCGTCAAGGCCCCGGCTGCGGAGTGGGGCAGGATAAAAACGGCCCTTGCGGAGACGTTCACAGCGGCGCGCAGGACGGCCAGGGGCAAGACCGGCCTCCATCTCGTGATGGGCGTGGGCGCGCCGGTCGATGACCTGATGATGTGCGACAAGAGCTTTCGCGAGGCCAAAAGGGTCGTGACAATGGCAAAATGCAGCGACAACCCGGCCTTCCCCTGCTTCTGGGAGGACATGGGCGTGTACAGGCTGCTGGCGTCCATTAACGGCACCCAGGACGCGAGGGATTTCATCGCCCTGCACCTGGGGCCTCTGATGAACCAGGAGAACGCCAAGGGCGCTGGCTACTCGCTGCTCCAGACGCTCTTTTGCGTCATCCGCAGCAACTGGCAGCTCAAGCCGGTGGCGTCCGCGATGAACCTGCATTACAACACCGTCAAGTACAGGTACCGCAGGATAGGCGAGATACTAGGCGCGGACCTGGAATCCCAGGGTACGAGGCTGAGCCTCGCCCTGGCAATGGAACTCCACTCCCTGAGCGGAGCGAACGGCGAAAACGGTTATTGAACTACACAACAAAGGAGAAGGGGCGCGATCCCGTGCAGCACGTAGTATTCAAAATGTCAGGCCTGCCGCTGGAAGAGGCCCAGACGCTGCTGAACTCATAAAAGCACGTCAGCCGAGGACGGGCTGGAGGCTGAGGCGGCCGGCCCGTCCCTGAGCGGGCCGGAGATCGACCGCGACGCGTTCGAGAAAGTGTACGCGTCGCTCAAGGGGTTGCACCTCTGCCGGCCCTCCCGGATAAATCCGACAGAACCGGATCCTAGAAAAACCCTGTGTTCGTCTGCCACCTCTGGCTTCGGCCTCGAAAGAATCCTGTAACATTCCTGTAACGGGCGCTTATCAAGGACTCCGTATACTTTCGTCATGTTCCGGAAAAAATCGTATACTGGAGGAGTGTTCATGAGGAAAAGCAGAGTAATGGCGTTGTGTCTTGCGGTTTTGACGGCGGTCCTGTTCTCGGGGGCCGCGTTCGCGGCAGAGGAGCTGTCGATCAACGGGTCTACGACGATCCTTCCGTTCGCCCAGTCGACGGCGGAGGCGTTTATGAAAGTCAACCCCGGCACTCGCATCTCGGTATCGGGAGGGGGGAGCGGCAACGGGGCCAAGGCCCTCATCGACGGCGTGACCTCCATCGCCGCGCTGAGCCGCGAGATGAAGTCAGAGGAAATCGACGCGGCGAAGGAGAAGGGGCGCAATCCGGTGCAGCACATAGTGGCGGTGGACTGCATCGTGCCGATAGTCCATCCGTCAAACCCGGTGAGCGACCTCACGGCGGGCCAGCTCCGCGACATCTACTCCGGCAAGATCACGAACTGGAAAGAGGTCGGCGGCCCCGACAAGAGCATAGCGGTGATAGGGCGTGACACCAGCTCAGGAACCTACGAAGTGTGGAACGAGAAGATAATGGAGGGCACGGCTGTGACGCCGAGGGCGCTCATATCGGCCTCTTCCGGCGCGCTGGTGCAGTCCGTGGCCGGCAATACGCTCTCCATCGGTTACGACAGCCTGGGATATGTAAACGAAAAGCTCGTCAAGGCGCTCACCATCGAGGGCGTGAAGGGGACGCCCGACACCGCACGCTCCGGCGCGATAGTCACCAGCAGGAAGCTCTTTATGTACACAGACGGCAGCCCGGCGGGGGAGATAAAAAAATACCTCGACTTCCTCGTGAGCGATGACGGCCAGAGGTACGTCGCGCGCGAAGGCTTCGTCACGCTCAAGTAGGACAGCGCAGATGCCGGAGAGAGGAGAGGCACGCAGGCTGAGCGAGACGGCGCCGCGTCGGATCATAACCGTCATGGCGATGTCCGGCGTCCTGGTGATGGCGTTCATACTCCTCTTCCTCCTGAGGGAGGGGATGCCGATCCTGAAGGGCGCGTCCATAACGGAGCTCGCTACGGGCAGGCTATGGTATCCCGTATCTGCCCCTCCCCTCTTCGGCATGATGCCGCTCATCGCAGGTTCCCTCGCGGTGACGCTTACCTCGTCTGCCCTCGCCATCCCGTTCGGGGTGGCTCTGGCGCTCTTTCTCACGGAAATATGCCCGAAGCGGATAAGCGGCTTTTTCAAGATAACCTTGGAGATACTGGGGTTCCTCCCGTCCGTAGTCCTCGGGTTTATCGGGATGGTCGTGATAGCGCCGTTCTTGCAGGTCAGGCTGGAGCTACTGTCTGGCCTGAACCTGATGAACGCGTCGATGCTGCTCGGCGTGATGATCCTGCCGACAGTCGCTACCTTGTCCGAGGAGAGCCTGCACGCCGTTCCGCAGTCGCAGCGCGACGCGTCATACGCGCTGGGGGCGACGCGGTGCGAGACGATGTTCAAGGTCGTGCTGCCGGGAGCGTCGCGCGGGATCGCGCAGGCGGCGATACTCGGCTTGATGAGGGCGCTGGGCGAGACGATGGTCGTCCTGATGGCTTCCGGCGGCGCGGCACTGCTCCCGCAGTCCGTCTTCGACCCAGTGCGTCCGCTGACCTCGGCGATCGCTGCGGAGATGGGGGAGACGTCGGTCGGCTCCGCCCACTATCACGCCCTGTTTTTCATGGGCTGTATCCTGCTGCTCTTCACGCTGGCGCTCAATATGCTGGTGATAAAAATCGAATCCCGAGGGGAGGCGGATTGACGTGAAGGAAACAGTGAATCACGAGGCCGTCTCGGAAGGCTTTCCGATGTCCGGTTTGAGCAAATCGAGCGATATGGGGCCTGTCCGCCCTGGCTACGCCCTTTGGAGGAAAGCCGCGGACTCTCTCTCGACGTTCTTGCTCTGGGCGGCGATGGCCTTCGTGGCGACGGTCCTCTGTTCGATCCTGTCTTTTTTGGCGGCGAGGGGGGGCGGCTCGCTGTCATGGGAGTTTGTGACTGAACCGCCCAGGAACGGGATGACCGAGGGCGGTATCGTCACTCCTATAGTCGGGACGCTCCAGCTCATATTCGTGTCGATGTGCTTCGCCTTCCCCGTGGGGGTCACGACGGCGGTGTATTTCAACGAGTACGCGCGCGGCGGGGCGCTGAAAAATACGCTCAGGCTCGCGATGAGGAGCCTCGCGTCCATCCCGTCCGTAGTGCTGGGGCTGTTCGGGCTGGCCTTCTTCTGCGCGTTCCTCCGCTTCGGTGCGAGTTTGCTGTCCGCAGGCCTCACGCTCGGGTGCATGGTCCTGCCGACCATCGTCACCGCCTCGGAGACCGCGCTCGCCAACGTGCCTCAGGACTACCGCGACGCTGCCCATGCGCTGGGCGCGACGGAGTGGCAGACGATATACGGCGTCGTCCTGCCCTCCGCCTTCCCAGGGATAATAACCGGCGGCATACTGAGCGTGGGGCGCGTCGCCGGCGAGACCGCGCCGATAATGTTTACCGGGGCGGTGTACTTCGCGCCGGGCTTCGCGCGCAATCTTTTCGATTCGGTCATGGCCCTGCCGTATCACGTGTACGTACTAGCCACCGCCGGCACGAACATCGAGCGGACGACCCCCCTGCAATATGGGACGATATTGGTTCTGCTGGCGGTGGTGTTAGGGATATCGATGGTTGGCATGGCGGCGCGGTCGCGGCTGAGGAAGGACGTATTATGAGCCAGGCCAAGCTGACGATAGAATCCCTGTCGCTCTCGTACTCGAAGGGCACGTCGCCGGCGCTCAGAGATGTGACGCTGGGCATCGAGGAGAACTCGCTGATGGCCTTCATAGGGCCGTCGGGATGCGGCAAGAGTACTTTCCTGAGATGCCTCAACAGGATGAACGACTTCGTGCGCGGGGTGGAGATAACGGGGCGGGTGCTGCTCGACGGCAAGGACATCTACGCGCCGGATGTCGATGTGACGTCGCTCCGCCGCAGGGTGGGCATGGTATTCCAGAGGCCGAACCCCTTCCCCTTTTCGATCCGCGAGAACGTGGCTTACGGCCCAAAGCTGCTCGGCGAGCGGGACAGGGGCAAGCTCGGCGAGGTCGTGGAGCGGTCGCTCCGGAACTCCGGCCTCTGGGAAGAGGTGAAGGACAGGCTGGACGCCCAGGCGTCATCCCTCTCCGGCGGGCAGCAGCAGAGGCTCTGCATAGCCCGCGCCATCGCCGTCGAGCCAGAGGTGCTGCTCATGGACGAGCCTACGTCTGCGCTCGACCCTATGGCGACCGCCAGGATCGAGGAGCTTGCCCGCGAGTTGAAAAAATTCTATACTGTCGCCATAGTCACGCATAACATGCAACAGGCCGCGCGGGTTTCGGATCATACGGCTTTTTTCCTCATGGGGGAGCTCGTCGAGCACGGGCCGACTACGAAGATTTTCACGACCCCCTCAGACAGGCGGACAGAGGACTATATCACCGGCAGGTTCGGATAAAGGGCTGGAGATGTTTAAGGTATCGCTGATTAAACGGCTGAAACGACATTTAAGCGTTTCGCTGCGCATGCCCCGAAGGGTTTAAATCTTTACCCTTTAGGCATCTGACAATGAATCAGCCTTCTCGGATGACAATTCCAGACGCGCTGGGGCGCGTTTGTTTCATTAGGAAAGGGGTGCGGGGGATGGAGAGATACAGGGACACGGAAATGGATGAATTGTTCTCAAAGCTCTTCGAGCTTGCCAGTCTCGCGCAGAGGGCCCTGTCCGACTCGATCTGGGCGCTGTCGCATCACGACAAGGCACTGGCGCGGACAGTATGGGATGGCGACGACGCGATCGACGAACTGGCGCTCGCGATCGACACGGACAGTTTTCAGATGATAGCGCGTTACCAGCCGGTGGCGACGGATCTCCGTTCGTTGGAGGCGTGCATAAGGATAGCGCTCGACCTCGAACGGATTTCGGATCTGGCCGTCAGCATAGCCAGAACTACGATAGGGCTGGACGCCCGCATAAAGCCGCTCTTAGGGCTCGCTCCGATGGGGGAGAAGGTCACGGCGATGCTCGACACGGTGATGAAGTCGCTTCTCGAACGGGATCCTGCCATGGCACAGAGCGTGTTCCCGATGGACGACGAGGTCGACAGCCTGGAGGACATGGTATTCAGCGAGCTGCTGGATATCGTCACCGAAACTCGCGGGGTTATACAGGGCGCGGACAGGCTGCTCATGGTCGCCAGGTTTTTGGAGCGTGCTGGCGATCATGTGACGAACATCAGCGAGCAGATATGCTACATGCTGACGGGCAGGCGAGTGAAGGCTTCGGACTTCCGCAGGCCATTGCCCGGCGCGGCGGATAAATGAGGCGCGGGAGATGCCGTCGTCCCGCATTTTAATCGTGGAGGACGAGGAGTCCCTCTGCAAGATGATAGCCGAGGCGTTGTCCAGGCAGGGGTATGACTGTTGCGTGGCGTTCGAGGGCGACGCCGCCTTGAACGCCGTGTCCGAGCTGTCGCCGGATCTCGTCATCCTGGACGTCATGCTGCCGAGGCTGGACGGCTTCGAGGTGGCCCGCCGCGTCAAGGCAAACCGGCCGAGCCGCGATACGCCGATCATAATGCTCACGGCGCGGGACGCGGAGGAGGACGTGCTCGCGGGCTTCGCGGCTGGCGCGTCGGACTACGTCAAAAAACCCTTTTCGATAGCGGAGCTGTCAGCCCGGGTCGCCAGCGTCCTGAGCCGCTCGGGCGCACCCGCCGGGGACGGGCAGCCGGTAGAGGTCGGCGCGCTCAGGATAGATCCCGGTCACGAGGAAGCGTATAAGGACGGCCGTCTACTCGACCTTTCCACGACGGAATACCGTCTGCTGGAGGCGCTTGCGGCGAGGGCAGGGCATACCGTGACGAGGGGGGATCTCCTGCGGCGCGTGTGGGGGATGCGCGCCGGTGACACCAGGACGCTCGACGTCCACATATTCAGGCTCAGGCGCAAGATCGAGGACGACCCGGACTCCCCGAGGCTGTTGCACACCGTCCACGGACGGGGTTACAGGCTGGCGTCGGACGACGGCGGGGAGGCGCGCGGCGATGCCTAGGACGCTGGCCGGGAAGCTCGCCGCGCTTTTGGCGCTCTCCGTCGCCCTCGCGGCCATCCTGAGCTGGGTGTTCGCTACGCGCGGCATGAGGGCCGAAATAGACGAGCTGCTGACGGACGGCCTGAGCAGGGATGTGGGCGCGATAAAAGAGGTGCTGGACAGCTGCGGCGCGCCGGATAAAAACGGCGTCATCACGAGCGAGGAACTTGCTCACTGGTCCGAGCTGCTGGAGGTGCGCATAACGATAATCGGGGCGGACGGGGCGGTGCTTGCAGACAGCAGCCTGACGAATCAGGGCTCCAGACCGGCTGACAACCACCGCGACAGGCCGGAGGTGAAGGCGGCCCTCTCCGTCGGCAGCGGCACCGACCGCAGATACAGCGAGACGACGGGCATCCCGTACCTCTACTACGCCGGGGCGTTTCAAAGGGGCGGAGAGGATCAGGTCGTAATCCGGTGCTCGCTGCCCCTTTCGAGGTATTACGACCTGCTTTACAAGGTCAGGATGAACATACTGCTGGCGCACGTCCTTTCCGGCTTGTTGGCGGTCATCGGCGGTATCATCGGCGTGAGACGCGTCGCGCGCCCCATAAGCGAGCTGACCGAGGCGTCGAGGGCCAGGCCGTCCGCACGCCCGCGCTATCCGTCTGGAGGCGCTTTGGAGATAGAAGAGCTGTCGCGTGCCATGAAAGAGGGCGCGGAGGCCCGGGAGCGGATGATGGCGGAGCTGAAGGACGACCACGACCAGCTCCTTACGGTCGTCCAGTCAGCGCCGTGCGGCCTGATGCTGGTGGGGGCGGACGGAAAGATCAACTGCGCGAACGGCGCGCTAGCCCCCCTGCTGAGAGATGCGCCGGAGAGGCTGGAGGGCGCTGACGCCGACGGGGCGCTCCGCGCGCCGGAGCTCATCGGCCTGATTGCAAAAGGGAGGGCGGGGGAGTTCCATGAGGCGAGCTTCGAGTTCCGCTACGGGACTGCGGAGCGCTGTTACCACGCCCGCGCCCTCCCCGCAGGTCAGCGCGAGACGCTTCTCATCCTCGATGACATAACGGAACGCAGCCGGATGGAGGAGGCGCGGAAGACCTTCGTCGCCGACGCGGGACACGAGCTGCGGACGCCGCTTACGTCGATATCAGTAGCGGCGGAGCTGCTGGGCGGGAT
This sequence comes from Synergistaceae bacterium, assembly GCA_031263445.1. Classification (GTDB taxonomy): domain Bacteria; phylum Synergistota; class Synergistia; order Synergistales; family Synergistaceae; genus JAIRNC01. The sequence goes on along the minus strand of JAISFV010000112.1, from coordinate 5,839 downwards.
GGCGGACTCCACCGCCGAGGCGCGGGCGCCGTACATAGAGGAGATCATGCGGCAGCGCGACAGGATGACGGCGCTGGTGGACGACCTGCTCCTGCTGTCGAAGCTCGAATCGGGTGTCCCAGGCTCTGCCGCGAGGGGTTTTGACCTGGCGGAGATGGCGCGGAGCGAGATAAACGAGGCGAAGAAAAACCCGAAGTCCGGCCACATAGCCTGGGAGGCCGACATCCCTGACACCCTTGCCTGTTACGGCAGGCCGGAGGAACTCCGCCGCTCCATCGCCAACCTCATGGACAACTCGGTCAAATATACGTACCGCCGCTACGCCGACGGACCGGGCGGGCGGGTATCCATAAGCGTTCGCGAGGAAGGCGGTGCTTGTATCCTCAAGGTCACGGACAATGGCACGGGCATCCCAAAGGAGGAGGCCGGGCGTCTGTTCGGCAGGTTCGAGCGCCTGGAGCGCGACCGCGCGAGGGACGGCGGCGGCACAGGCGGATACGGCCTCGGCCTTGCCATAGTGAAAACCGCCGTGGAATCCCACGGCGGCAAGGTCACGCTGAACAGCGGCGACGGCCTCACTGAGTTCACGATAACCCTCCCGCTGCCGCGCTAATACCAATCTGTAATCACTTGACGCGCCCCCGTGACGATGTTCGGGGGCGCGTGCGCGTTTTGTCGAGACAGGATCAGCCTGGCTTTTCAACATCCTCGGAACTGTCTTTTTAACCGAACATCCCTGGCTTTCTGGAATTTAAAACAACTTTTCTTGGGTGCGGATCACAATGTCTTTTGCCGCAAGAAGATCCATCATATTGGCTAATGGGATTTTAGCCTTTATGTCCATGAAGTTATGTTTTTTCTCAGTTATTCAGAAGTAAAAATCCGCGTTTTGGCGAAAGTAACTATCAACAGTCATGGAGATGATAGCGCATGGAATTTAAAAAACGTGGTTTTCCCAAGAGGTTTGTCACAGCATGGGTCTTGGCGCTCTATATCGCACAGACACTGCCGCCCTTGCCAGGGGGGACACTCACGGCGTGGGCGGACGCCGGAACCGACGTAAGCGCCCCGCTCAAGACGGAGGTCGGTCAACAGGAGACCGACGCGCTGGTCGGCGGCACGAAGAAGTCGAACGTGCTCTTCCTTATCGAGTCCACGGCGGCGATGAGCTTCACGCCTAAGGGCGTCCTCCCGCAGGTGCAGATGGTGAGCGGCTGGGATCTTTCATTTGTCGAGGGGGCGGATTGGAACAAGACGCGGGATCGCTTCGGGTACGGCCCGGCGGATATCGACAGGATGATGAATGAGGCCACGTTCGGCATGGGGGCGCTGCCTGCGGCGTGGAGCGGGCAGAATCTCCGGCCGGAGCGCAACCTGTACGGGCGCGACGTGGACACGACGAACAATTTTAAAAAGGGCGCGACGCTCGAAGAAACCATGAAGCTCAACGCCGATAACTATTACTTTCCGTTTATGGACGCGGATAACCCGATATCGAAGGGCCTTTACAAGTCCCAGGTGACGGGGCTGGAGGTTGGCTTTAAGGACTGTCCCGAGGTCTGGCCCTACAGCACCGTGGCAAGGAGTACCTCTTATAACAGCGGCGAGAGGGCCGGATACCCGACGGATTACGACCGCGGCCACTGGAACGGCACATCGTCCGCCTGGTATTACGATACGAGGTACTCAGGCAGCGACTTCGGTTATTATCAGTCAACAAAACCCAAGAATGACGACGGGGGCGCGAGAACCGCTCAGGACACCGCGCGGCATATAAGGGACACGGCTGCCGGGTACGGAGACCAGATAATCGCGCCGTACTCGTACAATACTAACGCATCGGCCAGTGCGGCTTACCCTTACGCCCTCGTCTTCAAGGATCCCAGGCACTGGAGGACGCCGCCGGATTCATGGAGCGAGGATGACCTAGTGCCGAACGACAGCAGGATGTACCAGACGAAGCTCGTCCTCTGGAGGCTTTTGAGCGACCCGGATCTCTTCAAAAACATCCGCTTCGGCATGGCGACCACGTACCTCTCTCCGTCTAACGTCGAACTCGGGCATATGAGGGGTACGCACCACGGAGTCGTCGGCGCGCGCCAGGACTACAACGGGATATTCAAGGTCGCCCCGTTCGGCGGGAACGTCTGGACGATCGCGCTCTTCAACGGTAACACGGCTTATGTCAACGACCCGGCCAACATAAGCAAGGCGATCAAGAAAGGCTCGTTTCAGAACGGGTACGAGAGGATAAAGTTCAAGAACGGCATAATGACCTCCGAGACTACTGGGAACATGGAGACGCACTGCGCGCTCTTCGGCCAGTATTATCCCATGTGGATGAACGCGAAGGTCCAGTCATATTACGACACGGCGAAGGTGCCAGGGGTCCCCTCCAACAGATCCGAGGAGGAGGACGGCTGGTGGTCGAGCATGGGCGCGGCAAGTCAGGGCAGCGACTATAAGGCCGGGCAGGAGCGCGACAGGCCGATGTTCAAGCTGATGAACAGGGCGTCCCTCTGGCTGCCAATAGAGGATCACGACTACACGTGGACGAAGGGCGGCAGGACGATAACCCAGATCGACAAATTCAAGCTCTGGATAAACGGCGTGGCCGACATCAAGAGCGCGGGCAGCACCGCCACGAATTTTGATACAACCGCAGTGAACTGGGGCGACGATATCAACCGCGCCAGCAGCTTCAAAGGCAACCGCGCCAGCCAGTTCTACTACTACAATGACCCGGAGATCGGCATAGCGGGCAACTTCTACTTGGCTCAGGCGATATTCCCCGACCCGACGAAGTACCACCCCAAGAAGCCGGGCGTGCCGCTCCGGCTCGACCGCGAATTCTATCACTCCCAGGGTTACGTCTGGTACTCCAAGAGCGCCGATCACATCTCCTACAAGATAGACAAGAGGCGATACAGCCAGGAGCAGTACTGGTCAGGGAAGCCCAGGGCGTACTTCAACGCCGGTTCTGGCGAGGCTACAGGTTCCGTGATGGACTTCTTCTCGCCGAAGCTCGGATATACCGTGAAGGGATCTGCTTCTTACGGCCAGACCTATGCCAACGAATCTTATGACCAGCTCAACATAGCGGACGGCTCGTCTTCGTCCGCCACGCTCAAGGTGCCTACTGCCAACATCTCTGACGGCGACCTGGCGAAGGTGTCGTTCCCAGTAACGAACCCCTGCGAGGACAACTGGGTCGTGGCCGTCGCCTCCGGATGCGAGCCGAACGTCAAGGGCGGCGGCTACGAGTACCCGGCGTGGAGGGCCGTCAAGAACCTGTACGACGCCACGAACGCCGCGACATCGTGTGACTTCAGGACAGAGACGGGCGAGAGGAAAGCGGTTTACGCCGGCGTCACGATGCTCGACAAGAACACGGGAAAGCTCAAGACGGCGGATCTCGACAACCCGATCAGGACGCTCGTCATCGGCATAGTGGCCGATCCCGACAAGATGATGAAGGACGACCCGTCTCTCTCGAAAAGCGACTCCGTGATAAAGGAAATAAAGAGGATGCGGCTGAACCTCATAAGGATGGCGAACGCCGGGCAGGGGCTGGACGCAGGCAAAATAGCCGCCATCACCGAGGAGAACATGTACGGCGCGCCGTATCAGCCCTACTTCGCCTCGAACAGCGCCGAGCTGCTCGAGTCATTCCGCCAGGCGCTCGTGGCGGTGAACAAGAGCGACGCCGTTCAGCCAGGCACGGGATCATTCGTAGAGGCGCCTCCGGCAGAAGGCGAGGATCTGCCATCAACGTTCTCTACGTCGTACCGCATCGTTCAGGGCGACCAATGGGCGGGGTATCTGACCCGATACTTGGTGTCCAGTGACAAGGAGGGCTTTTCGACGCTGACAGCCGACTGGGAATTGGGCGCGAACATCCTGGCGCGGCGGGGGGGAGGGGAAAATCCGCTTCAATTGCGGAACCTCAAGTATTGGGATAAAAACGATAGCAAGTTTAAGTCCTTCAAGGCGGACGACGCCATGTTCGCCAGCCTCCTGGGCATAAACAGCAGGGTGAGCCCGGCGAACCTGCCTGGCGCGTCGTTCGGCCCGGCCTTGCCCGACAAGGCGCTCTACTGGTGGCTTCAGGGATACGACTATTCATACGCTGGAGGCGGGACGAAATACCCGAGGTCGTCCATGCTCGCGGACTTCGGCAACTCCGGGATCGTGTACGCCGATCTTCCGTCGGCGGGTTCGAACAACGGGCTGCCTGGCTACCACGCATGGGCAAACAGCGCCTCCGTCGCGGCTGTGAAAGGGACGGAGCGGATTTACGCCCAGACGAACGACGGGGTGCTGCACGTGGTCGTGCCGTCCTCGGGCCAGGAGGAATCGGCCATACTGCCGCCCCCTGCGCTCTTGCCGTCGCGCATGGCTTCGCTCAAGACGTACTCGGACGGCTCGAACCTTTTATGGCACGACGTGAAAGGTGACGAGAAAACACTCGGCATCAGGTCGAACCCGGGCTACACGCTCGACGGCCCTCTCCAGAAACGCAGGTTCGACCTGTCGGCGGCGGGCGACGGGAGTTTCTGGCGGACGCTGCTGCTCGGCACCCTCGGCAGGGGCGGCAACGGCCTTTATGCCATGGACATCACCGCTCCTGCGGCGCCGACCTTCCTCTGGTACCGTGAAAACCTCGGCGACGCCCTGGTATCGATGGGTTTGTCGGACAGCGGGCCTGCGATTGGCCCTGCGTCAGAAGCGGATCCGTACAGCAAGCTGGGTTACAACAGCCCCAAGCCCGGCATGGGCGTCGCGGGTACTATGAATGGCGCAAAGACAAATTTCATCGCGCTGCCAGGGGGCAGCCAGAGTTCATATGACCCGGCGGAAAACGGCGGCTGCGGCGCGACGCTCCTCTTCATAGACCCGAAGGACGGCTCGGTGATAAGGGCCTTCGACAGCAAGGAAGTGTCAAAAAACAGCGCGCCGAAAGCGGGTGCCTGTGAGACGGGCTACGCGCCCTACATGGGCATGATGAACTCAGAGCCGACCCTGCTCAGATCCAGGCTGCCGTCAAACGCGTGCATGACCGGGCGTGTTTTTGCGTCCGACAACAGGGGGAACGTCTTTATGGTCTCCCTCGAAGGACAGGGCGGCGGCGAGATGAAGGCGCTATCCCCGGGCGAGTGGAATATCCGCACGGTGGTGACGCTCCAGAAAAATATCGCCTCCGCCTCTGAGAACGACCCGGCCAAGGTGAAGCACTACTCTACGCCCCGAGGCTTCTGCGCCGGCATCGAGAATGGCAAAGTATGGCTGGGCGGCGGTACCGCGAACGCGGCCGTCAAAAAATCTGGCAAAGCGCCGGACGGGGAACTCAAAAACGATTTCCAGATGATCTTCGGGTTCTGCGTCCCCGACGCCGACGGAACCATGATCGTGCGCGACGACTTGAAGGAACTCGATGACACGGCAGACACGACGCTGGCGCCGGGCGACCTCCAGCCGGGGTGGTACATCAGGCTGCGCCCTGGCGGGCAGAACACCGGGGAGGAGTACGTGACGGCGAAGCCCGTACTGGTTTGCGGCATAATGTACATACCGACGTTCCGCCAGACTCAACGGATAAACACGGAGAAAGCGGCCGATCCGTGCGGGGTGACGAGGAAGGTGTCAGGCGAGAGCCGGCTCTACGCGGTCGGCATAAAGACGGGCGGCCCTGCCCACTGGACGGATCCCGCCACGCATGAGTCAGTCAAGTACATTACGATCACAGACGCAAAGATCACGGAGCAGTGGGTCAGGGAGACGGAGGACGCGTATTACGTGACGAACGACATCGACGTTTTTTCAGATTTGTCCAATCTCG
>JAISFV010000104.1 GCA_031263445.1 Synergistaceae bacterium | reverse complement strand
GAGAAACCGCCGCTCTTCCTGTGCTGGAGCAAGATCACGCAGATCAGCCCTATGCACAAAAACAAAAACAGTACCGAAAGGATAGTCTTAAACAAATCAACATGCCTCCTTGAAATATCACGCTTGGCAAAGGCCAAAAAATATACGTCCGCGCAGCGGGTAACATTTTATCACAGAAGCGCCTGTTCGCAAAGCGACCAGTATTTTTTTACAGAGGCGGCCATTAGCGCCATCCCTCCCATAGCCTTCGCTCTGTGCGAAATCATGGACTTTACCTCGCTGCCTAGCTCCGCGAAGGTGTTTTCATGCCCGTCGGGGATGAAAACCGGGTCGTATCCGAAACCCTCTGCGCCGGCCGGCTGACAGGCGATTTTGCCGAAACACCTGCCCTCGGATGCGAAATAGCCGCGCCCGCCCCCCTGCCATGCCGGGAAAGCGACCACGAGGCACGCCACGAAGCAAGCGCGCCTGTCGGGCACGCCCTCCAGTTCGCCGAGAAGCCAGTTTACCCTGTCTGCGTCTTTGCCTGGAGCTGCCCTCGCGGAGAAGATCCCTGGTCTGCCGCCCAGGCTGTGCACCTCCAGCCCGCTGTCGTCCGCCAAGGCCGGCATGCCAAAGCGATCGGCCCACGCCCGCGCCTTGAGCAGAGCGTTTTCCTCGTAGCTCTGGCCGGATTCCTCCACGTCCGGGGCGGCCATCGCCATACTCTGCGCGTGTGCGAGAGCGAAGCCGAGGGACGGCATGCCCTCGGCTCTGAAAAAACCGGCGAACTCGGTCTGCTTGTCCCTGTTGCCGCTCGCTAGAATCAGCCTGAAAATTTTCCCGTCCTCAGAAGAAGCCGTCAAACAGATCTTCCTCCTCCGGCGACAGGGACAAGGCGTCCCTTTGGAGGGCGAATACCTTTCGCAAGCCGTCGCCCGCAAAGAGCAGCATATCGTCCAGCTCTGCGCGGGAGAAAAAGCCGTTCTCGCCCGTCCCTTGCATCTCCACGAACTCTCCCTTGCCGTTTGTGACGACGTTGCAGTCCACGTCTGCTGATCTGTCCTCTTCGTAGTCAAGGTCGAGCATCAGCTCGCCGCCGACCTTGCCCACGCTCACCGCGCCTATCTGCGCCGATATCGGCAGCCCGGGCAGGCCGGCGCTCTGTCTCAGTGCCCGCATCGCGTCAACCAGGCAGACGAAGCCACACGTGATCGACGCCGTCCTCGTCCCCCCGTCTGCCTGCAGAACGTCGCAGTCGATCCAGACCGTCCTCTCCCCGATCGCGCCCAGGTCAAGCGCGGAGCGGAGCGAGCGCCCTATAAGGCGCTGGATTTCGCTGCCCCGCCCGTTTATGCGCCCCTTCTGGACGTCCCGGGGCGTCCTGTCGCGCGTAGCCCTAGGGAGCATGGCGTACTCGGCGGTGAGCCAGCCCGCCCCGCTGCCTCTGAGGAACGCCGGCGCCCTGTCCTCTGTCGACGCGGTGCAATGCACGACCGTGTTGCCCCACCTGATCATGGCCGAACCCTCCGCGTAGATGTTGAATCCTCTCTCAATGGAGATGGGGCGGAGCTCTCGCGGCGCCCTCCCGCCTGCCCTCGCGGCGGGCGCTTCCTTATTTAGGGGGGTCTTGTCGTCTGGCGTCACTCAGCTTCCCCTTATGCCCCACGGGACAGTCAGGTCGACCGGTTTCTTGTCGTTGATTTCCTTGCCGTCGACGTAAAACTTCACTCTTGTGACTGGCTCGAAGTTCGAGGACATCGTCCTCACGAGGCCGATGAGCAGAGCCGTCGCATTGGCCTCGTCGAGTGACTTTATCGAATCGACGAAGCGCTGGTTGACGTTCAGGTAAAGCCAGTCACCGCTCTGGAAGAGGTTGAGGCTGTTCGCGGCCGGATCCAGCATCTTGCTCTCCTTCACCGCGTCCATGTAAGCCGAGAGCGTCTGCTGCATGACGTCCTCTCTGATGCTGGCGTCGCACCTTATCTGCCTCGTGACGAAGGATGCCCCCTCCGGGATGGAGAGCGTCAGCGTCTCGAAGGCTGGCCCGGACGCGGCCTCGTCCGCCGACCTCATCTCTGCCGTCAGGCGCTCCGCCTGTTCGGGGGTCGATATGAGGTTTGGCGGGCTGGGGTTCGGGTGTTCCCTGTCCATCCAGTTGAATATCAATGACATTACGCCGTACCCTGCGGCGAAGAACAGCACGACGAGCGATGCCCAGGCCACCAGCCGGAACGGCAGGAGCGCTTTTTTCGGGGCTTCCTCTTCCTCTACCCACTCCCCGCGGCCGATCATCTCGCGCTTTTCCCTCGGTGACGGTTCGTCGTCGCTCTTCCATCTTCTCCTGGCTGTGGGTTTCATCAGATGCCTCCTTCGCTTGGCCCGTTTTTCAGGTAATCCAGCACGCCCGAGGCGATCGCGTCCATCATCTTTTTGCGGAATGCCTGGGAGTTCAGGTTCTTGGCGTCCTTGGCCTCAGTTATGTAGCCCATCTCTACCAAGAGCGCGGGCATCTCCGCGCCACGCAACACGAAGAGCGGCGCCTGCCTCACCTTCCTGAGCGAGTATCCCGCGCCCCGCGTCCTGTCGTACATGAACTCCGCGAGCGTCGTGCTCTCGATGAGCTTGTCGTTCTGCTGCATGTCGATGAGGATCTTCATGAGGAGCTGCGTCTTCTTGTCGGAATTCGCGTTTTCCAGCTCAGCGTTCTGCGATTCGCCCTCCAGCTCTTTGTTTTCCAGGACGGCCAGGTTGAACGCGGCACGGTCCGTCGGCTGATCCATGAGGTAAAACTCGACGCCTGACGCGTGCTGCCCCCTCGGGAGGGCGTTGCAGTGCAGGCTGATAAAGACGTCTGCCTTCGCGTTGTTGGCGAAGAGCGTTCGCTCGCCCAGCTTCAGATACCTGTCGTCGGCGCGTGTCAGCCTGACGTCCATGCCCAAGTTCTTTATGCTGTTCGAGAGCTCGATGGCGGCCTTGAGGTTTATGTCCTTCTCCTTCAGGCTGTTCCCTACGGCGCCTGGGTCGTGTCCGCCATGCCCGGCGTCCACGACGACGAGGAAGCGGCGGCGGGCGGGCTGAGATGTAGGCACTGTATTTATCGAAGGCGGCGTCATGGCCGGCGGGAGCGACGGCGGAGCTGGCTGAACCGCCGGGGCCTCCGCGCCCTGGAAGTAAAAGTCAACCACGTATCGCGGGGGATCCTGGAGCCAGAAGGACCTCACCCTGGCGGCCGAGTGCGTGAACGACAGGACGGCGTTGCCCCCGGACTGGCTGGCCCGTACCTTGAGCGCGTTCCAAGGGCTGTCTTCGCTGAATGTGTTCGTCCGCGCGCCGGAGAAGACTACGTCCGCCACGCCCGGTGTCTCCTTCACCTCGACGGCGGCTTGGGACGAGACGTCGATGACGGCCCTGTAGCAGTCCGCCTGCTCCCCCCACCTGACCTTCGTCACTGTTACAGCCGAGCCAGAGCCAGGCGGCGTTTGCGGCGCGGGCCTGTCTATCGGGGGTGCGGGCTGGATCTGGGCGGCAAAAGGCGCTCCGCTCCCGGATGCCGACCAGCTCAGGTCGTAGGGACGGGACGCGCTCGCCAGAAATTGGCTCAGCGCCTTGAGCGACGAGCCGGCCTCCCCCCACCAGTGGCCGTCCTCGTAAAACACAGCCGACATGAGGGGCATTACGGCGCTGTTGACGCGGGCGACGTTCGAGCCGCTCCAAAACTCTATCTTTTTGCCGGAGTACACCGCGACAAGCCCGCCAGTAGCGGGGGAGGGGGCAAGGCCGAGCCTGGTCAGCATTTTGTCTAAAGCGGCATATCGGAAGCCATCGCGCTCCATCACCGGGACGCTGCCCTTCCTGACGTCGCCCTGCATGAGATCCATCTCCTGCGCCGACGCGAGTCCTCCAAGGGCGATAGCGCAAACGAATGCGGCGACGATCAGGAATGCCGCGCGCGCCGCGCTCAAGCGCGTAAAAGACGGGGGCTTGAGCCCTCGCGTCACCTGCCGTCCTGGAACGGCCAAATGCCGTTTTAGCGAATTGGTCAGCGTTTCCCTAGTTTCCAGCTACGACCACATCCTCAACGACGATCGAAGGCGCGCCCGTGGCTCCGAAAAATTCGAGGTCGCCTCCCACGGCCGCGATTTTCTGGAGAAGCTCTGTCAGGTTCCCTGATATCGTGACGCCGGCTACAGGTTCCCCGAGAACGCCGTCCCTCATGCGGACGCCCTTCGCGCCGAGCGAGAAATCACCGCTCACCGGGTTCAGCGTGTGCAGGCCCATCAGCTCGAGGACGAGGAAACCGTCGCCCGCGCCCCTGTAGAGAGCGTCCCTGGATGAATCCCCTGGCGACAGGACGAGGTTAGACGTCCCAACGTCAGGCAAGCTGCCCAAGCCCCTGGACGCGTTGCCGGTCGAAAGAACCCCGTCTTTAGCCGCGTATTGCAGGTTATATAGGTAGTTCGCGGCGACACCGGAGTCGATGAGGACCGTCTTCCCCGTGGGGACGCCCTCGCCGTCGAAGGCGCCGGAACCGGCCCCGCGCCGTATGCGAGCGTCGTCGGTCAGCGTCACGGCGTTTCCCGCGATCTGCGTCCCGAGTTTCCCCTTCATCAGCGAATGCCCTTTGTGTATGAGCGACGCGCAGAACAGATCCCCGATCCCGTCCACCAGGCACGCCGATATCTCGGGCGGCAGGATGAGCGTGTATTTGCCGGTGCCTAGCGGCTTTCCGCCAAGCAGCCTTGCCGTTTTATCCACGGCGAGCAATGCGTACTCCTGATATTTTATATCCTCCAAGTGGCAAGCGCCTTTGCCGTATGCGCCCATTTCAAGGGAGTCCCCGTCTTGCATGACGACCGTCGCGCCGCAGGAGACGGATGTCGAGCGCTTCCAGCCGCAAAGCCCCGCAGATGACGCGTAAAAAGACTCCCCGCTCCCGTCGTCCCAAGCGGCGGCTCGGACCGAGACTACCCTCGGGTCGCGTGACCGCGCCGTGTCCGTCATCTCCAGGCAGGTTTTCAGCCGCATCTCCTGGGTAATGGAACCAGCGACCGCGTCGTCGAATAGCTCCATCGCGCTGTCGTCCGTGTCGATCGGGCCGCCGAAGAGCGTTATGTTCTCCTCCGGCTCGGAGGCCCGCATGTTCGCGAGGCTCCACTCCAATAGGTTTTCGAGTGACTGCTTCGAGAAATTGTTGCCATACGCCACCCCCTGCCTGCCGTCCTTGCCTATGAGGCGGAGGCTTACGCCGCCCGAGACGCCGGAAGCGTTCTCCTCAGGCTCGCCGTCGAGCAGGCTCAGGCTGTGGGACTCGCTGAAAAAATAAAGCGTGTCGGCGCCCCGCACCTCCTTGGACTGTGTCGCCTGGTCGAGCAGCCATGACGCCATTGCCTCGGCTTCGCCGCGCCCGATTATGCCGCGGCTCACAGCGATAACGCCTCTTTTATGACATCCACGGCGTCCCGCACGGATCGCTCGTCCAGCCCGACATGCGTGACCATGCGGATCCTGCGTTCACCAGCCGCGCCCAGCAGAAGCCCTTTCCTGGCGCAGCGTCCCGTGAAATCGCCCGTGTCGCTGATGAAGCCGGGCAGGGCGAAATAAACCATATTGGTTCTGTGGGTGACGCTCTCCACAGCCAAGCCGGCATCGGACAGGAGGGACGCCAAGAGCGCAGCGTTCTTGTGGTCCTCCGCCAAACGTCCCCTCATATCCCTGAGCGCGACCAGCCCTGCGGCGGCGGCTATCCCGGACTGCCTCTGCCCGCCGCCCAGGGCCTTCCTCCGCCTCCTGGCCCGCTCGACAAAGCCAGCCGTCCCGCAGAGGATGGAACCCATCGGCGCGCCAAGCCCCTTCGAGAGGCAGAATTGTATCGAATCCGCCTCCGACGCGTACTCCTTTACGTCTGCGCCGAAATAGACAGCCGCGTCGAATATCCGCGCGCCGTCCACGTGAACCTTCAAGCCCAGCGATCTGGCCTCCCGCGCCGCCGCCGCGAACACATCGACCGGGATCGGGACGCCGCCCGCGCTGTTGTGCGTATTTTCCAGCGCAAGGAGCGTCGTGTGCGCGTAGTGGACGTTGCCGGATGGCAGATAAGCGCTGCGGATGGACTCCGGTGTCGGACACCCGGACGAATCGTCCACCGGGAACGGCATCACCCCTGCTATGCCGGCGACATTCCCGGCTTCGTTCTTCCACGTATGCGAGTTTATACCCATCAGCACGCCGTCCCCCCTCTCGCAGTGGGACAAGAGCGCCATCAGGTTCCCCATCGTCCCTGAGCAGGCGTAGATCGCCGCCTCTGTGCCCAGGAGCTCTGCCGCGTAATCCTGAAGCTCGTTCATCGATGGGTCGTCGCCGTAAACGTCGTCTCCGACCGGCGCTCTGTACATAGCCTCGCGCATCGCATCTGTGGGCTGGGTTACGGTGTCGCTCCTGAAATCCAAAACACTGCCTTCCCGTTCGTAGCTCAATCAACCATCCCTCCATAACAATAATCGCAAGGCCAAAATCTCGGACGCCGCATCTGCGCGGCAGGGAAACAGTCCCCTTTTGAAATTACAGTGTTATTCCCAGCCTGGCCCAAGGCAAAAACGTCTCGGACACTTGAACCCCCAGGGAGACGCCTGGCCTGTTGCGCCCATGGAAGTCGGAGCCGGCCGTAGGGAAGAGTGAATGTTCCTCCGCCATCCGGAGGTATGAAAAGGCTTCCTCCGGGGAACAGTGGGATGACATGCACTCCAGGCCCCAGAGCCCGGCGCCTTTGAGCTCTTCCAGAAAATCGCCGAGGTCAGGGGCGTCAAGCCCCGTGAGGGAAGGGTGGGCCAGGACAGGGAGGCCGCCCGCTTCCCGTATTATCCTGACGCAGTCGGCGGGAGAGTATGCCTCGCGCGCCACGTATGCCGATGCCCCTCTGGCCAGGTATCTGGAAAATGCGTCCCGTGAGTCCGACGCGCAGCCCTTCTTTACCAGGAGAGAAGCAAAATGGGGGCGCGCTATCACGCGTCCCCCCGCCTCGCCCGCGAGCTCGTCTATGCCGATATTGATCCCCTGTTGCGCAAGGCGTTCACAGATGAGCCTGTTCCGGTCGTTCCTGCAAGCTATGACCCATTCCAGCGCGCTGACAAGGGCTTGGGGCCTCTTGAATCTGTAGCCCAGGATATGCGCCGTAAAGGGAGATTTAGAGGACATCTCCACGCCAGAAACAGCCCTGATCGAGCGCTTCTCGCACGCACGGCGGAAAGGCCCAGCGCCGTCGATATTGTCGTGATCGGTCAGAGCTAGCACAGAGATCCCTTTCGCGGCCGCCTGCGCGGCTATCGCGTCCGGCGTGTCGGTGCCGTCCGAAAAGGAGCTGTGCAGATGCATGTCTATCCGGATCAATGTCTCACCAGCAAGGCCGACGGTCCGTCAAGTATGCTGATTTATCGTCAGATGCCCGAGGGGTGGAGATTTAAACCCTCGCTGCGTCTGTGTTCCCAAACGGTGTCATTTCGCCCGGGGGACATTTGACCGAGGCACCTCAGATCTCTTCCTCTAAGAGCTCGTTGATATCGAACAGGGCCGCGAGATCCAGCAGCACGATAAGCCGCCCGTCCTCCATCTTGGCGACGCCGGTGACGTAGGCGGCGCCGATCGCGTCGTTCTTGGAGGCGTCACCCGTCTCGATGAGCGAATCAGCGACGGTCCGCACCTCCCTTACGCCGTCCACGAGGACGCCGAACTGGATGCCCTCGAACTCGGCCACGACGATGCGCGATTCTGAGGTGTTGTCCGTGTACGATCCGCCCATTTTCATGGCGCAGTCGAGCACGGGTATCACCGTTCCCCTGAGATTTATGACGCCCCTCACGTAGTGCGGCGCGTTAGGCACCCTCGTTATCCTCGGCGGGACATGCACGATCTCTCTGACGAGGTTCACATCAAGCCCGCAGTGTTCGCCTACGAGGTCAAACACAAGCAACGTCCTCTCCGCCTCCAGCGTCACCGCCTCGATCCTCTCCGCGCCTCTGGTCGCTAATTCGGTTGTTGCCCCAGACATGAAATCTACCCCCACTCTGAAACTTCACGGTCTATCTTAATGACGCCCCCATTATCGCACAAAAACGGCGCCGCTTCAAAGGCAAAAGCGGCTTTGCGGCGAGATTTACGTAATTTAACCCGCCCGGCGCCGATAAATAGGCGCCGGACAGTAAACCAGCCCCCTTACCTTAGCGCGTCGAAAGCTGGGGTTTCTGGAGGTCGAACGTCTTGATGCTCTCGTCCGTGATGTCGAGTATGTACGGTATGGCGATAATGGCGACCTCCGTTTTGGTGTGAGTCTCGTTCCTCGTTGTAAAGAGATCCCCCAACAATGGGATGTAGCCCAGCACGGGCATCCTGCTACGTACTGCGGCCTTTCTCTCTTGATAAAGACCCCCGACCGCGAACGGCTCGCCGTCGTAGACGCGGACAATAGTTTTTACGTGCCTTGTTGACTTTGCCGGTATATAAGAACCAGCCGTTCCCTGGGTCAGCGATGCAAGTTCGCTGGCGTCTACGTCTATATCGATAGTGATCCACCCGTCACGCCCTATCGTAGGCGTGAACGTGAGTGTCGGGCCGTATTCCATTGTCTCGATTTCCGGGTTGCCGTTCGCGTCCGTGCCGCTACGGTATGGCATTTCTGTATTGATTGTGACCGTTGCCTGTTGACCGTCTATCGCTATAACAGACGGGTGCGCCAAAACTTTAGCCCTGTCCGTTTGTTCAAGCGCGTTCAGTCCGGCCATGAGGGTCTTCTCCGCCCCGTTTATATCCACTGGAAGAGTCGAGGTTTCACCTGCCAGATACGAATATGGAATAGTCATGTTCAGAGAAGGGAACGTCCTGTTGCTCTGTTCGAACCCGATGCGGGCGCCGCCGTTGGAAAAGTTCATGAGCCACCTGTCGTAGACGGCGGAGATGACCTGCTGGAGATCCTGAGTGGCGTTTGCGTTGACCTGCACAACCCTTGCCTGGATCATTATCTGCTTTCCCGGGGCGTCGAGTTTTTGCAGAACCTCAGCGATCTCCCTGTGCTGTTCTTCTGTGGCAGTGACGTAAAGCGTCCTGTTCCTGCTGTCGATGGTCAGCGGCTTGGCCAAGGGGACAAGCCCTGTCAAGGCGGCTGTGACGCTCCCGAGGATCTGCCCTGAAGCGTC
>JAISFV010000084.1 GCA_031263445.1 Synergistaceae bacterium | reverse complement strand
CGAGATTTACTGACTATGGTCCATAATCACTATATTGCCCCTGAACGCCCATTCTCACCGCATCCGAATTTCGGGGCGAAATCCGTTATACGGTATATTATACGGAAAAACTCCCGCTTGCAAGCCCTTTTCCGGCCTTTTTCCGCCCTCCTGGCGCACCCCGCGAGCGCAGTCTGCGACGGCGTTCATGGGCCGTGACCGTATAACGCCCCAGTAGTAAGATGAGCGCCAAAAAATTATACGGAATATTATACGGTTTAGTGCCTCACAGCCGCACGGAGACTGGAAAATATCGGGGTCATAGGGACGCCCCTTCACAAGGAACCGCAGGTTAAGGGAACTCTGTTTGACGCAGCGGCAGACCATTTTACTAGGAAGCGAACATGGAGCGCCTGAGGAAGCCAATCGCCTGGATGGAGACACTGGCGGGACAGTCCATGAGACAGCCTACGATGATTATAAAATCGTGGACGGACGAAGCGTCGGAAGATTTTGAGCGTTGGAGGGAGCGTGACAGAAAAACGCCGCAACTCGTACCGAAATTTCTTAAAAACATCGACATAAACGGCATCGTCCCATGCGGATCGCATTACCGCGACAGTTTGATATGGGATCACCGCGTCTGGCCGGGCCGCCGCAGTCAAGCGGCGAAAGCGAGGCATACGGAAACAGCATCCGCGCGCTCCTTAAAAAGCAGAAACTGCCCTCTTGTCAAAAAAACTCCCGCCCGCCTGCTGCGGCCCAAAAAATTTGATCGGCGCTCCCCTAGACCATCGTTATGCCGCCGCCCGTTATGATGGACTGCCCCGTGATATAGTCCGCGTCGGGTGAGGCGAGGAATGTCGCGAGGGCGGCGGTGTCCTCCGGCGTCTCCTTCCTGCCTAGCGGGACGCCGGCCGCGAATACGTCTATGCTCTTTTTCGGGCCGTCGGGCTTCAGTCCCAGGAGCGGCCCCATCCCGACGTGTATGTCGTCCCACATGTCCGTGTCCACGATACCCGGACAGTACGCGTTCACTGTGATGTTGTACGGTGCCAGCTCTTTGGCAAGCGACTGGGTGAAGCCGTGTACGGCGAACTTGCTGGCGCAGTACGCGCCCAGCCCGCGAAATCCGTCGTGGGCCGCGATGGAAGCGGCGTTTATGATCTTGCCTTTTTTCTGTTTGATCATCTGTTCGGCGGCAATCTTGTCACAGAGGAAGACGCCCAGGGCGTTTATGCGGAATATGCCATCCCACTCCTCAGCGGTGGTCTCCACGGCCAGTTTCGCCCACGATACGCCCGCGTTCGCGATCATCACGTCCAGCCGCCCGTACTGCTCCACGGCTTTTGACACGATGGCGCGGACGTCGGACTCCTTAGACACGTCGCCTATGACTGCCGCGGCCTCGCCGCCCGCGTCCGTTATCTCCTTCGCCACGGCCTCGCACGTCCTGCGGGGCGTCACGGAATTGACGACCACCTTAGCGCCCTCGCGGGCCGCGCGCAGCGCGATTGCCCGGCCGATGCCACGGCCGGAACCGGTCACGATGATAACCTGATCCTTCAAGCGCAAATCTCCCATGACAGACAGCTCCTTTCTTTCAAAAGAAAAAGCTGATTCATTGTTAGGGGCCTAAAGGGTGAAGATTTACACGCCTCGCGGCGCCCGCCTTCCTGAACCGTAAAATGCCGCAGACGGATTATAATGGATCTATGCCCATGTACTCCATCATATCTGACAGCTCGCCGCTCTTCGTTTCGGCGTAAGCCAGCCGCGCCGCGTCGGCCAGACACGCCACCGTCCGCCCCTTGCGGTCTGTTATCGAATGCGCGTGGAACAGGGAACTCAGGACTGATTCCTCCACGGCCGACGCCGTAGCCCTGAACAGCGGGTCGAGCAGGTCGTCCCTCAGTTGGCGCAAGTTCAGGAAATCGCCCTCCGCGTAGTGCGGGACGCGGTTTGCCGTGGAGAACGCCAGAGCTATCTCACCGCTGCCGTTGCCGATAAAAGCGCCAGTGCGCGCGATCCCCACGGAGGCACGCCGGCAAATCCGCCTCAACTGGCGGTCCGAGAGCGGAGCGTCCGTGGCGGTCACGACGATGACGCTCCCGCGCTCGGCGTCTGCGGGCAAATCACACGGCGCAGCGCTGCTGTCACGCACGCCCGCGCAACGGGCTATGGCGCGTCCCACGGCCAGCCCGCCGATCGTCAGGTCGGGAAGGCTGCCGAAATTGCTCAGGGCGAGACAGCCTAGCGTAAACGTTTCTCCGCCTGCGTGGATGATCCGTGACGCCGAACCGATCCCTCCCTTCATGTCGTAACAGATCATCCCGGCACCGGCCCCGACGCAGCCCTCGCCGAATACCGCCCCCGCAGCGCCTGCCGCGAGCCTCACGTGCTCCGGTTCCACTGCGAGCGCCCTGATGTCGCTCACCGCGCCGTCGTTGCACTCCAAGGCCACAGCGTTGACAGTGCCGGTCGTGTCCCCGATGTCCGGGTTGCGCTCCAGCATATAACTGATCAGGCCCTGCGTCGCGGCCGGCACGGACAGCGTGTTGGTCAGGGCTATCGGCGTTTCGAGCGTACCCAGTTCGTCGATCTGTATCAGGCCGGCGCTCTTGCCGAAGCCGTTTATCACGTGCGCGGCGGCGGGCAGTTTGCTCCGGAACGCGTTGCCGTCACATGGCATCACGACAGTGACGCCCGTTTTGACGCTCTCCGTCCACAGGGTAAAATGCCCGACGCTCACGCCGGGTACGTCTGTTATGAGGTTGAGCCCGCCCCTCCCGCAGTCAGAAACGTCCTGCCAGAGGGGCTTCGGCAGACCCATGCGCGCCCCTCCCCGCCGCTAGCGACTATTCTTCGTCGTCAGAGACCTTCTCGGCGGCGTCTATGACCTTCTTGGCAATGTCCGGCGGCACCTCCTCGTAGTGAGAGGACTCCATCGAGAACGAACCTCTGCCGGATGTCAGGGATCTCAGGATGATCGCGTAGCGGAAGAGCTCGGCCTGCGGGCACTGGGCTTTCACGATCTGGAGCTTGCCCGCTGGGTCGATGCCCATGATCCTGCCGCGCCTGCTGTTCAGGTCGCCCATGACGTCGCCCACGCAATCCTCCGGCACCGTAACGTAGATGTTCATTATCGGCTCTATCAAAATCGGGGAAGCGGCAATGAACGCCTTCTTGAATGCCATCGACGCCGCGATCTTGAACGCCATTTCCGAACTGTCCACGTCATGATATGAGCCGTCGAATATCGCGCAGTTGAAGTCCACGGCCGGGTATCCGGCCAGGACGCCCTTCTGCGCGGACTCGCGGAGGCCCTTTTCCGCCGCCGGTATGAAGTTCTTCGGCACGACGCCGCCAACGACCTTGTCCTCGAACGTGATGGCGCTCCCGCGCTCGCGCGGCGACAGCTCGAAGTGCACGTCTCCGTACTGGCCGCGTCCGCCGGTCTGCTTCTTGTATTTCCCCTGCGCCTTTGCGGTCTTCTTTATCGTCTCACGGTAGGCGACCTTTGGCACCTTAGTCTCCAGGTCGACCTTGTATCTGTCCTTTATGCGCGAGAGAGCTATGTCGAGGTGCATGTCTCCCATCCCGGAGAGAATCGAGTCGCCCGTGTCCGCGTATTTGGCGAACTTCAGCGTCTTGTCCTCCTCGAGTATCTTGCGGACCGCGTTGCCCAGCTTGTCCTCGTCGGCCCTGCTCTTCGGGAATACGGCCAGGCTATAGACCGGCTTCGGCAGCTTGATCTCAGGGAAGCGGTTTTCCTGCCCCTTTACGGAGAGAGTGTCGCCCACCGTGGTGCTGTCCAGCTTCGGGATGGCCACTATGTCACCCAGGATGATCTCCTTCGACTCGGTGCCTTCCTTGCCCCTCATGAAGCGGAAGGAACTGATCCGCTCCTCCGCGCCCTTTATGACGTTGTATATCGTGTGGTCGGATGACAACTGGCCCGAGAATACCCTTATAAACGACAGCCTGCCCACATACGGGTCGACCATTACTTTGAAGCAGAGGGACATAAAGGGAGCGTTTATGTCAGGCGTCACCTCGACAGTTTCCTCGGAGTCGCTCCTCAGCGCCAAGCGCGGCTGCATGTCGAGCGGGGACGGGAAGTACGAGGCTATCGCGTCCATTATCTGCACGACGCCGATATTGGGCACGCTCGCTCCCGGAATGACTGGGAACACTATCCGCGCAATCACGGCCTTGCGCAGCGTCTCCTCCAGCTCTTCGAGAGGAAGCGCCTCCCCGTCGAGGTATCTCATCATCATGTCGTCATCGGCCTCGACTATGCGCTCTATCAGCTCGTCGCGCGCGCGCGCCACGGCGTCCTTCATGTCCGCCGGGGTGTCGCCCTCCGTGAAGTCCTTCGTGCCGTCGCCCTTGTAGGTATAGGACTTGCCGGTGATCACGTTCACCACGCCCTTGAAGGACGCTTCCTTCCCGATCGGCAGCATCAGCGGCAGGGCTTTGTTGGAGAGGCTGGCCTGGACGTCCTTCAGCGCCGCTTCGAAGTCCGAATGTTCCTTGTCGACTTTGCTGACGTAGAACAGCGTGGCGACCTGGAACTCCTCGGCGAAATCCCACGCCTTGCGAGTCTGGACCTCCACGCCAGCCGTCGCGTTTATGGCGACTATGGCCGCGTCTACTACCCTCATGGGGGCGCGCTGTTCGAAATAAAAATCGGAGAAGCCAGGGGTATCTATCAGATGGATCGTCTTGTCCTTATACGAAAAAGTGCAAAGGGAACTGTTTATCGAGATGGAGCGTTTCTGTTCCTCCGGGTCAAAGTCGGAGACCGTGTTCTTGTCGTCGACCCTGCCCATCCTCGCAATCGCCCCGCTGTCAAACAGCATGGCCTCCGACAGCGAAGTCTTGCCCGCGCCTCCGTGAGATACGAGCGCGACCGTCCGTATATCCTCTGGTTTTCGTGCCCCCATGTACTTCACTCCTCCTTATATTCTATTGAGCCATAAAGCCGCTTTAACACGCTAGATATTGTGGAAACGCTTATTACATTAATGAGAGAAACGACATTCAAGAGTTTTAAGGCGCTGATCCACGCAAGGTTTGGGCCTTCACCCTTTATGCCCCTGACAATAAATCAGCCTTTCCATATATTATCAGGAAGAAGCGCTACGTCAACCGAGCGGATTATCGGGCGCGTATATTCTACAATGACCTGTGTCAGAGAATAGAGAAATGTCTCAGCCGTGCAAATGAGAAGAAGCTAGAATGGCCAAAAAATGGTAAAACTGACTGCTCTTTGTGAATAAACACGCTTGCACCGGCAATAAGCAACCGTTCGCGGCCGGTGTGATTTCGCATGGACTTGACGTATTCTGTCACAAATATTTACGACTCGATATGTCCTGTCTGATAAACGGCTCTGCCTTTTCCCCGCTGATCAACGCATGGTACTTTTCGGGGCGGCGGTAAGCGTTGCCGTGTACTTCGCGGCGGCGGTAAGCGCGCAGCTCGTCCATCGGGAAACCCGCCATGTAGATACCCTCGGCCTCACCCGCCTCGACAATCAGCGTGTCGCGGGAACCGCTGTCCCCCGGTCGGTAAGCGATACCGTCAAAAGCGGAGGAATGACCGTTGCAGTCTGGCTGCCCGTAAGGATAATTTGCGGTGGCGATACCGGCCATATTCTCGTAAGCTCTGGTTCGCAACTGCGACAATCGGTTAATCTCCATCGGGCAGGCGTTCGGGACTAATATGATTTCCGCGCCTTTTAACATAAGGATTCTTGCGCTTTCGGGAAATTCGCGGTCATAGCATATCATCGCGCCGATACTGACTGTTCCGTTTTGCGTGTCCAAATCGGCAGTATTAAAATCGTCGCCCGCAGTCAGTTGCCGTTCGGTGGCATCGAACGCGCAAGTATGCACCTTCGCGTAATGTAAAGCGACATTGCCGTGCCTGTCGATGACGGCAAGGCTGTTTCGCGGTGACGGATTATATTTTTCCAAAAAAGTGACGCAAATCGCCATATCTAATCCATTTGCAAGTTCGCGGAACCGGGCGACATAGCCGCCGTCCAATGACGTAGCGTTAGCTTCCGTGTCCTCGCGGCTCGCCGTGAGGTTATAGCCGATGTTCCACATTTCGGGGAACAGGGCAATATCCGCGCCCGTCTGCTTCGCCCTTTTGCAGTAATCCAATCCCTTCAGCAGATTGCCTTCCTGTGAGCCCGTAGGCATGATTTGCAGTAGCGCCACATTGAAATTAGCCATGAAGGTTATCCTCCGGTCATAAACAGCTCAATCGCAAAACCGCCGCAG
>JAISFV010000072.1 GCA_031263445.1 Synergistaceae bacterium | reverse complement strand
GCCCTCCAGATTACTGGCTGACCCACTGATTCGGATCGGCTGGTGATAATTCCAGGCTAGCGCGCTAGGCTCCCTCCCCACTCGACGACTGTGAATCCCTTCCGCTCGAATGGGGTCAGCTCCTGCGGCGGTACGTCTATCGGTGCCATCAAGGGCCTGAACGCCATGAACACGCGGAGCGCGCTGTCTGGTTCGGGATCTATCGATAGCACGGCATTGTCCGTGTAAGCGGTGCCTTGAAACGATATGAGGTTATAGCGGTTTTTCTCCATCAGCGGAAGCCAGTAGACAATGAATTCGTTGTATTCTCTCGGGGTGAGGCCGATGTGAGCAAGTTTTTCCCGCAAAAAAACGGCGGTGTCGGCACCCCTGACCACGAAGCCGCTGCTGAAGTCGTACTTGACCTTCGTTTTCCCGTCCCAGAAGAGATACGAATACTCCAGGCCGTCATCGTGGTTGATGAGCGTCCCGTCAGGGTACGCGGTGACGCGCCACCCGTCGTCGTACTTCGGGTACGTGTGTTCGAGCGTGCCGTTGTAATCCAGCCGCACCGTCACGTCGACGGGGCTTTCAGGGTAAAGGTAGATGACGGGCTTACAGGAACCCATAGACAAAGTTTTATACATAACTATTATAATTACGCAAAAAAAGATCGTGGCGCTTGCGCCTATTGAGTGTCCGCTCCTCGCGTCCCATATTTTTCTGAGCCAGCGCCCTTCGCGTTTTTGCCCCTGCTGTTCCTCCGACATATCCTTGCCCCCCAGGTTCGAATGACGCCGCAGACAATCGTTGACAGCCATATTGTGCGCGAAACGGCGGTGTTGGTCAATAGACAGGCGCTTCATCGCGTACAGGGTTTGTTCTTTGGTCTGCCGTGTTATAAAATATCGATTGACGAGAGGGGGGAGTCCTGTGGGACGATGATTTTCATAGCCGTCTCCGTTCTGGCTTACCTGTGCGTCTTTTGCAGGAGGCTGGTTTTAAGGTGGCTTGGCTGGACGGTTTTTCTGTGTTTTGCCGCAGCCCTCATGCTGTGGTCTCCTGGGCATGGGGGAGATGGAGGGACGCATACCAGTGTACGTAACGATCTTCGTCTCCTGAAATCCGCGTCTTTGCTTTATTACTCTGATAAAGGGCGGTGGCCGATGCCTGGGGAGGAAGCGAGCCTCGACGTTTACCAGGATCGCCCGATAGTCGGGGGAAACCCGCCGAGATACGCTGGCATTGAGATAAGCCCTGCAATACTGGATGCGTCCGGGAAAGAAGCGATATACATAAAGATAACTATGTATAAAGACTACGGAACCGAAAACGTTCAAAAAAAACTGGCGGCGGCCAGTGACGGCAAACTCTTTGAATCATTCCCCGCGCGCGGCAGCGACCCGCCGACGTACAAATCGGGACTCGACCTTGTAGAGCGGATAAAATAGCCTGGTTAAGCGGGCGCCGCGTATTTGCGTGACGCCGCAAAGCACCTGCGGACGCATATTGCGTCCGCAGGTGCTGCTATCGGGTCGAACGACAAAAGGGCGGGGATATAAACCCTTGTGGCGACAGCCTTCCTAGACGGCAAAATGCCGTTTGCGCGAATTGATCAGCGTTTACTTCATCATCCAATAGTTTATGAGCGTTTGGCCCGCCGGGAAGCCTTGATTGCTTCTGGGTTTGGGCAGATCCCTTGCCGTGACCGGCCACTGGGGCAGAAGGTTGCCGTTCTGGTCTGTAGGCACTGTGATGTCGTTTGAAATTGCATCAAAGTTGACCTTGCCTGTCATTTGCGATTGAATGAGCATTTTGCCCTTTCCGCCCTTTTTAAGCTCTATCAGGCCGGTTACTTTTGTGTTTTCCAACTCAATGTACCGGGGTACCTCTTTCCCAGGCTGCGCCGACCAGAATCCAGGCTTGCCGGTGCGGATGTCAACAGCGTAGATGCGGCTGTCTCCGCCCCACGCCTTCTCTGGTTCGCACAGCGACGAGTCGCCCGTCGCGATCTTCTTTGGAATGAAGGTCGCGATGAAGAGCACGCCGTTTACCAGAAGCGGCTTCGCGGATACGTACTCAGGGCTGTTGTTCTGGCCGCGTCCCTTGAGCTTTATGTGCCAGCCGCTGAAGGCTGCGTCGCTCTCATTGCCTGGCGAGAACCAGCTACCTGGCTCATCGGCCTTTATCTCTTTTAAATCGTTCCTCGTAAGCGTCCTGGTATCGGTCTTTTTCCTCGACATGAACGAGAATATCATCTGGCTCTCGTTGCTGATCACTCCGGCTTCGTTAGGGGCATTTTTGTCTTTTCTGGTGATCACGTCGGACGTCCCGCCGGCTATCCACAGGGTATCGCCGCCGTTTTCCAGCCCCACCACGACGCCGTCCGGGATGGAGTAACTCTTATCGCTGGTGTCCTTCTCCGCAGCCGTCTGGAGCGTCGCGAGCGTCCTGATCGCCCACTGGTTCGGGTCGTATCCCGCTCCGCTGTCCCTGTCCTCCATTTCGACGCGGAAGATGTTCCCCCTGTTGTCGGCTGTGATGACACTGCCCGTGAGGTAGCTGTTCTTGGCGGAGCGGATGGTGACAGGCTCGGAGACCATCATCCCCATATAGGGCGCCGGGCCGGTGACGCCGCTGCCGACCCTCCAGTTCACGTCTGCTAGCGATTCGCCTGTGAAGGCCTTGAGCAGCTTGCCGTCCTTTGGCTCTATAAACAGGAGCGTCGCGCCTTCCTTGCCGTTTTGGGATTTGTCGAACGGTACCTGTGACTGGACGCCTCCCGCAAGCGCGATGAAGTTTTGTATTGGCCGGCCGGCCGGGGCCGGCGCTACGCCCATTGCAGGCTTAGGGCTGTTGAAGCCCAGTTTCAGGTAGCCCAGGTCTGCGTCGTCTGACTTTCCGAGGTCGTCGCTTGTGTAGACGAGAGTACTGCCCGAGTTGCCCGTCCAATACGCTCGGATCAGCTTGCCGCCGACGTTCTCCCTGTACCACATCGCCTTGGGGTTCTCGCGGGACGAGACGTCGATCATGTAGAGGCCGTTGCCGCCGCGCCCGAGCGTGCCGAGGATGTACTGGCCCCAACCGCTGTCGGTGCCGGTCTGTCCGAGGTTGAAATCCCTCTTCTGGAGCGAGCCGTCCAACGTGAACGCGGGGTACGATTTATTGCCTACGGAGCCGGTCACGTTGATCCACTGCCGCTTGTCTCCCACCAAACCCGCCTTTAAAGATGCGAGGCGGGACGGTATCAGGAGCGGCGGCGGCAGGATGGCCTTCATCTCCTTGCCGCTGTTTGGGGACGACGGGTCGATGATCCGCAGCAGGCCGTCGTTCGTCTGCGCGAATAGGAGGGGTTTCTGGCCTATTTTATCATCGCTGATTTTCAGCGCCCATTCGCGGTAGCCGGACAGCGTCTCGCCCTTGCACACGGCTGGGTCGTTTACCATCACGATGCCACTCTGCCCGAAATCCGCCAACATGCGCTGGCGCGCGTAGTCCCTCTTGTTGGAATACGAATAATCTTTGCCCTTGAGCCATCTAATCATTGCGTCTTTGGGCGTGACGCCGCCGAAATCTTTACCGTTCGGCGGGTTGAAGCCGCTATCGGCAAGGCCGGCAGCGCTGATGAAGCCTGAGTCGTTCGCTCCCAGCTCAGATAACGTGTTGGTACCGCCCGTGTTCCAGTAATAGATCTTGCGATCCCCGTTTTTAGGCACTATCTTGCCGTCGCTTTTTTCGCCGGCCGTCCATTTCTTAATGAAGCGTAATTTCCCATTTTCGTCCTTGGAGACTATCTCACGCGTCAGTTCGGCTTCCCACTGGTCGGTTTTCATTATCCTGTAGTTATAGCTGTACACATCGGAGTTCTCGCCGAGGTCGTCAAGCACCTCCGACTGCACCACGGCACCCGTGCCGGGCTGCATCTCCGTGCTGTCCTTTATCATCGTCATGGCCGCGATGAGCGCGCTCTCCAGCTCGCTCGTGTCACTCGCCAGAAATGGCTGGGCTTCGAACGAACCCATGTTGCTGAGAGTGACGTCGTTAGGGTTGCCGCCCTGCCCGGCCACGGCCATCTTGGCAAGGTTGAGGTGCATCTGCTCTACGACAGTTTTTTCTGCCCCGCTCATCGACTCTATCTTCGGCACCAGGCCGACGACGAGAGTCTGGATCGGCTGGTCGAGGTCAGTCAGTTGCGCGGATCCCTTCGGTTTCCCGTCCGCGCCGCGCACCAGCATCGACACTCTTTCGTAGATGGAACCCTTCTTCGCCTTGTTTGTCGCGTCATACAGGTTCTTGATCGCCTCGGCCGCTGTGTATGAGTATTCGCCGGCACCAGGCTTTAGCTCCTGCCCGGTCGTGAACAGGACGAGCCAGTTCGGCTCGCAGGCAGAGCGTATCGGGTACGACACGGCAGAAAGGCTGGACTGGTACAGGCCGGCCGGAGGTGAGAAGAAATCTAGCACCGACCCGGCGGCCTCGCCGGAGCCGGCGTTGAAGCGGCTTTTAATCTCGGCTTCATCGTCTTCCAACTGCGTACTGCCAGGCGAACGGTTGTACCTGTAGTCGGTGTTGTTCGTCTTATGGGAGTACCAGATTGACGTGGCGAAGCCGTCAGCGCCGTCTTTATCGCTTGTCACTGTCGTGCTGCCCGTTAAAATCTTGCTCTTATAGTTGGCGCGCGTCATCCCGTAAGCGCTCCTGGGATCCGGGAATATCGCGTGCGGGAGGACAAAGACGCCGGCAACGCCTATCTCCGGGTCTCTGTAGTAGTGATACTGCGAACTCCTGTTAGCCGTGTCACTGGCATCGATTGGCTTCTCGGTTGAATTGCTGCCGTTAAAGAGGTCGGCAAAGCCGTTTATCCACTGGCGGACCCTTGCTATTTGAGACATTGGGGTGCGCGTTCCAAAGGTCAGGCCAGAGCTGTCCCACCTCTCGTCCGCGCCGCGGATCGGCACGAGGAGCGACCCCCTGTGCAACAGCTTGTAGAAATTCTTTTCTATCGACGCGTTACTGCCCTTGTTTTTTTTATCGATCATCGAATATACTGATTCGACCGTCTTGTGCTGCCACATCGGGTAATACTGCGCGTGTATGGCGTTGTAGCCCCTTACATGGCCCGATACCGCTTGAACGAGCACGCCTTTTTTATAATCTACGGTGTCTGCTTTATTGAAGACGTTGCCTCCGAACGGCGCCACCTTGTACATGCCGCTGAAGTCGTATCTGTAATCCAAGTTAGTGTGATCGCCGCCCCTTTTCTTATAATTCGGAGGGGTAGTTTTGGCGCTCTTATCGTAACAGAAGTTCGCGTCGTTCGTCGTCGGCAGGAAGGTAGAGGCCAGGCCAAACCGGATGCTCTTGGTTACTTCGTCGTTTTCGAGCAGCTTCCAGAGGGCCAGCTTCGCCTGGTACATCCTGCTGTCGTTAGGAACCAAGAGATCGCGCGAAGGCTTGTCTCCGATTTTTAATCCGGGATATCCCTTTTCCCAGTAATTGGGATCCTTGAATATCAGCGCGTAGGGGAAGCTCTTAGCGCCGGATATTTTGCTGTTTTTGCTATAAGTATATTTTGACACTGAAGTGCCGACTTCTTTTGCACTGAGGTTCCAATGTGAGCCACTGCTGTGCGTGGCCTGACCGGCGCCGCTGTACTCTGTCTGCAGGGGGAGCCCCTGCTGGGCGTAGGCGTTTTTTATGTTGCCGATCATGGTATCCCCCGTGTCCTTAAACGGCGTGTAGTAGTTGTCGTTTGACATGGCGTCTTTCAAGGGGTCGTCGCTCATCTTGACATAGTTGTTCGAGGAGTCGATATCCCGCCCGTACAGGTTGCGCTCTTCCCGCAGCGTCGCCCCCGTCCAGGCGACCGGCATTGCGCCGATCCCATACGTCGCGTTAGCCATCATATCTGCGACCTGCTGGCCCGTATAGCCGTATACGCGCTTCGTTTCAGGCCAGTCGGCGCCGGGGTCGCCGCTGTCCTTCCAGTTCTTGGGCAACACGACTGACGGCACGGCGGACTTCATGCTGAACGACATGCCCGCCGTGGCGTCTATCATAAACAGCACGTTCGCCTTGCGCCCATTCTCGCCAGGCTGGCTCAAAATGTCTGTGTCATCGAGCCCGACCTCGTCCTTCAGCACGGCGCTCACGTTCAGCCCCGCGCTGGCCAACGGTAAGCCGTCAGCCCACGCTGCCCCGATGACTGGCGCCGATATGTCCGACACGAAGATCGCCAGCACCATCGACGCTACCAGCTTTTTGATAAATTTAATTTCCTTAATACCCCGTTCCATTCCATACATCCTTTCATTTTGTAAGTCCTGACTCAAAGAAACTCACTTAAACTTTTATATTGCAGGCTAAAATCCCAATATATATGGAAGTTAAATAAAATATAACTTTATACACCATATACGAAGTAATTAGCCTTGTTTTTCTTTTGTTCTTACTAATATGGGAGTATAATGTACTATTAAAGGAATGTCAAATTAAAACAACGCTAATACGTAAAAAGCGAAATAAATTCTGCGTAAAACTATTATCATGCTAGTGTTAAAGCTAATAACACCTCTATTTTATAACATAAGGCAAATCAAGTTTCCGCTCGGACGGCAAAACACCGTGAACGGCGCTAAATGCGAATCTGCAATCAAGCGCCTGCAGCCAAAAGATTTCAACGGCACCGCCCGTGCCTCAGGACGCCCCGCGCCATACGCGTCCCTGTGTGGTAGAATACCTCTGCTGTTACTTGGCTTTTGCGAGCGGAGGTGCTTTTATGTTAAAAGGATTGCTCAAGGCGCTTGGCCTTGACCCAAACGATAGAATAGTCGGGCGGTACAGCGGCAAGGCGGACGAGATAACGGAATTGGGCCCGGAGGTCCAAAAGCTGTCTGACGAGGAACTGGCCGGCTCGGCGGCGTTCTACAGGGACAGGGTCGAGGGAGGGGAGACCCTTGAC
>JAISFV010000033.1 GCA_031263445.1 Synergistaceae bacterium | reverse complement strand
CCGATACGGTGACATCCGACATCACTCTTTACGCTAAGTGGAGCGAAAGCGCCTCGGCCATCCCTGGCGCGGTCGCCTCCATCGACATAACTGGCTTCCCGCTCACGCTCGCGCCTGGGGAGAGCTTCGACGTGACTCTGACTTATGCCGCGTCGGACGGTGGCGCGCCTGACCCAGCGCCGACGCTGGGCGTCACCCTCGACGGCGAGAGCGCGGCGCTCGTAAGCGTCGAAATCATTGACGCGAGCAGCGCGAGGGTCACGGCGCTGCCGCAGACCCCGCAAATCGCGCGCACGGCCCCGACGAACAGCGCGGTCTACGGCGAGGCGCGCATAAACTTCACCGCGACACAGACGGTCGGCGCTACAGTCGTCCAAAAGAGCGCGACGGTGCCGCTCGTGATCGCGGACGGCCTAGCCACCGCGCTCGACCTGGCCACCGCCGTCGTCGACGAATTCAACGAGGCGAACAGGGAACTCATGTCCAGCGACGAGACTGTCCTGCCCGGCAACATACAGCCGCCGATAACGGCGCTGGGCGAGGGATGGTATCTCATCGAAGGCCTGGACAACGCGCTGATCGAGATAGAGAACCCTGACGCCTACGTCCTGCCGGAGTGCTTCGCGCCGACGGGCAGGGACGCGGCGAGGATAGACATCGACGTGTCGCGGCTCGTGCCGCAGGGCATGAAGGGGCTTCTGCCGCTCACGTTCCGCGTGACGGCCCGCAGGGACAGCCTGAGAGAAATATACGGCGCGGAATTGACGGAGCGGATACTCTCGGATCCGCTGAACTGCCTCGACGAGATATTCGCGAAGATGGTCATCCAGAAGGAAATAATGGAGGGCGAGCGCAGGGGCTGGTACACGCGGCTGGTGAGCGGCGTGCTGAAGCCGGCCGAGGCCGTGGAGAAGGGCATACTCGAGGTGACGGGCGGCGAGGCGCTGACGCTCACCCTCTCGTACTACGTGCTGGACGACGGGATATTGGAGGCGTTCGAGAGCAGCGGCTACCTGATCGTGCCGGACGGCCATTACAACGACGAGATACTAGACCCGATCTGGGTGAACATGTGGAGGCCCGGCTACGCGCCCGGCGACAACAGCATGAGCGGGAACGGAAACACGGGCAGTGCCGCCGGCGGAGGCGGCGGCACTGCTTGTGCTGATAATGCTACTGGCATGGCAGCCAGGCAAGGAAAAATTTAAAAGATTAATGAAGTGACAGACGGCGGCATCAGTGTCACTCCGAAGAGCGGCTGTGGCACTCCGGGCAGGGCCGCCAGGATATTCGCGACAAAAGAGCCAGGGCGGCGGTGTGATTGAAAAACTTTATTTAAAGGGTGAAATGCCATGTTAAAACCAGAGTACAGCAATTATTTCAACGTATCGGTCAACGCGGACACGCATGAGGTGGTGGCTCATTTTTTAGTGGAAGTTGTCATCGCCGACGATAATTCCTTCCCGGAAAAAAAGCCTTTAAAAACTGAATGGCACTCTGTCGCGTCCATTGCAATGACTCTTGAAAACGCGGCGGCGCTGCGTGACGTTTTGACAAAAGTCATTGACAGCGCCTCTAAAATCGATGGGGAATAAATTCGAGGTCATCGACCCTCGCGGCAGAGATGTTGTATGCGAATCGGAGCAGTGGAACGGACACATCGTAACCTCTCACCCAGAAATGAAGGGAAAAGAGTACGTTGTGCAATCTACCGTAACAAACCCTGATGTAATTTTTGGTAGCGATAGATATAATTGACCTGGAGGTATACTTCCAGGAACACAGCCCCGGTATGCATACGAAGGTCGTCGTGTCTGTTTCTGGCCGTAAGGGGTCCGTGATCACGGCATTCATGCAAAAGGGCATCCGGGGCAATATCGACCGAGGGGACGTTAAATATGCTAAGGCCTGATTTTATCGACTACGACCCGAAATACGACATCCTTACCGTCGGCTTCGGCGACCGCTCCGATTCCTTCGGCGACGAGGCGGACTCTGATTTCACCGTCATGCGCGATTCCGCGACCAACGGGATCGTCGGCCTCGTCGTATGGGGCTTCGGGGAAAAATACAGGAGCGACACCTTGCCTAAATGGCCGGAAGGAATAGACATTGACACGGAATCGGACATCGTTTCTCAGATAAACTTGCCGCTGAACGCATGAACATCCTTAATGCAAGAACAGCGGCAATGCGGCCTCGGATCATTTTCGCGGGGCCACGGAAATGACCGGGCCGGGGAACGCGGGGCCAGATGATCGAGTCTGTCAAAAACGGGCCTCATTTTTTAATATCGGACTACAGAACGGACTACACAAAAACAAGCCGCACTGTGCTATCAGCCAGCGAAGGCATGTTTCAGAGTCCCCCCCTTCGCACCAGGCGATAAAACCAGAGCAGCCCAGTATAACCAGCAGACTGCTGAACATCAGGCGCTCGAAGGATCAGTGCCTGTCCATCCTCCTGGCGGCCCTGTTTATCGCGAGGGAAATGCGCCGGCAGTATGAGTAGGGGAGACTGAAATGAGCGGCATTGACGGCCTGATTGAAAAAAAGATCAAGGCGAGCGACGAATTCGCGAAAGGTACGGGCGAGGGAGCCAGGGGCGGTGCTGCGGTGCCTGACATACCGTTGAATTAATGAAAGAAAAGGGCGCATGACAAATTGGAAAATCACTGTCGTTAAACAGGCCGAGCCAGAATTCTATGGCTTGCCCGTTAGCCTGCAAGGTAAATTTCTCGCTATTTTCGATCTCGTCGAAAAAGACGGGCTGGCAAAAGTGCCGCCTAAGCGCAGGAAACATCTTAAGGGGGACATATGGGAGTTCCGCGTCAATGCAATCGAAGGCATAGCCCAGGCGCTTTATGTCGCAAGAAATAAAGAAATTATCGTATTGGCGGCATTCATCAAAAAAACCGAAAAAACGCCAAATTCCATACTTGAGCTGGCAGCAAAACGAAGCAAGGAGGTTTAG
Source organism: Synergistaceae bacterium (assembly GCA_031263445.1). Lineage (GTDB taxonomy): Bacteria > Synergistota > Synergistia > Synergistales > Synergistaceae > JAIRNC01. Next base: position 38,480 of record JAISFV010000033.1, on the reverse strand, counting down.
TCATGGCGACACTCGATAAATTGCGCGACAAGGTTCTCAAAAACCCCGAAGCCCGCGCCGCCTACGAAGCTGAAAAGAAAGTCCTGGCGGAAGAGATAGCCGAATGGGAGCGCCAGCAAAAGAAGCTGACGGCTCTGAATATTGACGCGCGTTAAGCCTTTGCACTCTGAGGGGACAAGAAAATAAGCAGCGCGACGCCTGGATATCCTGTAAAAAGTAAATGCTGTTGCCCTGACAATCACCCTTCCGCCGCTTGTCCATTTTAACTTCGCGTGTTATCCTGAATACCTAAGAGGGATATTTTAGGCTCTATTTGTGTCGTGCCAAGTAACACGTGATGCCCATGGCAACAACAGAGCTAGGGAAAATCAACACAACGAAAAGCAGGGCAGAAAAAACAGACAATAGCGCCCTGCGCGGGCTGCGAAAGCCGAGGGCTGTGCTGACGCGCCAGCCGATAAATCCAGCGCAGCCCGGCGTGATCCAAGACGGCACGAAAACCCGGAGGTGTAAGGGCCATGCTCAAAAAATTTCTCCTGTGCGCGGTATCTTTATCGTGTTTTTCCGCCTATTTAGCCAGCGCGTGTTACGCTGACGCGAGCGCCGTGGACGCGCTGGGCGGGAAGATCGACGAGCTGTATTCGAACGAGGCGCTCGCTAAGGGACGCTGGCGGAAGGTCACGGCAGCCGAGTACAAGAATTCCGACACTGGGCTCCGCGAGAGGGATACGATATACGCGGCGGCGCGGCGCGTCGTGATGGTTCACGAGACGTTCGACAGGAACAACGAGGAGAGCAGGACATTCGTGACGAGGTACGCCACGACAGACTTTGCGGGGCTGTTGCAGGGGCTTTCCCCCGGTACGCAGACAAACGCCGCAGACAGGCTTCTCGGAGCGCCATACGCCGCGCAGGGCGCCGCGAGGGGATACAGGAACGAGCCAGGCAGCGTCTGGGTCGTCATCTCGTTCCGCAGCGGGAAGGCATATCTGCTCGACCTCCACGCCCCGCCGGAGGGGGGCGGGCAGGATCAGGACGCTTCGAGAAAAATCACGGCCCAGTTCGACTCGCTCGCCAGAAAATTATAAGTCCGGGCGGCCCTTGGCAAATCAGCCGCAGGGCCGCCCTGTTTATTAGTCCGTCATTTTAAAAGCGCGAAATCCCCTATGGAGTCAAACATGTCGCGGCACCGCAAGAGCAGCGCCAGGCGGTTGCTCCGCTCAACTGAGTCGTCGGACATCACCATCACGTCGTCGAAGAAGCCGGATATCGCCGGCGACAGGTCTGAGAGCGCCTCGCAGACCGCTTTCCAGTCGTGCCTCGCCAATGCGCCGCTGACGATGGCGTCCTGGCGGTCCAGCGCGCCCTTCAGGCTCTTCTCCGCCGCCTCCTTCAGGCTATCCTCCGCCAGCTTCACTGCGGCAAGCTCCGCACGGGACAGCTTGCCGAGGATGTTGTTCACGCGGACGGCGGACAGCACGAGCGGGCCGAACCAGTCAGCCCCTGCCACGTCGTCGAAAGCCTTCAGCATCCTCAGCGCCTGCAACGGGCGACGCCACATGGACGCGACGGCCAGGCTGGTCGTCCCGTGGCCGTAGCCGCGCTCGCGGAGCTGGTTGTGCAGCCTGCTCCTGTAAAAGTCGGAAACCTTCATCATCACTTCGCCGCCGGCGTCCAGCGCGTCGCCGCTCGCATCGAAAAGCGCGCCCATGTCTATGTCGAGGCACATCCCCCAGACAATCTCGTTTATGCATCTCGCCGCCCTGCGGAGGCCGTAAGGATCCTGCGATCCGGACGGAGAGAGGCCGGCCTTGTGGATGGCAACGATCGTGTCCGCCCTGTCGCACAGCCCGATGACCGCGCCCGCCCTGGCTTTCGGCAGCTCGTCTCCGGCGAAGCGCGGCAGGTATTGCTCGAAGATAGCGTTGGCGACGGCCTCCGGCTCGTTGTGCCGTTTCGCGTACTCGCGGCCCATCACGCCTTGGACCTCCGGGAACTCGAAGACCATGCTCGTGACTAGATCCGCCTTCGCCAGCCGCGCCGCCCTGTCTGTGGCCTGGGCGATATCGCCCCACCCCATGCCGGCCACAAGGCGCGCGGACAGCTCGCGGACGCGCTCAGATTTGGCGGCGACGGAGCCCAGGCGCTCCTGGTAGAGGACTTTTTCGAGCCGTGGCAGCAGCGATTCGAGGGGCTTTTGTAAGTCCTCTTTCCAGAAAAACGCGGCGTCGTGGAGCCTCGCCCTCAGTACGCGCTCGTTACCGTCCCTGACGACGGCCATGTCACGCGCCCTGTTGTTGGACACTCCGATGAAATTTGCCATGAGTCTGCCTGATGAGTCGCGGACGGGGAAGTAGCGCTGGTTTTTCTTCATAGTCGCAATCAGCACCTCTTCGGGGATATCGAGGAACTCCTCCTCGAAAGAGCCGAGGAACGGTATCGGGTATTCGACGAGCTGCGCGTTTTCCTCCAGCAGCTCGCTGTCGCGCTCTGCCGTCCCGCCTATCCCCTTCTCGATCTCCGCGACGCTGTCCAGTATCATACCCTTGCGTCGGGCGGGGTCTACTATCACGCACTCCCGCTCCATTATCTCCCAGTAGTCCTTCGCTATCGGGATATTCACTGACGGCGACCCCATGAAGCGGTGCCCCCTGCTGGCGTAACCGCTGTTCACGCCGCCGAAGCTCACCGGGACGAGATCACCGTCCCAGAGCGCGACTATCCACCGTACCGGCCTGGCGAAGCGCACGGACGGATCCTTCCAGTACATGCTTTTCGGGAACACGAGCTTTTTCAGCAAGCCTGCCAGGAATCCGGGGAGCAGATCCACGGCGTCTTTGCCGAACTCCCGCACGACGGCGAAGAGGTACTCGACGCCCCCGACCGCCTCGAATCGCAGGTCGGTCGCCTCGACGCCGCGGCTTTTGGCGAAACCCAGGGCGGCCGCCGTGTACTTCACTTCCGCGTCTAGCGCCTGAGTCTTCGGAGGCCCCTTGATGACCTGCTCGAAGTCCGCCTGGCGCTCCGACGCGTTCTCCACGTAAAGGACGATCCTGCGCGGCGTCCCCGCGACCCTCAGCCTTTCGTAGGGCAGCCGCAGCCCGGCGAGATCCTCGGCCGCCGTGCGTTCGATTTCCGCGAGCGCCCAGGTCATAAAGCGGGCCGGGATTTCCTCCGTGCCTATCTCAAACAGAAGATCGCGCAGGATCATCTCGCGTCACCCCCAAGCGCTTCGCCGTCTGACAAATCGGCGCTCTCAGCTTGCGCGTCTATCTCAAACTTGCCCATGAGGGGGAAGCCCATATCCCCGCGCTGCTTCAGATACGCCCTGCAGCAAGCGCTGGCCAGGGCGCGCACCCGTCCGATGTAGCCTGTGCGCTCCGTGACGCTTATCGCGTTGCGCGCGTCCAGCGTGTTGAAGGCGTGCGAGCACTTGAGCACGTAGTCGTATGCGGGGAGGACCATGCCCTTCTCCAGGATCCGCGCTGACTCCGCTTCGTACATCCCGAAGAGCTTGAAAAGCATTTCCACGTCCGCGAGCTCAAAGTTATAGGTCGAGCCCTCGACCTCCGAACGGTGATGTACGTCGCCGTAACGGACCTTCCCAGCCCATTCGAGGTCGTAGACGTTGTTTACCTTCTGCACGTACATCGCTATGCGCTCGATGCCGTATGTCAGCTCCCCCGGGACGAGATCCATGTCCACGCCGCCCATCTGCTGAAAATACGTGAACTGCGTTATCTCCATGCCGTCCAGCCACACCTCCCAGCCAAGCCCCCACGCGCCGGTCGTCGGGTTTTCCCAGTCGTCCTCGACGAAGCGGATGTCGTGATCCGCCGGGTCTATCCCGAGCGCCCGCAGGCTGTCGAGGTACTGATCCTGGATGTCGTCCGGTGCGGGCTTCAAGATCACCTGATACTGATAATAGTGCTGGAGGCGATTCGGGTTTTCGCCATACCTCCCGTCCGCGGGGCGGCGCGACGGCTCTACGTAGGCCACCTTCCACGGCTCCGGCCCTATGACTCGCAGCGTCGTGGCGGGGTTCATCGTCCCGGCGCCGACCTCCACGTCATACGGCTGCTGCAACAAACAGCCGCGCCCGGTCCAGAAAGACTCCAGGCGCATGACCAGCTCCTGCAAATTCAAAATAAAACCCCCTCTTTTTATCGTTGACGACCAAGTTTTTTATTTACCGAACAGCATCGACTATTATAAAGGAAAGCTGATTTATTGTCAGGTGCCTAAAGGGCGATGATCAATATGATGACGGGCAGCGGGATGACGCGGTGAAAATCGCCGTGCCTGACTGAGATTGTCCAAAGAAGTTTATAATTAGCGCAAATGCTCCTTGACGCGGGCGCGATTCGTGGTATTATCGGAAACTGTCCTGTGGTGTCTTATCAGAGACAGGCAGGCATACATCGCAATTCCGACTGCAAGCAATCCTTTGAACGGCCTCGCGTTACGTCCGCGCTCGCACCGATGATTGGGATTTTTTGTGCGGGACGCGAAAACGGGAGGTCTATATGACGACAGAGACAGAAACAGAGAAGACAGTAATTACGAGTTTCGAGGACTTCAATCTCAGGCCTGATCTGCTTAAGGCGATCACGCGAAAGGGCTTCGAATCGCCGATGCCGGTTCAGGTGCATATCCTTGAGGACGAGACGCTTACCGAGGGCGACCTGATAGTACAGGCGCGGACAGGCTCCGGCAAGACGCTCGCCTTTGCCATCCCCATTTACAACAAGATGGAACGCGCCACGAAAGAGCCGCAGGTGCTGGTGCTGTCCCCCACGAGGGAGCTGGCGCAGCAGACGGCCCATGAATTCGCGTGGCTCGGCGCCGACCTTTCGGCGCGCGTCGCGACGCTCGTCGGCGGCCTGGACATGGAGCGCCAGATTCGCACGCTGCGCGAGGGCGCGGCTGTCGTAGTCGGCACGCCCGGGCGCGTACTCGACCACATCCGCAGGAACTCTCTGAAAACGGACAGCATAAAGGTGCTCGTCCTCGACGAGGGCGACCACATGCTGGACATGGGCTTCAGGGACGAGCTGGAGGCCATCATGAGCGGCATGGGGAACCTGGAGAAAACCTGGCTCTTTTCAGCCACTATGCCGCAGGAGGTCATCTCCCTGGCCCGCAGGTACCTCGACGCGCCGCGCAAGGTATCCCTTGTGTCCGATGTCACGTGCCACGAGGACATCTCACAGAAGACGTACATCATCCCGGCGCGGAAACGCTTCGAGGGGCTGGCCAACGTCCTGCTCTGGGAGAACCCGTCACGGGCGCTCATCTTCTGCGCCACGAAGATCGAGACGCAGGACATATCCGACAAGCTCTGCGACGAAGGGTTCAAGGCCTGCGCGATACACGGGGACATGAGCCAGAGGGAGAGGAACGTCGCACTGTCCTCGCTGCGCGGCGGCAGGGTGTCCATACTGGTGGCCACGGACGTGGCGGCCCGCGGTTTGGACATCGACGGGGTGAGCCACGTGATACAGTTCGGCCTGCCCAGCAACCTGGAGGCATTCGTACACAGGAGCGGGCGCACGGGCCGGGCCGGACACGAGGGCTCAAACCTCGTGCTGCTGACCAGCAGGGAGTCGCGCCAGTTCAGGCAGATGACCCACAACTCCAACATGCAGATGCAGATAATCCCAGCGCCGGACGCGAGCGAGATCACAGGACAGGCGAAGATGCGCTTCGAATCGCACGTCCTGGGACACGGACAGGGGTCTCCGGACTACCACGGCTGGGCGGACGAGATAATGACGCGAGAGGACGCGCGCATGATGGTGGCGGGGCTCCTCGCGAAGGCCTACGGCGACCAGCCGCAGGGCTACTCCATCCGTGGCGACGTCGAGTCGGAGATGAGCAGGGACAAAAACCGCGGGGACGGCGGCAGATCCGGCTTCGACAGACGCGGCTCAGGGAAACCCGCCAAGGCAAGCATGGACGGCGGCGTCCAGATTCAGCTCGGCGAGGGCAGGAACGAGGGCTGGGAAGTCGGCGCGCTCCTAGGTGCCATATGCCGCTCAATGGGGATCAACCGCGAAGACGTGGGCAACATCCGTCTCCGCGACAACTCGGCGAGCGTCGACTTGTCCGCTAAGGCAGCGGAGCTCCTGGAGTCGAGGAAGCCGCGCATGACAAAGGAAGGCCTGGTATGCAACGCCATACGGCTGATTCCCAAAACCTCCGGAGAGCAGCCGAAGGCGTTCGGGAAGCCTTACGGCAGGCCAGGCCGCCCCGAGCGCTCTGAATGGGGCGACAGGCACGACCGGGGCCGCCCGCGCAAATATGACTCTGATCGCAGGAGATCCGAGTCGAAAATAAAATAAGCCGAAGGACAGGCCCCTGACTAAAAATCAAGGAACGGCCGCAGACGCCCTTGCAGAAATTTCGAGCAAGGGCGTCTGCCTGTCTACAGTATCTTTTTCAGCGCTTCTGCGGCGTAGAGCAGCTCGTCTTCGGTCGTGTCCGCGCCAAAGCTGAAGCGCAGCGTACCGTGAGGGAAGGTCCCCGCCGTCTTGTGCGCGAGCGGGGAGCAGTGCAGGCCGCTGCGCGTGATGACGCCGTGTTCATAATACAGCCTTGCGGCCATGACGCCCACGTCCGCGCCAGGGCTGTCCACGGACACGATCGCGGCGGAGCGGCTGGCGTCCGCCGTGCCGTGTATCCGAAGGCCGGGGATGCTGCGGCAAAGGCAGATGAATTTCGCCGTGAGGGCAGCCTCTCGCGCGCGGATCGAGCCAACCCCTATACTGAGTATCTCCTCGGCCGACAGTGCCAGGCTCAAGATGCCCAGCGTGTTGGGCGTGCCAGGTTCGAATTTGTCCGGCAAAAAATCCGGCTGTTCAAGGCTCTGCGACGCGCTGCCGGTACCCCCTGAGATCCACGGCGCCATCCGCTCGGACATCCCTTCGGAGAGCGCGAAACCGCCTATGCCAGCAAGACCGCGCAGCCCCTTGTGTCCGGTGAAGGCCAGCACGTCCGTCACACCGTCCATCGACAGCGGGAACACTCCTGCGGTCTGCGCGGAGTCCAGGACGGTGAACGCGCCGTGTTCCTTGGCTATCGCAAAACACTCTCTTACGGGCTGGACGCTGCCCAGCACGTTAGAAGCGTGGGTCAAAACCATCAGGCGGGTGTTCGGGAGGAAGGCCCTGCTGAGGCCTTGTGTGCTGATGACCCCGTCCGCGCCGCATGGCAGGTAGTCTGCCTCAATGACGCCTTTTCGCCGCAACGCCTCAAGCGGGCGGGCGACCGCGTTATGTTCGACGCCGCTCGCAAGGACATGATCCCCCTCTTTCAGGAGACCGTTCAGCACCATGTTCATCGACGCGGTTATGCCGCTGGTGAAGATAACGCGCTCAGGGGCGGACACATTGAACAAATGCGCCAGGACGCGCCGGGCGCGCAAAGCTATGGCCCCGTCGTCAAGCCCCTCAAAATTCCGCCCGGCGCTCAGGTTCATACTCTGCCTGAGATGGCACACGAGACCTTCCGTCACCGCCGGCGACGTCCGTGGCGACGTGGCGGCGTAGTTCATGTAAATTTGCCTCATGTCAGCCAGCGACCACGCACTGCCAGTCGACTCATGCGCTCACACGGATATCAGCCTTCCGGCGCGCGAAATGCGGTTTACGATGTCCATCATGTCCGTGATAGCCCCGACGGCGAGGCTGTCCGTTATGCCGTAGTAATTTGCGCAGGTTCCGCAGGTCAGTATGGAGACGCCCATCCCCCGGAGAGCGGTCAGATCTGGCACAGTACTTGCGCCGCTAGTGGTCAGGCGGGCGCCGCCGTTCAGGAAGATCATGGCCTCTGGCGGCTGTGCGAGCTGAGTGAAGGAGAAGATGAAGCCCTTTATGAGCATTTTGCCGAGTTCGTCTGAACCCTCGCCGAGGTGATCTGCGCCTATGAGAACCACAAGCCCTCCCGTCACAGGGGCTGCGGCGGGGGCTTGCGCCGTTTCCTCTGCGGTCGCGCCGCCCTCTGGCTTGCCGCGCACGATGGTGACGATGTAGCGGCCCGCGCCCTCTTCCTTCCAGGAAAAGCCGTACCCGCTCCCCGCCGCCATCTTCTCAAGGTTCTGAACGGCCACGGCATTGTCAACCAGAACGGTCACGCCGTCCGCGCCTGGCTCTGCCAGCGCCTTTTTCGCGTTGATCACCGGGATCGGGCATGGCTGGCCTAACATGTCTATTGTTTTCACGGTATCGCCTCCTATAAGAAATCTACCGGTGTTTCCCCTCGGCGGGTGACTTCGCCTATTATCGACGCGCACGGATCACCGTCGCGGATCGCTGACAATAGAGACTCAGCCTCGTCAGGGGCGACGGCTATGAGCAGCCCGCCCGAGGTCTGCGGGTCGAACAGCAGCTCCTGCGTGGCAAATGGCAACCTGCCCACGTCGACGCGCTCGCTCACGTAGTTGCGGTTCCTCTGCCCTGCAGCCGTCAGCAGGTATTCGTCCGCATACCGGACCGCCTGCGGTATGACCGGCAGACTGTCGGGGAAGAGGCGCACGCTCACCCGCTCCGCCGTCATCTCCAAAACGTGCGTCAAGAGGCCGAAACCGGTGACATCCGTACACGCGCTCACGCAGTACCCGGAGGTCATCTTTTCCGCCGCCGCCCTGTTCAGCCGCTCCATGGACGAAACTGCGGCTGCGACTGCGGCGCCGTCGGCTATCCCTCCCCGCGAGGCGGCCATGACGATGCCGACTCCGAGTGGCTTCGTCAAAATCAGCTTATGACCCTCCGCCAGCGTGTCGTTGCGTATAAACGCGCCTGTCCCTACTATGCCGGTCACTGCCAGGCCGTATTTGGGTTCCTTGTCGTAAATCGAGTGGCCGCCCGCGAGCACGGCCCCCGCCTCGATGATCTTTTCAGCCCCGCCCGCCAGCATCTCGCCCAGGATGGATCTGTCCATCGCCTCCGGGAAACAGACCAGGTTCAGCGCGAGCAGCACTCGACCCCCCATCGCCCAGACGTCACTCATCGCGTTCGCGGCGGCGATCCTGCCAAAAGTCAGCGGATCCTCCACCATCGGGCTGAAAAAATCGACGGTGGAGATGACGGCCTCCCCTTCACTGACTTGATAGACCGCCGCGTCGTCGCTGGAATCAAAGCCGACCAGCAGACGCGCGTCCGAAAACGCTGGCAGCCCGCGCAGCAGCGCCGAAAGCTCGCCTGGACCGATCTTGGCGCCGCAGCCGCCGCTCGTGCAATTTGAGATGATGGAGCGCGCGGATTCCAACTTACACACCCCCGGCGGCAAACGCGCCCAGCGGCACATACGTGTCCCCGCCCTGCTCCACAGACCTCGAAAACACGCCTGAATATGAGACGCCGTCCGAGTCCAGTCGCTCGATGGCGGCATCGAGCGACTGGGGTGGCAATCTCAGGCAAAAGCCGCAACCTGCCTGGACAGACGACGGGGTGGGCATCACCATTGCCAGGATGCCCGCTTGTGAAAGGGCCTGTTCGGCCGCGATGGCGCTGGAAACGTTCGCAAAGTTTATCACCATGTCCATTCAGGCGACACGCCCTTTCATGCCGACGCGCGGCTCACGGCCTTTTCGACCGCCTTGAGTATGTTCTCGTACCCCGTGCAGCGGCAGAGGTGACCGCTGAGTTCCCTCCTCAGCTCGTCGCGCGTATACTTTTGCCCGCTTTTCGCGGACTCCAGTATCGCGGTAGCGGTCAGCACGAACCCTGGCGTACAGAAGCCGCACTGCACCGCGCCCTCCTCTACGAACAGGCGCTGTATTTCCGAGAGTTCTCCGTTCGGGCCTTCCAGGCCCTCGACAGTGCGGATGTTTTTCCCGTCCGCCCATATCGCCAAGTATATGCAGGAGTTGTAGCACTCGCCGTCTATGATGACGTTGCAAGCGCCGCACTCCCCCACCTCGCAGCCCTTTTTCACGCCCGTGAGCCTGTACTCACCCCGGAGCATGTCGGCGAGCGAGGCGCGGACGTCCACCGCTGTCTCGGTCACCTTCCCGTTTATCGTGCATCGGATCGTCGCGAACTGGCGCATCACAGCTTCCCCCCCGCCCTGATCACGGATTCCCTGAAAGCGCGCCTCGTGAGCTCCTCCACGAGTTGCAGACGGAGTTCCTTGCTCGCGCGCCAGCTACTCCTCGGATTCACGTCGGACAGGGCTGCCGCCGCCGCAGAATTTACCGTTTCACAGGAGACAGGCTGTCCATTAGCTGTGCTTTCGGCGCCGAGGCCCCTCATCGGCACCGGGCCGGCGACACCGTAAGCCGCGCGCATCCGCTCTACCGTCCCCAGATCCTCAGACAGCCTGACGTTGACGCTGCAGCCGAGCGTCGCGATATCCATAGCGCCGCGCATCGCGTACTTTATGTAACAGCCGAAGCAGCGTTCGTAGCTGTCCTGCGGGATGAGTATCGACGTCAGTATCTCGTCCGGGGCGATCGAGACGACGCCGGCCTTCACGTAATGCTCGCGGATGGGCGCGCGCCTGACGCCCCCCGCGCCGGTGTATTCCATCACAGCGTCCCACGCCATCAGCGTGCTCGCCGTGTCAGCGCTCGTCACTCCGTTGCAGACGTTCCCGCCTACGGTGCCGATGTTACGGAGCTGCGGCCCGCCCGCAGTGCCTGCCGCCTCGCCCAGCACGCTTATACAGCGCCCGATCAGCGGGTCACGAGCCAGGCACGAGAAGCTGGTGAGCGCGCCTATCCTGAGCGTCCCGTCCCCGTCCATCGACACGCCGCGCAACTCGTCCAGCTTGAAGATACTGATCACCGAGCAGCCGGCCAGTTTGCCGGCGCGGGTCTCTATCAATATGTCGCTGCCGCCCGCCAGGATCTTCGCCTCCGGGTGCAGGCCGCGCAATTCGACGGCGTGCGCGACGCTCTTTGCCTCATATACCGCTTCAAAGTCAAACATGGCTATGCCTCACCACAGACCTCGCCTGTCAGCCGATCAACCCGGCCGCTTTAAAGAGCGGGAACAGCACGTGCGGCGTGAGGGGATTCTCGTTCGCCGCTACGCCCGTGGCGTGGAACACGGCGTTGCGTATCGCAGGTGCGCACGGCACCGTCGGCGGCTCGCCCAGCGCCTTGGTGCCGAATGCGCTCGTGGGCTCCGGGTTCTCGACGAACAGCGCTTCGAGGTGCGGGTGATCCATTATGGTGGAGAGCTTGTAGTCCAGGAGGTTGTCGTTCAGCAGCTTCCCTGTCCCGGGGTCGTACAGCATCTTCTCATAGAGGCCGTAGCCTATACCCATGCTCATGCCGCCATGCACCTGCGCCGCCGCGAGCTGCGGGTTTATCAGCCGCCCGCAGTCGTGGACGTTTACTATGTCGACGAGACGCACCTTCGCAAGCGGGATATCGACCTCGACCTCCGCGAAGCCGGCGCCGAAGCTGTACGCGTTGCTCTTGGCCTGTACTGTCTCCTCAGCGGTGAAGTGCATCGAATGTTCCATGCTGTACAGCACATCCGTCGCCAGCTCGGAGAGAGCGAAAAGAGCGCTGCCAGGCTCGCCCTTGCGGACGATGAAGCCGTCGTCTATGTCGAGGGCGTCGGGGCCGGTGTCCGCGCGCTCGGAAGCGAAGCGCAATATCTTGCCCTTGAGCGACTCTGCTGTGCGTTTTATGGCCATCCCTCCCACATAGGTCTGCCTGCTGCCATAAGCGCCCGTTCCGAACGGGGTGATGTCAGTGTCCTGCGTCGATACGACGTGCACGCTTTCGAACGGAACGCCCAGGGTATCCGCCGTCATCTGAGCGAACACCGTGTCAGCCCCCTGCCCTATCTCCGTCTCGCCGAGCTGAATCTGGACGCTGCCGTCCTGATTCAGAACCATCCGGCAGCTCGACACCTCCATCGAAATGGGCCACACCGCCGTGTTGTACCACAAGAGGCTCATCCCCACGCCCCTGCGCACCGGGCCAGACTGGTTCCGGTAAAGCTCACGCTTCCTGTCCCAGCCGATGTACTCGCGGCCTTTTTCGATGCACTGGTTGAAACTGTCGGACCAGTTGACGTTCTTCGAAAACGGGTCGGTGTAGCCGACAGGCATCATGTTCATCCGGCGGAACTCCATCGGGTCGATCCCGAGCCTCGCCGCTATGTCGTCGGCATGGCACTCCATGCCGAACACGGACTGCGGCGTCCCGTAGCCGCGCATCGCGCCGGACGTGGCTGTGTTGGTGTAAACGGTGACCGCCTCAGCGCGCTTCGCCCGCTCGTCGTTGTAGAGCTGGCGGAACGCCGTGACGCACTTGGACACTATGCTGTGGCCGTGTGAGCCATAAGCGCCCTGGTTCGATACGAACTTGGCGTCACGGGCCACGATGCGCCCGTCCGGCCGCACGTATGACGTGATATGAACCTTCACGGCGTGACGTACGCGCGTGCCGTAAAACGCCTCCTCACGCGAGAGTTCGAGCTTCACGAGCCTGCCGCCCAACTGCACCGACAGCCACGCGTTGAGCGGCTCGTAGAGCGCGTCCTGCTTGTTCCCGAAGCCGCCGCCTATGTACGGCTTGATTATGCGCACCATGCCCCACGGTATGCCCAGCGCCTGCCCCACGATGCGGCGGACTATGTGCGGTATCTGGGTACTCGACACCACGACGACGCGCCCGCCTTCCATGTACGCGTAGGAAGTCGGCAGCTCGATGTGGCAGTGCTGGACGGTCGGGGTCTGGTACGTGCCTTCGACCCGGATAAGCCCCTCTTCCTTTGTCGCCTCGTCGAAATCTCCGTCCAAGACGCTGTGGCGTTCCAGTATATTGTTCGGAAACCCCTCGTGGAGAAGCGGGACGCCGTCGCGCATAGCCTCCTCAGGGTCAGTGGCCGCAGGATATTCCTCGTACTGCACCTCTATAGCCCTGAGCGCCCTGGAAGCCGCGACCTCGTCCTCAGCGACGACTGCCGCTATGTCGTCACCGTACAGCCTCACCCGCCTGTTGAGCAGCTTGCGATCCGTCGGGTCCCGGTGCGCCGGATCCGTCGACCAGGGATGCCCGGCTGTGGGGAACTCGATGTCCGGCACGTCGAAGCATGTTAAAATTTTGACGACACCGGGGAGCTTTTCGGCCCTGCCCGTGTCGATCTTGGTGACCAGCCCGTTTGCGATCGTGGAGTGAAGTATCTTCGCTATGAGCGCGTTTCTGTCCGCCAGGTCGTCCGTGTACTTCGCGCGGCCCGTCACCTTGTCGTAAGCGTCTACGCGCGGGACGCTGCGCCCTATCGCTTTCCTGGCCATGTCCACCCTCCTGTTAGCAATCCTGAAGCCCGTATGCCGTTCAGCAGATTAATCAGCGGTTTCCAAATACATCCTTATGTACAATAAACATTGCCACGGATACTGTCAATGATAATGAAGCGGTTTTCGCTGCTCCGGCTTCACGCGCGACATAGCTTCCCCGGAATGAATAATCGTGATATCTCTTGCCTGCCCTTTTACAGGCGCAAAATAAATTATGACTATCAAGTTTGCTCCAGCAAGATGATAGCAGCTCCTATTGTGACGCGCTGTTTATGTGGGGAGAAATGCCGGTAAAATAGCCGAAACGCCGTTCACGTTTTTTGTGGCGCAAGTATTTTGGGAGTGGTTTTTTGCGGGGGACAGTCATCGTAAGGGGCGGGGGAGATCTCGCGACCGGCATTATCTATAGGCTCTGGCGCGCCGATTTCAGCGTCCTGTGCCTCGAAATAGAGCGCCCGCTCGTCGTGCGTCTGCCGGTGTCCGCCGCCAGCGCCGTATTCGACGGAAGGCACGAAGTCGAGGGAATGCCGTGCGTCCTCGTCGATTCGCCTGGCAAGACGCCTCGCGGCGCGGTGGGCGTCATGATAGACCCAGACGGGAAATGCATACCGCGCGTCTCGCCGCAGATACTGGTAGACGCCATAATGGCAAAGCGCAACACAGGGACGAAGCTGGGCATGGCGCCGCTCGTCCTCGCGATCGGCCCCGGATTCCATGCGCCCTCCGAGGTTCACGGGGTGATAGAGACGAAGCGCGGGCATTACCTCGGGCGGCTCATCACAAACGGGGGCGCTGCCCCCGACACGGGCATCCCGGGCGTGGAGATGGGCTATTCGGCAGAGAGGCTGTTGCGCGCGCCGACAGACGGATACGCCGAACACGCGCGCTCTATCGGGGATCACGTCGAGCCAGGCGACGTCATAACGCGCGTCGCGGGGATTGAGGTGCGCTCTGAGATACCCGGCGTCTTGCGCGGACTGATCCACCCGTCAGTATACCTGAGCCGCGGCATAAAGATAGGCGACACAGACCCGCGAGACGAGCGTAAGAATTGCTTTGCCATCACGGACAAATCGCTCTCGGTGGCCGGCGGCGTGCTAGAAGCAGTCATGAGGTTCGAGGCGGCGGGGTCGCTCTGACAGGCTGCGCAACCGCTACGCTGAACAGAGCGCCCCGTGTAGATTTAGGTGAAATGACCATTGAAACGGACCGCTCATGCTGTACAATATAGAAAAGGCCGATTTATCGTTAGTTTGCGGCATATGTGTCTCAAAATGGCAAAACGTCGTTTTGGCAGGTCAGTCAGTGTTTCTTATTATTCGCGGGGTGAGGATATGACAAGAGAAGAACGCGCCGAAATGCTGGCGCTCATGCAGGAAGCCATTAACCCGTTGCAACAGGGACTTTCGGGTATGCAGAAAGAAATTTCCAGCATAAACGACAGGCTGGGAAGCGTCGAGACTAAACAAGATGAAATGAACGCGCAACTCGAAAGTGTCGTGGCCAAACAGGACGAAATGAACGCGCGGCTCGAAAACGTCGAAGCTAAGCTGAACACCGTGGACACCAGGCTCGAAAGCCTCGAGGCCAAACAGGACGAAATGGGCGCACGGCTCGAAAACGTCGAGGCTAAGCTGGACACCGTGGACACGCGGCTGGATAAACTGGAACAGGGGCAGGTCAAAATTGAATTGACAATAGAAAACCAAATTGACCGATACATCAAGGTTTTGTGCGAGGGACACGAGATCCTCAACCGCAAGCTGGACGAATGCGTCGGGTTAAATGACAGGGTAGAGTCGTTGGAACAGAGAATGTCTGCCGTGGAGTACTCCTTTAATAAAAAATGAGAGCCTTCTCGCTGCGGCGGCAGGCCAATTTCCGCCGCAGACCCGGATCGGCAGCCCGCAAACGACGAAGCGAGGCCCTGGGTTCCGCCTTGTCACCCAAAGAAACAATGGCATGGATTTCACGCCGCGATATCCATGCCATCAGAAGATGCGACGCGGCAGTTTTTTAATCAGCCTACTCGACTTGCCGCAACGGGACAATCTCGATCGTGTAGCCTAACGGGTGCAGCACCTTGAAAAGCGTATCGATCTGCGGCGTGGTTCTCATGCTTTCAAGACGCGCAATGGCGGGCTGTTTCACGCCAGATATTTCCGCAAGTTCCCGCTGAGACATGCCTCTTTGTTCCCGCGCCTCAATCATTTTGCCGATCAGGGCAATTTCAAAATTAATACGCTCTCTGTCGGCTGGGCTTACCCTTGCTTCGTCGTTCATATAATCGGAAAAAGTATCTATAGTTTTTTTGCCTTTCATCATCGCCCTCAGTGCCTCTCTAAAAAATCTTTCATTTTCGCCCGCGCTCGTCCGATTTCGCGGGGTGGCGTTTTCTGCGTCTTCTTGATGAAGTGATGCAACAAAACAAATTTATTTTCCCTCCAGTAAAAGAAAAATATACGGTTCGCAAGCGGGCGAAGCTCCCATAGGCTGCCATCGATATGCCTTACAATCGGTTGGCCGATGCGTGTCCCATATTTCTCCAAAGCCCCGATATAAGCAAGGATTTTATCGCGGTTAATTCGTTCAGTCTTGCTCGTTTCGCCTTTTGCCTTCATGCTGTCGAGATATTCGACGATCTCTGATTTTCCATTTTTGTCACAATAAAATTTTACTTCATACATTTGATCCTCCTATACGACATGCCTGTGATAACATATTTATTATCAAGAGTCAAGCACTTTCCACAGCACTGCAACGCGGTATTTTAGGCGGCTGGATAGACTGGACTGAGGCAGGGGCAGGTTAAAATCGCATTGACGACAGAAAAATGGCTGTCAAATTTACTCAAGACGCGAAGTTTTTTCGAGCGAACGCTGCGGCAGCAAGCCAATTTCCGCCGCAGACCCGGACCGGCAGCCCGCAAACGACGAAGCGAGGCCCTGGGTTTCGTCTCGTTCCCGCCTTGAGGCGGAGCGCCTGGCGCTTACCCCTTTTTCTTCCTGTAGAACGTGTCCTCCATCGGCAGACGTGTCCTCAGCTTCCCGTCGCGCGCGAAGTACGCGCCTGCAACGGCGGGCGCGGTCGGGATCGTCGCCAGTTCCCCCACTCCCTTTGCGCCGCACGCCACGTCGAGAGATCCAGGGCCGTGCAGGAAGCGTATGTCTATCGGCGGTACATCCGTCGAGCGCAAAAGCCCCAGCGTACCGTACTTCGCAAGCGGCACACAGCCATCGAGCGGGTAATCCTCGGTCAGCGCGTAGCCCAGGCCCATGGCTATGCCGCCCTCTATCTGCCCCTCAGCGGCTTTGGGGTTTACCACGGTGCCGAGGTCATATGCGGCCGTGACGCGTGACACCTTGCCGTCGTCGTCCAGCTCTACGACAGCCGCGGCGTATCCGTAGGCGATGTGGCTCTTCGGGAACTCCTTGTCGCTGCCCATCGGGTCGGTCTCGCCTAGGTACTCCGCGTAGAACTCCCTGCCCTCCAGCGCTCGGAGGCTTCCGGCGAGGGCCAGCTCATCCCTCAGCATCACGGCAACCCTCCGCGTGCTCTCGCCGGTGAATGTGGTCTGGCGGCTCGCCGTGGTCGTCCCGGCGTTTGGCGTCCGCCGCGTGTCCGGCGGCTCCGCGATGACGTCCTCGGGGGAGACGCCGGCGACCTCGCAGACCATCTGAGTCGTCACGGTCGCCAGGCCTTGGCCGATGCAGGCGGCGCTCGTCCGCACGTGTGCCTTGCCGTCCTCGACGGAGATTATGCACCTGCTCGTGTCGGGCAGACCGACACCCACCCCGCTGTTCTTGAAGAACGACGAGATGCCGGCCGTCTTCGCGCTCTCATAGGCTTCCCTGACGTTTTCCAGGCACTCGCGGACTGCCGTGCTGTCGTCGGCGATCTGCCCGTTGGGTAGCACGTCGCCTGGGCAGACGGCGTTACGATACCTTATCTCCCACGGCGATATGCCGACCTCCCGGGCCAGCAGGTTAAGGTTGCTCTCGACAGCGAACGCGCTCTGGCTCACGCCGAACCCCCTGAACGCACCGCCCGGCGGGTTGTTCGTGTATACCGCCGTCCCGTCGATGTCGATATTCTGATAGTTGTACGGCCCGGCCGCGTGGGTACAGGCGCGCTGAAGCACCGGCCCCCCGAGGCTGGCGTAAGCGCCCGTGTCCGACACGATCACGGCCTTCAGCGCGGTGAGGATACCGTTCTCGTCGCACCCGGTCGCAAAATCCATCTCCATAGCGTGGCGTTTCGGGTGTATCCTTATGCTCTCTTCCCTCGTGAGCAGGACCTTGACCGGCTTTTTCAGAAGCCACGCGGCGAGCGCGGCGTGATGCTGGACGCTCATGTCCTCCTTGCCGCCGAAGCCGCCGCCCACGAGCTTGCCCTGAACGTGGACTTTTTCTGGCTCGACCCCGAGCATCCTGGCACACTCGCGCTGCTCGTCGTAAATGCTCTGGCCCGCCGTCCACAGGAGGAGGCCGTCGTCTCCCTCCGGCATGGCGATTGCGCACTCAGGCTCCATGAAAGCGTGCTCGGTGAACGGCACGGAGTAGTGGACGCTCACGACGTGCGCGGAGTTCTTGAGCTCCAGGTCGGCGTCTCCCCGCGCCAGATGCTCGTGAGAGAGTATGTTGCCGCGCTCGTGGATCTTGGGCGCGTCTGGCGCCAGAGCCTCCGCCGGCGAGGTCAGTGGGGGCAGCACCTCGTAGTCCGCTTTCACCAGTGACTTTATCTCGCCCAGGCTCTCCTTCCTCCGCGAGACCACGAGCGCCACGGAGTCGCCGACGTACCTCGTGACGTCTCCCTCGCGTATCATCACGTCCCAGTCGGAGATGAAGGCCAGGTGTCCGATTTTGTTGTTCCCTGGCACGTCCGCCGCCGTGAAAACGGCCTCGCAGTCTGGATGTCTCAGCGCTTCCGAGGCATCCACGCTCAGGACGCGCGCGCGCGGGTGCGGCGTCCTGAGCGCGGACGCATGCAACATGCCCGGCACGTCTATGTCATCCACGTATACGCCGCTGCCCAGCGTCTTCTGCGCCGCGTCCACGCGATGGAAGTCCTCGCCCAGCACACCGCTGAAGCTGCGCCGAGGCGCGGGCTGCCCGTTTTTGAATAAACCAGCGGCGAGGCGTATGGCATCTATTATCTTCACGTAGCCCGTGCAACGGCAGACGTTGGCGCGAATGGCTCGCCTGATCTCGCCGTCCGACGGATCCGGCTCGCCGTCCAGCAGACACTTCGCGCTCATGACCATGCCAGGTATGCAGTAGCCGCACTGTACCGCGCCCGCCTCGGCGAAGGCCCATGCGTACACCTCCCGCTCCCGCTCGCTCAGGCCCTCTATCGTCACGATCTTTTTCCCGTCGAGCTTGTCGAGACGAAGGATGCACGCGCGCGACGCGCGCCCGTCGACAATGACCGTACAAGCTCCGCACGCTCCGCTCCCGCAGCCGTTCTTGGTGCCGGTCAGCCTCAAGGCGTCCCTCAAAAAATCGATCAGCTTCATATTGCCCTCGCTGGTAACGGCTCTGCCGTTTACGGTCATGGTGTACAAGGCAGCACCCCCTCTATGCGGTTCAATTCATTCACCGTGTCTATATCAGCGAAGACCGGCTCGTCGTCAAAATATACCGAAACGACGGCGTCCGCGTGGCGCTTCTTCACATATGAGCCGCCCTCCCCGTCAGGGATCGAGGCCAGCTCGTCCCTGAACGAACCGGAAAAAACGGACGGGGATCTCGCTATGCCGCCGCACACAGGCTCGGCTATCGCGCCTGGAGCGACATGCGCAAGCAGCGCGCGGGGGACGTATGCCCTCATCAGCGGCTGGTCACACGGGAAGAAGCAGAAATATTCCGCCTCGGACGCCGTGACACCCAGCCTTATGCTCTCGCACACGCCGCGGTGGGGCGCGCCGTTGCGGACGACGCGCGCCCGCGTCCCTGAGGAGAGGGCCGCCACTTTATCGTCACTTGCCACCAGGATTATCTCTGAAAACTCCTCCATCCCGCACGCGAGCTCCAACGTGTACGACGCGATAGGCTTTCCACGAAATGGGCAGAGCAGCTTGTCGTCTTTTCCAAAGCGCATGGAAAACCCCGAGGCCATCAGGACGGCGCAAGCCGTGCCTTTTACGATCCCGGCCATCTGCTATGCCCGCGCGCCGAGATATTCACGCCGAACGCCTTACAGCCACGCCCAGGCACTGCGTCTTGCAATCACCAGGCAATCCCGTCGCTGTGTACCTCGACTGCCCTTTTGATGGCGGCTATGTGCGCCGGTGTCGTCCCGCAACACCCCCCGATGATGTTTGCGCCTGCACCGATGAGTTCCGGGACGTAGGCAGCCATCATCTCCGGCGTCTCCGGGAACACGTCCACGCCGTCGATGTTTTCGGGAAGACCCGCGTTAGCGTGTACCAGAATGAAGGCATCGGGACAGGCTTCCTTCATCTCGCGCACGATCTCTATCATTCTCTCCATGCCGTTGCCGCAGTTCGTCCCCACTATGTCCGCTCCTGCGGCGAGCGATTCCCGTGCCGCCTTGGCGGGGGGAAGGCCCATCATGGTCCAGAATTCCCCCCTCGAATTCCTGTCGAACGTGAACGTCGAGATTATCTCAAGTTCCGTGTTCTCTTTGGCCGCCCTGATCGCGCAGACGGCCTCGTCGATGTCATTCATGGTCTCGATGCACACTGCGTCGGCACCGCCCTTTTCCAGAGCTATCGCCTGTTCCTTGAACGCGTCGTAAAAATCCTCTTTCGTCACGTCCTTCGACATGACCAGCATCTTTCCGGTGGGGCCTATCGACGCTATGACATATTTGTCCCCTGCGCCTTTTCTGGAGGCCCTGGCCGCCGCCTCGTTGATCTCGGACACCCTGTCCTCCAGGCCATAGTGCGCGAGCTTGAACCTGCTGGCCCCGAAGCTGTTTGTCTCAACCATGTCCGCCCCTGCTTCGGAGTAGCTTCGCGCTATGCCCGCAACGTCGTCGAAGCGCTCCACTGACCATGCGTCCGGGCATTCCCCCGCGCTCATGCCCTTGGAGAAGAGAAAAGTACCCCAGGCCCCGTCCGAGACCATGACCCTCCCTGTCTTCAACGCGTTGACTATATTGCCCATTTCGGAACCTCCTTAAACCGCTGTTTCCCGCTGACATTGAGCTGATACCGATTTGATTTCAATCCGGCGCTAATGGCACGTCTCAGGGCGCACAGACACTGCCTTAAAAATCCTTTTAACTTTGGACGCTTGATTTCAAATTAATCTGATCATACCTCTATTACAGCCTCTTCCACCTTGTCCGCAGGGAAAATGGCATTTATGATTATTCCGATTATGCAGGTCGCCGCCACCGAATCCTTGAAAAGATACTGGATGGCCACCGGCATTTCCTTGTACGTTCCCTCAGGCATCCCGGCAAGCCCCATGCCTATGGCTAAGATGGTGGACAGGGTTGTCACGTTGCGCTGGCTGAACCCGGATTTCGTCACCAGCTTTATGCCGTTCACAGTGATCATGGCGAACACGCTGAGGACCGCTCCTCCTAACACGCTGTCGGGCATCAGTGAGAATATCGCCCCGATCTTGGGGATGAAACCCGCGACGACCAGCACTGTCGCGCCGGTGGCAATGCAAAACTTGTTTATGACCTTGGTCATTGCGACGAGGCCGGCATTCTGCCCGAAAGCGGTGTTCGGCAGGGTGTTGAACACCGTGGCTATCATGGAGCCGAGCGAGTCGGCCAAGACCGCGCCTGACATCTCCTTGGTGGTCGCGTCCCTGTCAAAGACGGCGACGGTTATCCCAGACGTGTTGCCTATGGTTTCAAGCCCGGAGACTATGTAGAGCGCCGAGAACATCAAAATGGCGTCGAGGTGGAACTCATAGCTGAAGCGGAATGGGATCGGGACGCTGAACCAGTTGGCCGACGACAGCAGCGCGAAGTTGAGCTTTCCCATGAAAAACGCCACGACGTACCCCACTATGATCCCCATGAGAATGGCGGATACCTTGAATATCCCTTTTCCGAAACGCTGGCAGATCACCACGGTGGCGAACACCGACAGCCCCAGCGATATGTTCTCGACTGAGCCGAAGTCGGGTTTCCCGACCCCGCCCAGGAAGTAATTGGTGCCAGCCTTGAGCAGGCTCACCCCGAACGCGATGGAGACGGCGCCTATCACTAGCGGCGGGAAATACTTTTTGAGCGGCTTTATGAAAAAGCTCATTGCAATCTCTACTAAGCTGCCGACCAGCGCGCCTCCGAGCACGCCGGGCAGCCCGTACATCTTGGCGACGGTGATCGACGTCGGCACGAACGCGAAGGATGTGCCCATGACTATGGGAAGCTCCGCTCCAATCCTGGGCAGGCCGCTTTTCTTGCCGAACAGGGGTATCGGGTAGAGCTGGAAAAACGTCGTGATCCCGGAAACGAACATAGCGCACTGCACCATTATTATGCGGTCAGGGCCGTCAAGCCCCACGATCCCAGCGAGTATGAGACATGGGGCCAGGTTCGACGTAAACATGGCGAGGATGTGTTGCAGCCCGAGCGGCACGGCGACAGGGATGGGCGGGATCCCATCGAGCTGGTATATGAGATCTTTTTTCGCTCCGCTGGTTTTATTCTCTTCCATAACTCTTCCTCCTCTTCAACAAAAAACACTCTCGCTGTACAAGCGCAGAGGAGATCGCGCCCTCGTCTCTCGTAGGCCAGGCAATCTCCTCTCGCCGTTCAATGGGCGCTGGCAGCCCTCAGCAGAGTACCCCGTCGCCAGGCATCGTGATGCCGAGGCTTTTGGCGTACTCGCGCATCTCCAGGTAGAATTTTACGTACTCCTCACAGGGGGTGAGTGTCTTGATGTCGTAAAGATCCTGGAAACTGCGCCCCTTGGGCGGGTTGTACAGATCGTCCTCGAACTGCGGGATGACCTCCTTCACTATCTCGTTAGCCTTGGCCAGGCTGATGCCGGCCGCGCCCTTGAATACCGCTGCGTTGTACCAGCACTCCAACGGGGTCAGGTGGTTCTTCACGGAACCGCCGGCCGAGCGGGGGCTGATGGTGAACGTCTGGCCGGACGCCGACGCCGCCGTCATGCCCGATATGGTCTCCAGGAAGAACATTTTGGTAAACGGGCCGGCCACTTGGTTGATCGTCTTCATTTGCAGGATGTTGCTGTTGCGGGTAACGGCCTGAGTCGCTATGGACTGGGTCCATATGCCGTGGCGGCCGCAGTTGCCGGCGTAACGGATATCGTATGAGGGCGAACCCGGCAGATGCGCCCCGGTTATGGGGAACTGGAGGATGTCAGTGGCGATGGAGCAGATCGCCGTGGCCTCAGGGCCGCCGGTATAGCCGCCGATCATGGTCGGAGACTCGCTGCGGATGAAGGCGTTCAGCTCGTTGGCGACGAAACATTTGTGCAGGGTGGTATAGTTCACCTTCAACGAAGCAGGGTTCAGGCAAAGCGCTATCTGTGGCTGCTCGTAGAGATGGAAGGCGCCCAGGAAACCGAAGTGGGTGCTGCTGCTGGATACGAGGGCACTTGCCATGCCTACGCGGCCTGCCCGCCACTGGGCCTCCTTGCGAAGATGGTACTCGTAGATCCCCGCGAAGGTCTCGTAAGGCGTGTCGGCCAAAAGCGGCCTGCCCATCACGGTATCGATGGACGGCCCTTCCTGCATGTCGACGAGGCGGCTGCTCACTATCCCCTCAGCCAGCGGGACATAAAGCTCCTCGTCCATCTGGATCGAGAGGGGCGCGACGTATACGGGGGGCTTGCCGTCGGACGGCTTGCGCGCGCTCACCGTAACGACTTCGTTATTCTTCCCGACCGTGAATGAAGCAGGGGCTTTGCAGAATTCCCTGTGAAGCTCCTCCTCGTCGACCTTTACGACGCTCTCCGTGTCCGGGCAGAAGAAGCCGAGACGCAGCGCCAGATCCCAGCCCGCCTTGAAGAACTTGTCAGCCAATTCGAGGTCGGTGTTGACAGGGTTGACTGGATCACAGGTTTTTGTCAGGCCGTGCGCCTTGACGACCTCTGCGGCTGTATTGGGAACTATGATCTGATCCCATTCCTTTTCGGTCACACGCGGAGCTGTGCGCGCTTTGTCCAAGGTCCTCAGTATTTTTTTGTGCGCATCCATATCTGTCAGTCCTCCCTTTCGTTGTCAAGCGTCAATGGCGATAAATTCAGTGTCGGGCGTCTTTTTCATGAGCTCCTTGCACAGAGACACGCTGCCGTATGCTGTCCTGGCATACCCGTCGGCACCTATCTTCTCAGCGTAATTCTGCCTGATCGGGCCTCCTCCCACTACGACGCGGTACGTGCCCCTCTTTCCCTCGTCATTGAGACGCTTGATGCAATCCTCCATGTAATACTGGGAGGTCGTGAGAAGGGATGACATGGCTATGATATCCGCGCCAGTCTCTTCGGCCTTCTGGATGAACTCGTTGGTGCTGACGTTGGTGCCTATGTCTATGACTTCAAAACCGCTGACCTCCAGTTGCGTCGCTACAAGGCTTTTGCCTATGTCGTGGAAGTCGCCCTTCGCGGTGCCTATTATTATCTTGCCGCGTGAAGCGCCCTCTTTTTCGGAAAGGTGAGGCCTCACTATCTGGAGGAGCTTGTTCATGGCATGGCCCGCAAGCATGAGCTGAGGCAGGAAAACCACCAGCTCGCTGAAGTCCTTCCCGAGCCTGTCCAAGGCTGACACGCCGCCTTTTTCGATGATGTCGCCGGGCGCTACGCCCGCGTCCAGAGCCTCTTTCGTCAGGGTTTCTACCAGATCAGAATCCCCTTCATACATCGCCTCTGCCAACTTTTTCAAAATTTCCTCGGACACCTCAATCTCTCCTTCGCTGTTGATGTCAATTTGATTTCAATCGGGTGTTGCCGGTACGTCCCGTGACGCATGATATCCCACCTGCAAAATTCATAGGGACACAAATCGGCTCACCGGCCCTCCTCAGCGCCCCTGTCTGCGGCGAAATCGATTGGAACCCGCTACCTGTTTTCGACAGAATCCCTTATCTCATCTGACTGATCCCTCCTTAGCTGCAAGCAACAGGCACGATGGCATGTTCTCGCACATCCGCTTTGGAGCGCCGTTGCGAATGACGCGTGCCGGGCCCGCTCATACGGGCGCTCCTGACTCTGCCCTATGAACATATCGCCCCATAGGTTTGTCTCCTAAGAATTTACCGTTCCGAAACAGCTCCGCGCCCCTCAAGTAGACAGAGTCGATCGACGCCGGGACTTCGATCCCCTCAAACGGCGTGTAGTCCACGTTCTGGAATTGCGTCCCCGAAGATATCACCGTCCGGCCAGACGGGTTGAGCACGACCACGTCCGCGTCGGCGCCGGGGATCAGCGCCCCCTTCCGGGGGTACATGCCGAAGATGGCCGCAGGGTTGCCGGACACGGCCCGGATCATAGCCGGGAGGCTCATGCGCCCTTCGGCCACGCCCTTGTACATCAGGAGGAGCCTGCTCTCCACGCCGGGCAGACCGTTCGGAATCATGCTGAAATTGTCAAGGCACCTGTCCTTCTGCCCCGCGAAGTCGAACGAGCAGTGATCGGTCGCCACCACGTCGGCCAGACCGGAGCGCAGCGACGCCCACAGGCCGCCCTGATTTTCCCTCCCGCGAAGCGGGGGCGAGCAGACGTATTTCGCCGCATCCCTGCCACTCGCGTAAAGAGAGTCGTCGAGGCAGAGGTACTGCGGACACGTCTCGGCGAACGCGCGCACGCCTTCCGCCTTCGCCTCGATGATTTTTACCATTGAAGCGTAGGCGCTCACGTGGACGACGTAGACCGGCGCGCCCGTGAGCGAGGCTATGGCGAGCAGCCGCGAGACGGCCTCAGTCTCTACTTCGGCGGGCCGCGATACCGGATGATACTCCGGCCCCGTGCGCCCCTCCTGGAGAAGCTCTGCCGTCCGTGCCGCTATCACGTCGCCGTTCTCGCAGTGGACGCAGAGCAGCCCGCCCGCGTCCGTCACCCGCCTCAGCGCGTCGTATATCACGCCGTCGTCTACCTGAAGCGAGCCCTTGTATGCCATGTACATCTTGAACGACGTCACGCCTGACAAGACCACGCCAGGCAGTTCGCCTCGCGCGGACTCGTTCCAGTCCGTTATGGCCAGGTGGAAGGCGTAGTCGCAAAAACACTTTCCGTCGGCTAAACGGTGCCAGTTTTCCATGCCTTGGCGGAGAGATTCGCCCTTGAACTGCGTCGCGTAGTCGATCACGCAAGTCGTCCCCCCTGCCAGCGCCGCCTTCGTTCCAGTGGAGAAGCTGTCAGCGGTCCTCGTTCCGTCGGGCATGGGCAGGTCGAAGTGCGTGTGCGCGTCTATCCCGCCTGGCAGAAGGTACCTGCCGGAGACGTCCGAGACGCAGTCCCCGTCCTGCGCGACGCCGGCCCCCACTCCTGCGATCACCCCGCCCTCGATCCTCACGTCGGCGCGGTACGCGCCGTCAGGGTTTGCCACGATTCCACCCGCGAGGACGACAGCCATATCAATCCACCTCAATCGCCGCCGGGGCTTCCGTATTCACGGCGGGAAAGATCACGTTCAATATCATGCCTATTATACACACTGCCGCCACGGAGTCCCCGGAGAGACACCGAAAGGGCTTTGGCATGTACCCGCACACACCAGGCATGTAAGCGAACCCGAGGCCCATGGCAAATACGCCTATCTACCGTTCATAAGGAGGGTCATAACGGCCTTCGCGGTGTGCAGACGGTTCTCAGCCTCGTCGTAGACGACCGAGTGAGGCCCGTCGATCACAGAGTCCTCCACCTCGTTGCTGCGGTCCGCCGGGAGGGCGTGCATGTAGATGACATCCTTATCGGCAGTGCCGATCTTCTCCTCGGTACATTTCCAGGAACGGTGGGCCTTCAGCGCGTCGTCAACGACCTTGACGGCCCCGGAGGGCGCGTTCCCGGTCTGATCGTTCACCCAGTTGCCCCAGTTCTTCGGGATGACCACGTGCGCGCCCTTGTAGGCCACAGCTTCGTCGTCCGTCACCGTCAGAGTCCCGCCGTAGCGCTCCGCGCCCGCCTTAGCCTTCGCGATCACCCAGTCCGGCAGCTCCCATCCTTTGGGGTGCGCGAGCGTCACGTCCATGCCGAAGCGCGGGAAGAGCAGTACCTGCGAGACCGGGACGGAGATGGGCTTCTTGTGGCTCTCGGCGTATGCCCAGATGACCGAGACCTTGAGCCTGCCGAGCTTGCCGCCGAACTTCTCCTTCATGGTGAGGAGGTCTGCCAGCGCCTGAAAAGGGTGATACAGGTCGCACTGGAGATTCATGACGGGGACCTTAGACCACTTCGCCATCTCGTTCAGGTACTTGTTGCCGTAGCCCCAGTTGCAGTAGCGGCAGGCTATGGCGTGGCCGAAGCGCGAGAGGATGATGGCCGTGTCCTTCGCCGATTCGCCGTGGGCTATCTGCATACTGCTGGAGTCCAGGAACCCGGCGTGCCCGCCCAGTTGGGCGAAACCGGCCTCCATGGAGTTGCGCGTGCGCGTGGACTGCTCGAAGAACATGAGGAACATGCTCTGATCCCTGAGATACGGCGTGGGGATCCCTTGCGCGAATTTAAGTTTGAGGTCCGCCGATACGTCGAGCATGGTCTCGACTTCCTCACGGTTGAAATCCTCCAGGTCGATGAAGTGTCTGCCGCGAAATACTGTCTGCACTGAAATGTCCTCCTTATTTTTTAGATCATGTTCTTTGTGTGCTCCGGCATCTTGCCGGCATATTTTTCGACGTACACCGACGGTATGGCGGCGTACATGGCGGCGCAGTCTACCAGCTCGCCCTTCCAGGTGTACTCATCCGGCGCGTGGGCCTGGTCCTCGTGCCCCGGGCCGAAGCCGATGCAGGGTATCCCATGCATCCCCATTATCGCGACGCCGTTCGTCGAGAAGGTCCACTTGTCGAGGCGCGGGCGCTTGCCGAAGATCGACTGGTAGACATCCGTCAGCGTCTCGCAGACCGGGTGGTCCTCCTCGATGACCCACGTCGGGAAGTAGCAGTCCGTCGGGTAGACCAGGCCGGTGTACGACGGGCGCTCATATTTGTACATCCCCACCTCCGCGCCGGCGGCCTTCACGGACGGGAGGTTTCTGATCTGGCTCAAGGCGTATTCAGCGTCCTCGCCCCGCGTCAGCCTACGGTCGACGGATATCTTGCAACTGTCCGCCACGGCGCAGCGCGACGGGGACGTGAAGAATATCTCCGAGACGGTGAGGCTGCCCTTGCCCAGGAACACGTCGTCCTTGAGGTTCGGGTGGAGGGCGCGCAGTTCGGTCAGGATCGGGGCCATCTTGTATATCGCGTTGTCGCCGCGCTCCGGCGCTGAACCGTGGCAGCTCACGCCGCCGGTCGAGACGTAAATCTCCATCCTGCCGCGATGCCCCCTGTATATGCCGCCGTCTGTAGGCTCGGTGCTGACCACGAACTCGGGGCGCAGCTTGTCCTCGTTGATTATGTATTGCCAGCAGAGGCCGTCGCAGTCCTCCTCCTGCACTGTGCCAACGACGGCCAGCGTGTAGTCGCCGCCCAGCCCCAGATCCTTGATTATCTTGCCGGCGTAGACCATCGAGGCCATGCCGCCCTCCTGGTCGCTGCCGCCGCGCCCGCCTATCCTCCGGGCATCCTCCGTCCCCTCGTAAGGGTCGAATGTCCAGTTTGCGCGGTTGCCTATCCCCACCGTGTCGATGTGCGCGTCCATAGCTATGAGATGCTTCCCGTTACCGATGTATCCCAGTATGTTGCCCATGGGGTCGATCTCCGTCCTGTCGAACCCGACGCGCTTCATCTCCTCCTCGATGCGGAGCGCGACCCGTTTCTCGTCGCAGCTCTCGCTCGGTATCGCTATCATGTCGCGGAGGAACCGCGTGATATCCGGCTCGTATTTCTTCGCCGCCTCCGCAATTTTCTTGAAATCGACCATAGCTTTTCCTCCTTAAATAAACTTGACAGTCATATTAATAATTCAGCAGCCACGAAAGCGAATTCGCAACTCCGCTGTAAACCGCCCACATCTCCATGGCCCCGCGCAGAGACAGGCGCTCGGGCGCGCAGACGCCGCCGAGCCTAGCGGACGTGACCCTGAACCCTTTGTCCATCCCTACGCTAACCCCGTTTCCCTCGTACAGATAACCGCAGTCCGAGACCGACAGGCTCTCCTCCGCGCCATCGGCGTGACGTCGCACCCGGCCTGGCGTCACCCTGAACAGATCCTTGCCGCCGGGCGCGGCGAAACGCGCCTCGTCAAGGCAGAGCGTCGGCTTGTCCCGGTACGGGAGGCCGTGATGGACGCAGAATACGCCGCAGTTGCCGCACTCGTTACAGAAGTCGTCCACGTGGATAACCTGCTCGCCCTGAGCTATCGAAAAAACCTCCTGCCCCGTCGAGCGCAGGACGCCTCCGGAAGCGGAGAGCAGCGGCAGGGCCACCGAGAGCGGCGGGAACTCGAAGCAGAAATTCGCCCTGTTCGGGCAGACCTCCACGCACTTGCGGCACACGGTCCGGCACTGGAGGCAGCGCTTCGCCTCCTTGACAGCGGCTATGGCGCAGAGCGTATGCTCGACCTGGCCGAACCCTCCCCGCGATTCCGGCGCTACGCGTCCTTCTTTTTCAGGGCCGGTCTTCAGGGTCCGAGACTCCCTCACGGCGGAGAGTTCGTCGCCCACAGGCGGCACGGCGCGCACGCTCTCTTCGTCAGGCAGGCCGAGGTCGGCGCAGATGGCCCGTGCCGCCCGCGCGCCCTCCGCGCAAGCGCCTATCACCGTCTCGGGCCCTGTCACGGCGTCTCCTCCGGCATACACGCCCGGCACGGCTGTCCTGCCGTTCGGGGCCGCGATTATCGACGAATTTTTGCCAAAACCCATCTTCGTCCCCGCAAACGGCGCCTCGTCAGCGCCCTGGCCAATGGCCGCAATTATGGAGTCCGCTTCGAGCGTGAAGGTCTCGCCCGTCGGTTCGGGGCGTCGCCTGCCGCCCGCGTCAGGCTCGCCGAGGCGCGCCCGCTCGCACTGCAGCCCCGCCGCCCGGCCGCCGCTCGTGACGACGCGCCTGGGCAGGGCCAGCTCAACCAGCTCGTTGCCCTCCTCGAACAGCAGCTCCTGTTCGTCCTCTTCCGCCGGCATCTCGGCGCGCGTCCGCCTGTATGCCACCACGGCCGGCGCGCCCGTGAGCCTGCGGGCGGTTCGCGCGGCGTCCATGGCTGTGTTGCCGCCGCCGATTACGATGGCCCGCCGCCCGAGATCCGGCCGTTCGCCGCGCGCGACGCGCTCCAGCAGTTCGAGCGCGCCCCACACCCCAGGCGAGCCGTCCCCTTCTATCCCAAGGGGCGCGTCCTTCGGTAAACCGCAGGAGACGTACACCGCGTCGAACCCATGTTCGAGCAGTTTCTCCGGCGGGACGGCGACCCTCGCGCCGTACTCGATCTTCACGCCGAGCGAGACGATCCTTTCTACGTCGCTCTCCGTCACGGCACGCGGCAGACGGAACTCCGGCGCTATGGCCATCATGCCGCCCGCCCTGCTGCGGGCCTCGTAGACCGTCACGGACACGCCGCGGCGGGCCATGAGGGCCGCCGCCGCGAGGCCGGACGGCCCCGCGCCGATCACCGCGACCCTGCACCCGACCGAGGCGGCGGCTTTCGGGGCAGAGGCGCGCCCATGTTCGGCGGCGAAGCGCTTGAGCGCCCTTATGCGGACCGGCTCGTCGTAGTCAGACCGAGTGCAGCCCGACTCGCAGACGCGGGTACAGACGTGTCCTGTCACGCCTGGGAGCGGATTTTTCGCTAGAATGGCGTCAAGCGCCGCGTCGAAGTCGCCGCGCGATATCGCGAGCGCGTAAGACGGGATGTCCTGACAGACAGGACAACGCTCCATGCACGGTGCCTCTACGCAGTCGAACTTGCCCAGCGGCGATTTCACCTTGGGCGCGCCCCTGAAATACCGCTTCGCGTATTTTTTATCTCTGAGCGCCGATGCCGCCGCCTCTTCCAGCGCGCCCGACCTGTCGGCGGCGAATTCGTCGAGGCTCGACGCGCCGCGCGCGCGCATCGCGTCCGCGATGTTGCGGATGTACTGCGGGAAGCGCGAGTAGCCGCCCGGCTTGAGTATGTCGGACGCGGACGTAACTGATTTAGCGCCGCACCGCAGCAGCAAGGGTGTGTTCATGGCGTCGGCCCCGGCCGAGTACGATACGTTCAGCTCGCCGCCGAATTCGGCGGCGAGTCTGTTCCAGAGGTTGACCGTGACGGGGTATAGCGCGCGCCCGGACATGTACATATCCTCCCCTGGCATGAACCCCTTCGCGTTGCGCACGGCCAGCGTGTTGGAGAGCTTCACGCCAAAGTACAGGCCCTTTTGAGCAGCAAGCCCCTTCATGGACTTTATTATCTCTGCCGCCTGCGGGAATTTGAGGTCGTGCTCGAACGCGGAGTCCGGTACCTCGACGCCACCGTAGCCCAAGGCGTCGCGGAGCGTGCCGCGCACAAACTCCGGCCCCATGAGCGTCGGGTTGAGCTTCACCGACAGGTGGAAGCCGCGCTCGCCCAGCAGGTACTCCGCGATCCGCCCCACCTCGCCGGGCGGGCAGCCGTGCATAGTCGAAAGTGTGCAGCTCCCCGACACGCGGCCCGCTGCCTCCACGTCCGCAAACTCCGGGTGGCTCTTCGCGATCTCGTCCCTGTACTCGGCTATCAATTCACCGGCGCAGGTCATGGTGTCCATGAACGCCTGCATCCGTGGCTTGAGTATGCCCTCCAGGTCGTAGCCGACGCTCACGTTGAAAATGGTGCCGTCCTCCGCGCCCCATCCGAGGAGACGGCGGATCACCGGTATGAGGATCCACGCTTTCACGTACTCGCGCGCGGACTCCTCCAATTTCAGCTCCTGCGACCATTCGACGTTGTAGCCTTCGTCCTCCATGTCGATGCAGGGGCGGGCGATCTCGATCTCGTCCATGATCTGGACAGTCTTTAGCTCGATGAAGCGCGCCCCTGACAGCCAGGCCGAGACGATGTTCTGCGCGAGCTGCGTGCCGGGGCCTGCCGCAGGACCGACCGGGGCGGCGAGATATTCGCCGAAGAGCCTTGACGAGTACGGCGCGCCAGACGGGTGATCTACGAACTTCGACGCGTGGATGCCGAAGATACTGCCGCGCTCCGCGTACTCGCGCTTGATCCACGTGATGAGTTTTGACAGCGGCTGCGGTATCATAATGCTCAGAACCTCTCCCATACTTTTTTCGAGGCGTCTGCCGCTTTGGCGAAGGTTTCCGCCTCGTCTGCCTCAGCCAGCCGCCTGTCCTCCATGAGTACCCTGCCGCGCGCCACCGTCGTCGTCACGCATCGCCCGCCCGTCCCGTACAGTATGTGACCGTCGATGTTGACGCCGGTCAGCTCGGTAGGAGGCAGGTAGTCGCAGACGATCACGTCAGCGGAATACCCAGGGGCGATGCGCCCGAGGGGCAACCTGAAATACCTTTCGGCGATACCGGCGTTGTTTCGGAACAGCATACCAGTCACCTCCGCGAACGCGGCGTCAGGGCGGCGGGCATTGTGTTTCAGGAGCGCGTTCGCCATCTTGAGTGACTGCGGCATGTCGCTCACGAAGCCGTCCGTGCCAAGGCCCGTCAGTATGCCCGCCCCGTACATTTCGAGCGCCGGGGCGCAACCGACCGCGTTGCCCATGTTCGACTCCGGGTTGAAGACAACCGCCGTGCCGGTCTCTTTCAAAATTTCACGCTCGCTATGGTCGACATGGACGCAGTGGACGGCAATCGAGCGCCCGCCCAGCGTCCCGAAGTCGCTGAAACGCTCTACGACGCGCTTGCCGTACTTTTTGAGCGAGTCCTCCTCGTCCTGGACACCCTCGGCCACGTGGACGTGGTAGCCGCACTGCGCAGGGGCCGCTTCGGCACAGGCTTCGAGCGTCGCGTCCGAGAGCGTCATGGACGCGTGGAGTCCAAAAGTGCCGGCCAGGAGGTCGTTTTTGTCGCGGGCAGCGCTGCGGATGAACTCCGCGTTTTCCGCTATGCCCTCCCTCATGACAGCCTCACCGTCGCGGTCCGAGACCTCGTAGCAGAGGCAGCTCCTCACGCCCGTCTCGCGCGCGGCGTCGGCTATCCTGAAAAGGCTGCCGCGCACCGCATGGGGGCTCGCGTGGTGGTCGAGGACGGTCGTCGTCCCGTTCTTTATGCAGTCGATCATGCAGACCTTGGCGCTCAAATAAACGTCGTCCAGCGTGAGCGCCTTGTCCAGCCTCCACCAGAGGCGCTCCAGCACCTCCACGAAGTTCGTGCCGGCCGGCCCCTTCCCGGCGAAGCCGCGCGAGAAAGCGCTGTAATAGTGCATGTGCGCGTTGATGAAGCCGGGCATGATTATCCCGCCGCGAGCGTCGAGGAAACGGGCGCCGGGGTGTTTCGCCCTGATCTCGCCGGTCGGACCGGTCTCCGCCACGACCGCCCCGTCGATCGCCACGCATCCGTCTTTAATGCAGGAGTCCGCCGCGTCCCTCGTTATGAGGGTACCGTTTCCGACGAGCAGCATCTCATTACCCTCCCTTCACCAGGCCGCAGGTCGGAAATTCTCCGTCCCACACGACGCTGCGGTACCTCTCGGGATCCGTGTCGCCTTCCGTGCTGAACAGGAGGATCACGGAGTCCTTCCCGATCTTCAGAGCGCGTTTCATGTCCGATAGATAATCGCTATGCGCGATGAAAGAGAGCAAGCCGGCGGTCACCGCGCCGGACTCGCCGGAACATACGGAAGGGTCTCCCGCGAGCGGGTTGCCAAGTATCCTCATGCCACGCGCCGACACGTAATCAGGGCAGGAAGCGAACGCCGACGCGTGGTCGCGGAGTATGCCAAAGGCTATGGTGTTCGGCTCGCCGCACGCCAGCCCGGCCATAATCGTGTCCATGTCCCCCGTGACGGAGTGCGGATTACCGTCCCCGGCGAGCGCGGAGCGGTAGTAGCAGTCGGCCTTGCTCGACTCCGCCACCACGACCTTCGGGCAGCCCTCTTTGAACGCGGAGCTGAAAAACCCCTGCACGGCGCCCGCGAACGACCCGACGCCGGCCTGAGCGAAGACGTGCGTCGGGCGGTCATGCCCGCCGTCCCTCAACTGCCCCAGCGCTTCGCTGGCAATCGATCCGTAGCCCTGCATTATCCAGAGCGGTATGTCCTCGTAGCCCGGCCATGCCGTGTCCTGCACTACTACCCAGCCCTTCTCGGCGGCCTCGGCCGCGGTCATGCGCACGGACTCGTCGTAATTCACGTCGCGTATGGCGACGCTCGCGCCTTCGGCGGCTATCGCGCCGTAACGCTGCTTTGACGAGCCCTTCGGCATGTAGACCACGGCGTTCTGCCGGAGCATACGGACCGTCCATGCGACAGCCTTGCCGTGGTTGCCGTCCGTGGTCGTGGCGAACGTCACGTCACCGAGGCGCTCCCTGACCTCATCTCCCGTGAGGATGCCGTAAGGCAGTTCGGAGATGTCCGCGCCGAGTCTCCCGGCGAGATATCTGGCTATCGCGTATGACGCCCCGAGCACCTTGAAGGAGTTCAGCCCGAAACGCTTGGACTCGTCCTTGACGTAAATCCCGCCGACACCCAGCTCACCAGCCAGGCGCGGCAGGCTCACGAGCGGCGTGGGCCGGTAGCCCGGAATCGACGCGTGGAACCCGTGCGCCGACGCGATCTCCGCTTCGCTGAAAAGCGATACGTCCGCCGTGCGGTCTCGGAAGCATTGCGCCCCTTCGTTGAGCGCCCAGAGTATTTTCTCGTCGTGTCCCATGCGGAACCCCTCCTATTTTAAGTACCTGTAGATGGTCTGCTCGGATACGTCGAGCCTCGACGCGACCTCCGGCACCGTGCCCTTCAGCAGGAACACGCCATGTTCGTTCAGCTCAAATACTACGTTCTTTTTCTCCTCGGTCGTCATCCTCGCCGGGTCGGCGCCCCACTTGCCGATCACCTCGTCAATCACCGACAGCACGGTCCTGCGGATCGAGACCCGTTCACCCTCCGACGCCGCGCCCCCCTCTATGTCGCCGACCTCCAGCATCTGCCCGAGGATCCTGTGTGCCTCGGACAGCGCGGAAAGATCCGTGTTGATGCCGATCATCCCGATTATTTCGTCATCGTCATCCCTGATGAAGAAGGTAGACGATTTGAGGAACTTGCCGCCGCCGTACGACTTGCCGAGGTAGTTGCTGATAAACCGCTTGCCTGTGCGCCTGCCCTCGTCAAGAATCTCGCGGGCGAACTCCGACATCCGCGAGCCTGCGGCGCGCCCTGAAAGCGACTCGTTGCGGATGGCCACGAGCGATCTCTCGGGGTCGCCAGTGTCGTGCAGCACGACCTCGCTGTTCGACCCGACGACATCCGCGATAAAATCGACCAGCGGCATGAATTGACGTACTCTGTCATGCGAAACCATCCCGACACCCCTCCGTCAGAACTTCCCTTACCTTAGAAATTATTATCACGCTAATAATTTTTTCTCATCTGAATGCACATATCATAGTCAAAAAATAAATCTTGTCAAGTGCGTAGGACGCGCATATGGCGGCCTCTGCGTTCTGAGCCTCCGGCCCGAACGCGATATGGTGACGTCGCAGCGAGATGAGACGATTTGACTGCTGACAGTACAGGCGATGAAAAAAACGGAACAGGCCGGGACGTAATCAGTCGCCCGGATATCGCGCCGCTCTTTCCGTTCTCTTTGCGCACCTGACAAACGATACACCGTTAAAAAAAAATATCGTATAATTCCCTAGCACGTAATTTTTGCGATTTGCGCAATGTGTTTTTTAATAAAGGGTGTGGTTTATGGATGGCGTTGACGGAACTGGCTGTCAGGAGCGCGAAGCCGCGAGGCAAGGGCTATTCGCTTTCCGACGGCGGCGGCCTTCTCCTCCTGGTCAAGGGGAACGGCGCGAAAAGCTGGGTCCTGCGTTATTGGGTAAAAGGGAGGGAAAAACGGTCAGGGCTTGGGAAATACCCGGTGATCAGCCTATCGGACGCCAGAGAGCTGAAAAACGCATTCAAACGCGAGCTAGCGCACGGCGGCGATCCGCAAGGGCGGAAAAAGGCGGAGCGCGAGGAGGCGGCCAGGGCCGAGACGGTCAAAAGCGCCACTCTTGCGAAAATCGCAGCCGAATGGTACGCCCAGAGGGAGCCGGGCTGGTCCCTCTCCAGCCGCAGGGGAGTGCGGCGGATGCTGGACAAATACATCCTGCCGTCGCTGGGGAGACGCCCGATCAGCGAAATCACCGCCCAGGAGCTTCTGGTGCTGTTCCTGGGCATAGAGAAGGAGGCGCCGCACACCGCCTATCAGTGCAAAGGCGTGGCCAATCAGGTCTTTCAGTTCGCGGTGACGCGCGGCGAGGCCGATTCCAATATCGTCCACAGCCTCAGAGGGACGCTGAAACAGAAGCAGACCACCCATCACGCGGCCATCACCGCCCCGAAGGACGTGGCCGCACTCATGCGCCGCATCGAAGCGTACAGGGGCAGCGATGTCGTCAGGGCAGCGCTCTGGTTTTCGCTCTATACCTTCCAGAGGCCAGGCGAGATCCGAGGGGCGGCGTGGGATGAGATGGATTTCGGTGCCCGGCTCTGGCGCATACCGGGACACCGGATGAAGAACAAGCGCCCCCACGTCGTCCCGCTGTCCAGCCAGGCGCTGCAAACCCTCGCACTGGCCGCCCACGCGGCAGACAACTCCCCTTTCGTATTCCCGTCGACCAGGGCGCGCAAGATCCCCATGAGCGAAGGGACTGTGCTGCTGGCGCTCCGCGCCATGGGCTATACGAGCAGCCAGATGTGCGCCCACGGCTTCCGCGCCTTGGCCTCCACGAACCTGAACGAGCAGGGCTGGAACAGGGACGTGATCGAACTGTCGCTCTCGCACTCGGAGAAAAACGACGTCCGGGCCGCCTACAATCACGCCGAGAGGCTGCCAGAGCGCCGCGAGATGATGCAGGCGTGGGCTGACTGGCTGGACGGGCTTCGCGGGGAAGCATGACGCAAGCTCGGCCTCAGCCTGGCGCAGGTGCCTCAAGTGGCGCGTAAACAGGGCCGTCAAGAAGGCTGATTTACAGTCAGGGGCCTAAAGGGCAAGGATTTAAACCCTCGCGGCGTCTGCCTCTCTAAACGTCAAAATGTCGTTCAGGCGAATTAATGCGTTTCCTTAAATCTCTTATAGGTTCCCTCCAGCCCCCGGCCGAGGACTGCCATAAAGCCAGAGCATTTTATTCTTTTATATCCTGCCCTTCGCGTAAGTAAAAAATGGCGTTGACGGAACTGGAAATCAAACACGCGAAGCCGCGCGGCAAGCCCTATCCTCTTTCCGACGGCGACGGCCTCATCCTCCTGGTCCAGAAGAACGGGAGTAAGAGCTGGATACTCCGCTATCGGATGGGAGGTAAGGACAAGCGGGCCGGATTGGGGAAATATCCCAAGGTGAGCCTTGCAAGCGCGCGGAAACAGAAAATGGCCTTCAAGCGCGAGCTCGTCTTCGGCGGGAACCCGAAAGAGCGAAGGGCCGCCGAGCGCAGGGAAGCGGCCAGGATCAAGGCGGCCAAAGCCGCCACGTTCGGCAAGCTCGCCCGCGAATGGTACGCGTCGCGCGAAGGGGCCTGGTCAGATTCCAGCCGCGCGGGCGTAAGGCACATGCTGGACGCTTGCTTGCTGCCCAGGCTGGGAGAGCGCCCCATGGGGGAAATTACGGCGCGGGAGCTTCTGAGCTTGTTTTCCGCCATAGGAGAGGACGCGCCCTCGACGGCGAGGCGCGCAAAGAGGCTGGCGAGTCAGATTTTCCAGTTCGCCGCCGCGCGGGGGGACGTCAGCCTCGATATCGCGTCGGGCCTCACGATATCTACGAAACCAGTGCGCAAGCGCCACTTCGCGGCGCTGACCGCGCCGAGGGACATAGCCGATCTCATGACCTGCATAGACGCGTACCACGGGAGCGCGACCGTCCGGGCAGCCCTCTGGTTTTCGCTCTACACCTTCCAGAGGCCGGGCGAGATCCGCAGCGCGGCGTGGGATGAGATGGATTTCGGCGCGAAACTCTGGCGCATACCAGCGCATCGTATGAAGAACAAGCGTCCCCACGTCGTCCCCCTGTCGCGCCAGGCGCTGCGCCTCCTGAAATCCGTGAAGCAGCTCGCCGCTGCGCGGGCAGCCCCCCCTTCGCCCCTCGTCTTCCCGTCCAAGGTGTCCAAGACAGCCCCGATGAGCGCGCTCACGGTCTGCGCCGCCATCAGGACGATGGGCTATACGGACAGGCAGATGACCGCTCACGGGTTCCGCGCCCTGGCCTCCACGAACCTG
The DNA here is from genome assembly GCA_031263445.1 of Synergistaceae bacterium. GTDB lineage: Bacteria > Synergistota > Synergistia > Synergistales > Synergistaceae > JAIRNC01. Next base: position 832 of record JAISFV010000033.1, on the reverse strand, counting down.
AACGAGCAGGGCTGGGACAGCGACGTGATCGAGCTGTCACTCTCCCACACGGAGCAAAACGCCAGCCGCGCCGCCTACAATCACGCCGAGAAGCTGCCGGAACGCCGCGAGATGATGCAAGCGTGGGCCGACTGGCTGGACGGCCTCAGACGATAGACGGCGAGAGAGGGCCGCTCGCGGCCCTCTCTCGCTTAGTTGCTAACTAAATACTAGTGTCTGGTGGCCGGTGTCAGCCCTTCTTGCGGAGGAGCGTCACAACGCCGGTCGCCGCGAGCAGGCCGAAGAGGCCGAAGCCAGCGTCGCAGCCGCCGCCGGAGCCGCCGCGGTTGTCGCCGCCGCCGCCCGACTTCGAAATCGGCCTCGTGTTGGCGACGTCATACGTCGTGTTGCCCGTCGCTGCCCTGAGGGTGTAGGTCGTGCCTGTTTTGTACGCGGCAGGGATCGAGAACTCAACCGCCGTGCCGGTCGCGCCTGCCGGCAGCGTCACTTCCGCCGGCGTCCCCACCGCCGCCCCGGCCTCGTCGGACACGGAGACCGTGACAGCGAGGTCAGCGTTCAGCGGGTTGCCGTCGTAGGTGAACGCCACCGTGCCTGTCAGCTCGGTGAGCGCGTCGTTGATCGCGCCGCTCAGCGTCCACGCCGGGCCGGTGACGGGCGGGGTCGGCGGCACGTCGCCGCCCGAGCCGACCGTCAGCACGAAGTCCTCGTAGACCGTGATGCCGTCGGTGTCAACCGTGTCCGTCACCCAGTCGCCGACCGTCGTGACGTACACGCGCACCGGGTACGTCGCGTCCGTCTCCGGAGCGACGCCGTAGATGTTGAACGTCCTGCC
>JAISFV010000063.1 GCA_031263445.1 Synergistaceae bacterium | reverse complement strand
GATTTGCCATTCGTGACCCACGCGTTAGGAGTCGCGTTATTCTCGATCGACAGCGGCAGCGGATCCATCTGGGCGATTTTAACCACTTCACTCCATGCCCTTCGAACCATTTCCTCGGTGACGGCGGCGCCCGATACGCCGGGAATTCCCGCGAGGAACAGAAAAACAGCCAGCAAATGTACGGCGGTTTTTTTCACCGGTAACCACTTCCTTTCTCTGCGCGTATTATACCCGCCATTATGACGCGCCTCAAGAGAAAACGCCAGTGCGTATTTGTACAATAAACGCGCGCCGCGAATAATCGGGCGGCGCGCGCGATACACAACAGGTCGGCTGTTCAGGGACCGTTACTGGCTCGCCATTAACGCCAAGTCTACCGTGCCGGATTGGACGCCGTCTATTTCCAGATAAGCGCGGATGAGATAAGTACCGCCGTTTGATGGCGTAAGGTCATACGATACGCCGCCTGTTCCACCGCCGACCAAATCGTCCGGCCCCGTTGGCTCGCCGTCGCCGCTGTCGCCGCCATCGATGTCATATACCCGCACAGACGGAGGCATCTGCCTTTGCTCGGCCTCATCCGTTATTTGTACGTAGCCTGGTTCGTAATTCATATCGTAAATCTTCACCGTCAGGGTTCCCGCGCTGCCTCCGAGGCCGTAAAGGCTCAAATCCCTCCGGGAGAGCGCTCGCCTATCCTCCGACACGAGAAGCATGTCCGCCGATGTTATCGGCACCGCCGTGTTTATTCTTCCGGGCGGGGCGGATTCGCGCACCTCGTGGACGAGCCAGGCCCTGGCGTTTTCCACCTCGCTCGCGAGGAGATTGTAATCCCTGTTGATCGTCGAAGAGGTCCTGCCGGCCCCCGCGCTCACCGACATAAACTGCATCATGACGCCGACCGCGCCCAACGCCACCACAGAAATCACCAATACGGTAATCAGTGAAAAACCTCTTCTTGCCGGCATCTTCTCTCCCCCGTCCCTCTGATTGCTAATACTTCACCCAGTATTGCGTGATGTCCGCGCTGGTCGGAAAATTATTGTTACCGCCACCGCCACCGCCACCCGGCGGTGTGTCGATCGTGGCCTCGTCTTCGCTCTTCTCCAGGCCGCCAGTGCCGCCAGTACTAGAGTCATAGTCACCGCTGTGGTATACGTCACCTATTCTGCCCTTCTGCCTGTCCTTGTTAGCTTCCATGTTGTATCTCGCTGCGTTCAGGATGTCGAAACTGACGAGCAATTTATCCCTTCCGCCCTCCCTCATAAGGGTCAGGCTGACTATCTTGGCGCCCTTGAACTCTACGTACTTCGGCGTCTTTCCGCCTTCCGGTGCCCAGGTGTTGCCGCCTCCGGTCGCCACATCCACGGCGAAAAGCCTGCTGTCTCCGTCTATGAGGCGCGTCGTGCCGCAGACGTCGGAATCGTAGTTCCCCGTTTTGTTCATCCGGGTGAATGTCGCGACGTACAGCGTTCCGTTTACGATGACCGGCTTCGTAGAGACATATTCGTCGAACGTGTTTGCGCCCCCCGTGCGGAGAGACGCGTACCAGCCGGAATACGCGGCGTCGCCCGACTGATTGGTGGCGTTGGGGTTGTAAACGTTGTCCGGGATTTCGGTATCGAGCCGCTTGAAGTCATTTTCCCTGCTGAAGAGGCCGCTCTGATCTCTTTTCTTGAGCAGCTTGAAGGCGAACATCAACTGATCCGCGTTTTTGAGAAAACCGTCCTCGTCAGGATCGGTCGCCGACTTGATAAGCTGGATGTCGGCGGTGCCTCCCGCCGCCCATGAATATCCGTGGCTGCTGCCGGTCACGAGTCCATGCGGAATGGAATGCGAATCGGCCGCTCCGGCGTTCGCGCGGCTCAGGCTCGCCACCGTCCTGATCTTCCACTCGTTTGGGACGAGCGGTTTGCCGTTGTCGTCCTCCATATTGACGCTGAATATGTTTCCCCTGTTGTCCGCCGTCAGGACGCGTCCCGTCAAATAATTGCGCTCGGACGCGGACGATCCCGACCGGACGAGCGTTGGCTCGGAGACCATCATTCCCATATAGGGCTTTGCGCCCACCGTGCCGGCGCCGTTCCTCCACAAACCCCCAGCGTCTTCGACTGAAGCGCTGTCAAACGACGCGATCACTCCGCCGTCTTTGGGGTCGATCATCAGGAATACGGCGCCCTCGTCCCCGTTGTGCTGGAGATCGAGTTCGCGCTGCGCGCCGCCCGCCATGGCTATAAAGTTCTTGAAATCCGCCGGTTCCTGCTCGGTGCTTTCCTTCGTGACGGCGACGCCCAGCGCCGGCTTGGGGCTGTTGAAGCCCAGCTTCATGAAAGCGCTGTCCGGGTCGGCGCCGCCGGGAACGGCGGCGGTGAAAGCACTGCCGCCAACGTCGGCCTTGGCAAGCTGACTGCCGACCTTCTCCTTGTACCACATGAGTTCGGGACCGTCGTGATCGGTCACGTCGAGCGCGTAGAGGCCGCTGCCGCCTCTGCCCAGGGCCGCCACCAGGTAGCTGCCCCATCCGTTCTCATTCCCCGTTTGCCGCAGGTCAAAATCCCTCTTCTGGAGCGCGCCGTCCAGGATGTACGCGGGGAACGAGCGCTGTCCGCCTCCCGACTCGGGCCATAAGATATCTATCCACTGGCGTTTCCCACCCATCACCGAAGCGGGATGCGTGGTGAGGACGGCGAGCCGCCCGGGCACGAGCGAGGGCGGAGGAAGGATGGCGCGTCTCTCCCGCCCGGTCTCCTGGTTTATGACGTGAAGTATGCCGTCGTTCGTCTGACCGTATAAGACGCTTTCCTGCTGCGGGGTTTTTTCGGCCCACTCCCTGAAACCGGGCAGGAAATCCGCCCCTTTCGTCGGGTCCTGAACGGCCACGAGTCCGCCCTGTCCGAAATCCGTCAGAAGGTAAGAACGGTCGTACGTCTTCGGCTTGTCGATGCTGTTCATGTGGAAGTAAGAGACGTCGCTTCCCTTGAACCATTTGATGAGAGCGTCGGACGGGGAGAGCTTGTCGAAGTCGGTCCCGGACGGAGGCTCTATGCTGCCGCTGCCGACGCCGGTCAGGGCCGCGAAGTTGGAGTCGCCTTCCGCCAGGGAAGCGAGGGGCAAGCCCGGGGCCTTCCAATATTCGAGACGCCTGTCGGCCGAGTTGACGCGCCTGCCCATCTCCCACTGGTATTCAAGGACAAGTTGTCCGTTCTCGTTGGTTTTGGCTTCATAGCGCTTCAGCTCGACATCCCACTGATTGCTCCGCATTATCTTGTACTTGTACGTGAAAAGCTCCGAAGTATCGTCAGTCAGGCCGCTTATCGCCTTCGCCTGCGCCACCACGCCCTTCGCCGGTTGCATCATACTGCTGTCGTTTATCACCGTAATGGCCGCGGATATGGCCTTCGTCAGCGTCTCCGTGTCGTAGGCCAGGTACGGCTGACGGTCGGCGTCGTTCATGTTGGCCTCCGTCACCGAGTCGGGATTGCCCCCCCAGCCGGCGACGGCCATCCGGGTGAGGTTCAGTTTCATGTCCTTGACTTCCGCCTTGACCGCGGGGTCGGATATCGACGACGGATCGGGGATCATGCCGATGACCAGCGTCCGTATCGGATTGTCGAGGTCGATCTTCCTTGGGTTCGGGCTGCTGTTCGTCGAGACATTTCCCTTCGCGTCCCTGACCAGCATGGATGCCTTTTCATATTTGGCGTATATCTTACTCCCGTCGAGGCGTCCGGTGGTAGTGGCCCTGGGCTTAGTCGCGGTCTCTTTGTTCGTGGCGTCGTACAGGTTCTTGATGGCCTGGGCCGCCGTGTACTCGTACGACGCGCCGTCCACCGGCTTCACCTCTTGGCCGGTGGTGATGAGTATGACCCAGTTGTTCTCGCAGGCCGACCGTATCGGGTACTGCGCTGGAATGAGACTCGAGTAATTTTCCGTGGGCGGAGAGAAAAAATCCAGAACGCTGCCGACGGCCTCGCCCGAACCGCCGTTGAAATACACCTTCGCCTCGGATTCGGGGTTTTCCAGCCCGGTGCTGCTGGGAAATTCTTTAAACTTGTAGTCGGTGTTATAGCTTTTGTTCGAGTACCACACGGACGCGGCGTCACTTACCTTGGAAGAGGTATGGCCTGCCGTTTTCACGTTTTTCAGGTAATCAGCGCGGCTCATCCCATAGGCGGTCCTCGGGTCGGGATAGATGGCGTGAGGCAGCACAAATACGCCCGCGACGCCTATCTCCGGGTTTTTATAGTAGTGCCACAGCATGCTTCTGTTAGCCTTATTCGTGGCTGAGCTACCGCTACTGTTTGCCGACGTCATGGACGACACTTTTCCGTTGGCGATATCGGCGAATCCGTCTATCCACAGTTTGAAGCGCGCCGCCTGCGTCATGGTCTGCCTGCCGCTCCAGGTCCATTTGTCGTCGTACTCCCTTATCGGCACGAGAAGGGACGCCCTGTGGAACGCTTTATACATCGCCTTCATGTCCTCGGCGTCATCATGTTTGCTGTAAAACGCTTTGGTGATGCGCGAGTAAACGAGTTCGTTGGTCATGTGCTGAGACATGGGATACATCTGCGCGTGGAGCGCGTTGTGCCCGCGGATGTTGCCGCTGATGGACTGTACCAGGACGCCGTTGACGAACTGCCGCCTGCCCGCGGTATCGGTTTTGCTTGCGGGTTTTTTATTTTGTTGTTTTATGGTGCCATCGGCATTGAACGTCGAGAAGGTCCAAGCGTTATTGCCGAACGGAGACACCTTGTACATCCCCGAGAAGTCGTAGCGGTTACCGGTGCCGGTGTGGCCATAAGGGCTCGTTTTTCCTGTTTTCACTGCCGTGCTGTCGTTCGTGTGAGGAAGGAACGTCGACGCGAGGCCGAACCTGACGTTGGCCCACATATCCCTGTTCTCCATGAGGTTCCAGAGGACGAGCTTCGCCTGATAGAGCCTGCTGTCGTTGGGCACGAGGTCAGCCTGTGTCGGCGGGGAACTCTTGGTCCATCCGTTCACCCAATATTGCGGGTCCTTGAACACCAGGGCGTATGGGAATTTTGTGGCGGTCAGGCCAGTGTACGTGTAGCCAGCGAGGATTCTCGTGCCGACTTCATAGTCCTCCAGATTATAATGAGAGACGCTTGAAGGTTTTATACCGTAACCCCAAGGGCTGTAGCCGATTTCCAAACCATTTGTCTGATACGAGTATCCAGTCGGAATACCCCCGTTCGTGTCCTTGAACGGGAAGTAGTAGTCGTTCCTGTAGAGCTTCATAAATTCTTCCAGGTTCGCGGCCTTTCCCCTGTTCGGATAGTTGTTGGAGGTGTCGAGATCGCGCCCGTAGAGGTTGCGGCCCGGCTCGAGATTGATGCCGGTCCACGCGACCGGCATCGCGCCTATGCCAAACGTCGCCCCCGCCATCATTCTGATGACGTCATCGGGCTTTCTCTTATAAACCGCCAGCGTAGCCTTCCAGTCGGCGCCGTCATTTTCGCTCTCTGTCCAGTTTCTATCCGCGGTACTTCCTCCGTCCAGGACCACCGTCGGCATCGCCGTCGTCGGGGAAAATTGCATGCCCGCCGTGGCCTCCACCATGACGAGCACGTTCGCCATCCTCATGGTTTCCTTGTTGTCCTTGTTATTGTCGATGAGCTGTTCGTCCTCCAGGACAACCTCCATCTCTTTGCGGGGCGCTGTGCCGTCGAGACCGCTCCACGCGGCTTCGGCGCGCGCCGCCCCTATGACGGGAAACGATATTTCCGCCATGAACAGCGCCAGCACAAGAATCGAAATCAATCTCATCCAACCGTTTTTTCCGCTGAACATTCAAA
>JAISFV010000173.1 GCA_031263445.1 Synergistaceae bacterium | reverse complement strand
TTTTTTACACGAGAGTCAAGTACATCACGCAGGGGTCATCGAAAAAAATCAGATAACTTAATGATATAGGGCTTTATTCCGATGATATAATTCTTATAAGAATATTTCGCTTGGAATTTTTAGAAAAATTCAAAAGGAGATTTATGCCTGGAAATATTCGCCGAGCAGGTGTCAATATGAGCGCATATGCTGGGGCATATATTACAGCTTAAAAAGTTTGTATGTATATACTTTTAAATGAGTAAATATTCTCCCTGGAAACTATTGCGCCCATTTTAACGTGATATATAAATCTTATATAGCGATTTGGATACTATAAGCAGATTTATTTGTTAGATTACTCAGATTTTTATTCGCAAAAGAGATAGATGCCTTCACCGTCTCCGGGCCGGTACAGCAAAACGCGTTCGAGCACAAGGCGAGGAGGGCGCTTTGTGCTTCCAGTTGAACGCGCTATAATGACTTCATTGTGGGGTGGAACGATTTGACGGCTTACATCAGAGGCGATGAAAAAACCGAAACCGGCCAGGCTGGCGACGAATCCGGCAAAGCTGACAAAGAAGCGCGTTTCAGCGGGGACAGCTTTTGGAAAGACCTGGCGAAGGCATATTTCTACCCGTTGCTCAAACGGGCGCTGCCTGAGCTTTACACGGACGCCGACACCGATGCCGAGCCAGTTTTCCTCGACAAAGAGTTCACTGACGTGCTGAAAACGTCGGATCCAAAAAAGCACAACCACTCGCGCTTCAGCGACCTCCTCGCCGACGTCCCGCTCAAAAACGGGACGGGGGAATTCGTCTTGTTTCATGGAGAGGCGCAGTCGCCAGGCGGTGGAGACCTCGCCGAGCGGATGAATTTTTACAGGTGCTTCGTGTACGCGCACTACAGGCGCGAACCGGCGACGGTGGCTATAATAGCCGGCAACCGCCCGAAAGGGGAAACCAGGCGCTATTCGCACAGTCACTATGGCACGAGCATAGATTACGATTATAATAATCTCGTGCTGCCGGAGCTGGACGACGAAGAGCTTTTGACGAGCGACAACCCGATAGACGTCGTGCTTTACGCGGCGAAATACGCCGCTATGACAAGCGCGGAACACCAGAGGTACAATTACCTGCGAACAGCCACGAAGCTCCTCGCCGAACGCGGCTGGAGCATGGACGACAAGCGCTCGCTCCTGCTCTTCGTGCAGCGGGTGATCAACCTGAAGGACGATAAGCTGAAGATCGAATACCTGGGATACCTGGAACATCTCGACAAGGAGGGGAAGATCGTGTACGTGTCCATAGCCGAGGAAATCTACACCAAGAGAGGCAGAGAAAAGGGCATTGAAGAAGGCCGGATCGAAGGTAAACTCGAAGGCCGGATCGAAGGCCAACTCGAAGGCAAGCTCGAAGTCGCCCGCAAACTGCTGGCTAACGGAGTTTCGCCTGACATTATCGCGAAGAGCGCCGATCTGCCGCAAGAGAAGATACGCGAGCTTATGAACTGACATCTCGAGTCTATCCCAAAGATTGCGTAAACTTCCGCGAGGGTGCAAAATGAAAGCATCTGAACGGAGGTATTCAATATATTGATGCCCTTGCGCCGCCGTTTCACTTTCCTCTCATGCCGGCGCTTCTCCCTGCCCTGGACAGACGCCTGTATCCCTCCGTCATTTCCAGCCTGCCGTCCTCCAAAAGCCATACTGCCTCCGCGCCGTGCTTCGCTATCATGTCGCGGGCTTCGGCGTAGGGGAGGATGAATGCGGCGGTCGAAAGCACGTCGGCTCTCGTGGAATCCGGGTGGAGGACAGTGACCGCCTTGATGCCCTTTGCCGGATACAGCGTATCGGGATCGATAATGTGGTGATAGCGAGTGTCCCCGACGATGAAATACCTCTGATAGTTTCCGCTCGTGACCGCCGCTCCGTCCGTCAGGCTCAGCACGTCGATCACCCTGGAACCCGTCCCGTCATCCGGCGCTTGCACCCCTATGCTCCAAGCCTCACGCCCGTCGAGGGGCAGGCCGACCACGGCCACGTTGCCGCCGGCGTTGACAATGCCGGACTTCAAACCCGCTTCTTTCACGCGCTCCACGGCCCTCTGGACGGCAAAGCCCTTCGCGATGGCCCCGACATCGAGGCGCATGTCGGGATAGCGAAGGCGGACGGTCGAGTTTTCACGGTCTATCTCCATGTCGTCCAAAGACATGTGACCAGAAGCCGAACTCAATTCCGCATAGGATGGAACCCGCGCATTCGCGCTGTTCGCGAGCGCCCTCTCCCTGTAACCGTGCCAGACCGAGAGCGCCGGGCCGAGGGCAACATTGACCGCGCCGCCAGTGTCGGCATACGCTTCCTTGGCGGTTTCGAGCAGGTCAAGGACCTCGGGAGGTACTTTCAATGGTGCCATTCCAGCCGCTTCGTTGACAGACTTTATGTTGACGATGCCCTCATAATCATTATAAATGTCGAACAGCCGGTGAAGGCGCGTCATCTCGTCGCGGACGACCTCCAGATATTTCTCGAACTCCGCCTCGTCCTTCGTGAAGGCGGTGAAGCTGACTACCGTGTCGAACGTGCCGAAAAACTCGGCTGAGAACTTTTTCGCCTGCACTGGAGCGCCAGGCGTCAGCCAGACCTTGCCGAGCGCGGCAAATACGGAAAACGGCAGGATTACGGCGACAGCTAACGCGGCTATGGCCGCCCTCGCAATTCTCATTCGCATATCCGGCGCGCCTCGGATTTCTCTCCCCGGACGCCCTTGATGACAGGCGTCACGGCCCTGAGCAGGAGTGCATAGGCAGCGATTTCATGTGTCGTGATCTTTTTCATCCCGCACCCCCTAATATGCAGTGCTGTGTCAGCGACCGTCACACCCGGAAGCTGAAATAACAAGCGCCTATCCAAAAACAGCGTCCAGGGCAAAGGCGAAATTATTAGCACCAACTAACTTATATAAAAACATACCCTTATCCCGAATAGCTAATGAAAGACCTGGGCGGCATTGTATATCCTGGACGAGTTTTTTGTCAAAAAACCGCCCGCACACGCAGTAAAAACTTCTCAGGAAGAAGTGTACCGCGATATAATGCCGCCACGAGGTGATGCGATTTGAACGGGGATGACAGCGCAATTATCGAAAACACGGCAGATGATCAAAACAAAGAGCGCATGGATCGTGACAGCATGTGGAAAGACCTCATCAAGAAATTCTTTCCGTATCTGCTTAAAAGGGCGATACCTGAGCTTTACGGGGAGGCCGACCTGAGCGCCGAACCCAAATTTCTGGACAAGGAGTTCAGGGACATCCTTAACACCTCCGACCCTGAGATACACAAGAGCCCCAATTTCGCCGATTACGTCCTGGAAGTCCCGCTGAAAAACGGCGAGGACGAGTGGGTGATCCTCCACATCGAGCAGCAGGGTCCCCAAGGCGGCAATCTTCCCGACAGGATGAACCACTACCGCTGTTTTATCGTCGTACACTACCGCAGGGAGCCAGTAGCGCTCGCCATCATCACCGGCGGCCATAAGAGAGAGAAGAGGTCCTATTCACATTCACGCTTTGGCACGAAGTCAAATTATGAGTATAATAGTCTCGCGGTGGAGGAGCTTGACGATGATGAGCTTTTGGCGAGCGACAACCCCATGGATCTCGCGTTCTACGCCGCGAAGTGCGCGCTCAGGAGCAAGGGGGAGCTTCAGAAATACAATTACCTCAGGACGCTCGCCGGGCTTCTCGCGGGGCGGGGCTGGAACCCGGAGGAAAAACGGGATCTATTGCTCTTCATAGAGCGCATAATCTATGTAGCGGACAGGAAACTGGCGGAGAAATACAGGGAATACAGGCGGCAACTGGGCGAGGAGGGCAAGATGATGTATATCCCGTTTTATGAACTGGACGCGGCCGAGGAAGTCGAAAAGCGCGGCATCGAAAAAGGCAAGCTCGAAGGCAAGCTCGAAGTTGCCCGCAACCTGCTGGCAAGCGGGGTTTCGCCCGATATCATCGCGAAGAGCGCCGGCCTTCCGCAAGAGAAGATACGGGAGCTTATGAACTGATACTCTAGAGTGATGACTGATATCATAGATAATCGTCTGCAGAGACTCTGACAATCATTATTTGCGCATTATTCGTTAGCATAGCCGCTCGAATATTGCTATGACTAAGTTCGCAAACAATTTACCTATACATCATAAAAGGTATTTGTTCATCAGGGCAAATACCTTGTCAAGGTCAATGGGCTTACTGAGATGGTCATTCATTCCAACCGCATGCGCCTTGTCGACGTCATCTTGGAATGCATTAGCTGTCAGGGCAATAATGGGGACAGTGTCAGCACCCTGCAATCCGCTTGACCGAATAGCGGCGGCAGCGCCAAAGCCGTCCATAAAGGGCATTTTTATATCCATAAAAACGATGTCTATTTCTGACGAAAACTGTTTAAACTTTTTGATCGCCTCGTTTCCGTCCTCAGCCTCGATGATGCGTATGCCGCTTGGCGCCAGGAGCGTCAAAACAATTTCGCGATTTATCTCCACATCTTCCACCAGCAAGAGGGTTCTGCCTTCAAAGTTAGGATTTTCAGAGGGCATAGAGTTTTTATCG
>JAISFV010000164.1 GCA_031263445.1 Synergistaceae bacterium | reverse complement strand
CATACCGCCGAACACTCTGTCGGTGACGGTGAAATACCTCCCGTGGGGATAAATCTCGATTGGGGTGTCTATCATGCTGCGTGACGATGTGCGGACGCCGTTTTCCAAATTGGCCAGCGCTATGATGTGGAGCCCCTTCCCGCTCGCTGAATATTCAGTGTAGGAGCGTAAAGCATTCACCATGGCCTCCGTCTTAGGATCGAGTCTGCCGTCCTCACCGAAGCAGCGGTCGAGGTCAATGCCGGCTATGCCGCCGCCTTGCGCGAAAACAAAGCCGATGCCGTCCCATGAACCTGATTTGTAAGCTTCCGCCGCGGAACCGAAGTTTGCCCACGTGTCGCTGTCAGAAGACGACGCCTTGCTTCCGGCTACGGAATACGGCACCTTCGTCATGCGATCCACGCGCCGTTCGCCGCGCCACAGCACCCACTGCCTCAAGGCTTTCAGCTCTCCGGGGATGTTTTCAAAACATACGGTCATTAATCCAGCGACGGGGGTGCATTCACATGGAAAATGGGAAGCCATGTCAGATCACCGTCCTCCGTTCAAGATCTTTGACCCACATGCGTAAATCCTCCGCCGGGTACATGACGCGGCCTCCGATACGAACGAACGGAGGCGCTGGCGTTCGGCCTCCTACAGTTCCTTCGCACCTCGATTTTCGTAGGAAACTGAGAGACAGGCCAAGTTGTTTTGCGGCCAGCTTCTCGTTGAGCAGCAGCGGATTTTCCGATGAAGCATAGCCAATCACTGGAGGGTTTTCGGTAATGCGGTTCCTTATAGTCATGCCGTCCACCTCCTTGTGACGTTCTTACCGCAACGCACACGCCGAGAGCCGTGACAACGGAGAAAACGCCACGCAAGGGATAGACTGTTAAGTTTTTTACCTCTGCTGGATATGGGTGTTACAGGATATGAAGGTCCAGGTTGGTCTCCAGGGTCTGAGTCTCCGTCGTCGGAGTTACCTTTCGAACTGCTGCCGAACGTCGGGTGTGACGCGCTGCGATGAGCGCGGTCATTATTGCGGGGCTGGCATGTATTCCTTTGCGCTCCGAACACGTATGAGAAAAATTGTTTTAGCCTTCTACAATCTTTCAATACTCTTCCCGAGTACATCCGGCTCCAATCGGCAAGCTTTTTTACTTTGCGAGTCGCAATCTCGGCTGGTTTGATCAATAAGCACAACAACCCCGCAATCAGAGTAAGCGCTCCGACAGACGCAAACACAGCCGCAATCAGTGGGTTTTCGGGAAACGCCTGGTACAGAGCGTAAGCCACCGCAGTCGGGATTGCGGCACACAGTCCTGATTTAGCTATGATTTTTTCCTTCCCCGAAAAGTTCTCTGATCTGTTCAAAACCATTTTTCCCATAGATTCATCTCCTCTCGATCTTCGACGTAAGCACAACTTCGTGCCCACGTTCACGTGGCGAACATGTTTTGCCTGAGTTTCCCCTTTATAACCATCTCATTGCCTCCTTTTCTCAGGAAATGCATTTTTTGATTATACGGAGCATTGTGCGCATGTCAAGCTGCGCATTATGCGCGCCAATATGATCGCTCCGTCCATATACCGTCCATAAAATGAAAAAGGCCTCAGAGGGAAATCTTCTGAGACCTTGCTATCACTGGAGCGGAAAACGGGATTCGAACCCGCGACCCTTGGCTTGGGAAGCCAATGCTCTACCAACTGAGCTATTTCCGCGCGCCCTAACGGCAACGCAAGTAATTATATAGGCGGTTGGGCGGTATGGCAAGTATCCGGCGCTTGAAAATTTTCATGCCCGCGATATCACGGCTACGGATTCGACATGGGCGGTCTGCGGGAACATGTCGAAGGCTTCGAGGCTTTCGAGCGAATACGCGCCGCCGGACGGAGAGCCGAAGATGCGCGAGAGGTCACGGGCGAGCGTCGCCGGGTCACAAGATACGTAGACTATCTTTTCCGGCTCGATCTTCATGATGCCCTCTATAATTACTGCATCGCAGCCGGTGCGCGGCGGGTCCAGCACCACCGCGTCATAAGAGCCAAGACGCGCGACGCCGTCCCTTTTCATGAAATTTTCCGCTGAATCCTCGTGAGTCTCGACGTTCTCGATGCCGTTTGCGGCCATGTTCTCCTTCATCTGGCGGGATGCCTGCCGCCACTCCTCCACCGCGTCGATTTTGCCGGAGACGCCAGCAAGGTACGCGGTGAGCCCCCCTACGCCGCCGTAGAGTTCCAGCAGTCTTTCCGGTCCGCCCCCGTAACTCACGGCTCTCTTTACGCCTTCGAAAACGGCCTCCGCCTGCTGTGTGTTGACCTGGAAAAAGCTCGATATGTCCGTACGGAACCTGTAGCCGCCGAGCGTTTGGTCTATGAACCTCTTGCCGCAGAGGGGCTTGAAGACAGGCCCCCATATAAAATTGCCGCAGCCTGGCTTTATGTTAAGAACTGCCCCAGCTTGGTCGCTGTTTTTGCCGCATAGCCGCTGCTCGGCGTTCTTTAATTTTCCGAACTCCCTTGCCGTGAGTTCCCTCGACGCGACGATCCCGGCCAGGACTTTGCACGTATCCTCCTGGCCCTCTGGCTTGCCCGACCTAAGGGCGATGTGCCTGACGTCCCCGGTCTTTTTACGCTCGTCGTAGCCAGTGAGCCCTGACTCCGTGATCGCCTCTATCGTCAATTTCACGACGCGCTCTATCGGGCCTTCGAGGACGGCACACCCCTGGAACGGGACGACCCTGTGGGATCTTCGCTCGTAGTAGCCGCAGAGAAGGGATTTGCCGCCCGTAGCGCTCTGCACCGGGAGCGCAGCCTTGTTTCTGTAAGACCACTCCAGAGGCGAGGGGGTACAGTTCACATCCTTTGGCGGTTCCAGCTTGCCGATCCGCCTCAATGCGTCTTTCAGGATGTTCGTTTTCATTTCGATCTGCGCCCCGTATGAGGCGTGCTGGATCTGACAGCCTCCGCATCTCTCGTATGACGGGCATCTCGGGGCGACCCTGTCCTTTGACGGCGTCAGGATGTCGACTACCTCGCAGGCGGCGTATTTTTTGGAGGCCCGCGAGACGCGGCAGACGACGCTCTCCCCAGGGAGGGCGCCAGGGACGAACAGGACGAAGCCGCCCGCTCCGACGCGGGCGACTCCTTCGCCCTCGCTGTTGACCGACGTTATGTCAATTGTAAGGATATCTCCTGTATTCATGTGTGGCCAAAATAGGTTTGGGGCCTCGCGTTCGCAAGGCCCCAAACGTTATTTTTTCTCCTTCATGAGCTTGTAGCCCTCATCGAAGGCTTTGCAGTTCAGCTCTTCGGTGCCCTTAGGGACGCTTGCGATGACCGTGTTCCTTATGGATTCCGGCTTGAGCCGTCCCTCGACCTCGAGGACCCTGGCTACTGCCCCGAGCGCGACCATGTTCGTCACGATCTCCCTGCCTATGACGTCCCTCGCAGTTTTGACGATGGGCAGACGATAGATCTCAGCGTCTATCTCAGGCGTTTTCTGGACGAAGAAATCATCTAGGATGACGATCCCGCCCTTCTGCGTGTCTGCCGCGTATTCGTCGGAAGCCTTCTGCGTGAGGATGACCTGGAGGTGCGGCGAAGCCGCCTTGGGGTAGTCTATCTCCCCGCGCGCCAAGATAACCTCGGATTTCGACGCGCCCCCGCGCGCCTCCGGACCGTAAGCCTGGGTCTGGACGGAGTTAATGCCCTCCTCCATGAGAGCGGCGGCCTGGCCTATGATGACAGCCGCAAGGATAACGCCCTGGCCGCCGGAGCCGGCGACGCGAATCTCATAACGATCACTCACAGCCGTCACCCCCTCGCCTTTTCGATGACGCTCTTGTATCTGTCGGTGTACTCGATGCCTTCGGCGTGATGCAGCTCGCCTATCACGACCTTGCCGCGCAGGTCCTCCCGGGACATGGCGTCCGCCTTGGCCTTCATGACGCTCGCGTCCTTGAAGTAGTTGAAGTTATCGATCGGCTTCCCGCGCTTGTTCTTGCGGCCGAACTGCGTGTGGCAGTGCGTCATTATCTCAATGACCGAGAAGCCGTTGTGATCGATTCCTTTTTTGATGAGGGCCTCGCACATCTGCGGCTGGGCTATCGTGGCTCTCGCCACGAACGTCGCCCCGGCGCCTATCGCCAGCTTGCAAATGTCGAAGGCCGGATCCACGGCCCCGTAAGGAGCTGTGGAAGCGAACGCGCCCTCCGGCGTGGTGGGCGACGCCTGGCCGCCGGTCATGCCGTAGATGTTGTTGTTCATGACTATCGCGCACACGCCGATGTTCCTGCGGCACGCGTGAATGAAGTGGTTGCCGCCGATCGCCGAGCAGTCCCCGTCCCCCATCACGTCGATTACGGTAAGTTTCGGGTTGGAGAGCTTGACGCCGGTAGCGAAGGCAAGCGACCTGCCGTGCGCGGTATGCAGAGTACAAGCATCGATGTACCCAGGCATACGGCTGGAGCAGCCGATCCCGGACGAGATGACGACCTCGTCCTGGTTTTTGCCGAGCGAAGAGAGCGCCCTGAGTATTGCGTGCATTATGATCCCGTGTCCGCAGCCAGGGCACCAGATGTGCGGCATAAACTGTGCGCGCAGCCATTTCATGACGTCGTCGCGAGGCATCTCAGGCCACCTCCTCTATGTATTTGATAATCTGAGCTGGCTTGAAAAGCTCCCCGTTCAGGAGAGTCCTGCTGAACGTCTCGGCTTTCCCGTGAATCGCGCGCTCTATTTCGAGGAACATCTGGCCCATGTTGAGCTCCGGCACGATCACTCGCTTTACCCCGCAGTCGGAGACGATCTTCTCGAGCTCGACGTCAGGGAATGGCCAAAGCGTGACGGGGCGGAAGTGTCCTGCCTTGACGCCGCGTGAGCGCAACTCACGGACGGCGCGGAGGGCGGAACGGGAAACGCACCCGTATGACACGACCAAGGTGTCAGCGTCCTCGCATCCCTCAGCCCTGTACTCGACCACTTCAGAGCGGAAGCGTTCGACCTTCCTCAGAATCCTCGTTATCTTCTTGTCTATGTCTGGCGCGTTGTTCGTAGGGAAACCCCAGTCGTTGGACGTGAGTCCCGTCACATGCCAGTGATATCCGTCCCCGAAAGCCGCCATCGGCGGGATGTCGTCCTGTTCGTCTGCCAGGTAGGGGATGAAATCAGCGTGCGCGACCGTCGGTTTCTTGCGGTTCACTATGGTGAGCGAGGACGCGTCGGGGATGACTATCCTCTCCCTCATGTGCCCTATGACCTCGTCAGCCATGATGAGAACCGGCTGGCGGAAGCGCTCTGAGAAATTGAACGCCTTCACGGTCAGGTCGTAGCACTCCTGCACCGACGACGGGGCGAACGCGATCGTGGCATGATCGCCGTGCGTCCCCCAGCGCGCCTGCATTACGTCGC
This sequence comes from Synergistaceae bacterium, assembly GCA_031263445.1. Lineage (GTDB taxonomy): Bacteria > Synergistota > Synergistia > Synergistales > Synergistaceae > JAIRNC01. Next base: position 2,455 of record JAISFV010000164.1, on the reverse strand, counting down.
CCTGCGAGACCTTCGTCGGAAGCCCGGTGGACGGGCCGCCCCTCTGGACATCGACGCACACGAGCGGTATCTCCGCTATATACGCATAGCCCAAAAGCTCCTGTTTGAGCGAAAAACCCGGCCCCGACGTCCCCGTCATGGCCTTTTTACCAGCGATGGAGCCTCCGATAGTCGCCGCGATACCGCCTATCTCGTCCTCCATCTGGATGAACACGCCGCCATACTTCGGAAGTTCTTCCGCCATTACCTCCGCAATTTCCGTGGACGGAGTGATCGGATAACCGCCGAAGAAACGGCACCCGGCGTCCAAACCGCCTACGGCGATTGCCTTGTTGCCCTGCCAGAACTCAGCCCTAGGCATCAGTACCACGCTCCCTTACTGTTATGGCAAAGTCCGGACAGATGTTCTCGCACTGGCGGCACCCTATGCAGTCAGCCTGCCGGACAGGCTCGGACTTCACCTGTGGATCCAATTCCAGCACCTTCTTGGGACAAACGCCTATGCACAGGCCGCAGCCTTTGCACCACACCTTGTTCACAAGGATTTCAAACTTTTTCGCCAAAAAAATTCCTCCCCCCCGAAATTAATGACCTGCCGCAGACCGTAACTCCCCGCGTGCGCATCAATTGCACGGCCCATTATACATGCGTTGGAATTGGTGCGTATGTGAGAATATACCTAATAAATCTGAACAAATCAATAAATTTATCAAGAGTCAGATTATACAAAAAATTCTCATTAGTCTTTGATGGTTCGGATTGATATCTGCCTGATTCTGGCCAAGCGCCGTCAGCTCACAGATCCCAGGAGGGTTTGCCGTCAAGTTGAAATCAATCCCTGGAGTTAAAAGATCGCCAGCTTGTTGTCGGGTGCCTAAAGCACAGTGTCCATATGCCGCTGGATACGCCGTTGATGGAATCAGGCTTAATCAGGGGGTCTTACGTATGTCCCTCGGATAAGGGCGGGCGGCACCGCGTCGAGCGCGAGGGAGGCTCGCGCCAATTCCAGCCCTATCGCCGGCGGTGCCTGGATCACCCTGTATCCCGAGTCCGAGATCTCGTCAAATTCGTCAAGATCCGGGCCGGTGATGACGATATCGCCATTGCCGTACCCGGAAGAGCGTATGAGCCCGACGAATTCGGCGGCGCTCAGAACGGATGGGGCGGCTGCGTCCTCGGGAGGGCCGCCGTATATCGCTCCGTATACGCTGCCGTGCCGTGCCTTTTTGGCCGACGCTACGACGAAACCGCAGTTCACGAGTGAGTAGGCGATAGCGTATAGGCTTGAGACCGGCACTACGGGGATCCCTATGCCCGCAGCGAGCGCGGCGGCGTAAGCGAGGCCTACCCTGATCCCTGTGTAGTAGCCAGGGCCTGTCGTGACAGCAACGCGATTGAGATCCTTGAGACCGAACCCGTGCCTGGCCACAAAGCCCCTGGCCATGTCCGGCAATAGCTCCGCCTGTGCTTTGCCCGCGTTCATGTTCTCCTCGCCGTAAAGTTTGGCATCGTCCGCCAGCCCTAGGTTGAGCCACCGCATAGAGCAATCTATCGCGAGCGTGAGTTTCAACGGCTTCTGGCCTCCATTGCTGCCGAGTCAAGGATGCCGGCATACGCTTCGCTCAACGCCGCCGCCGCACGCCGTCCGAACGCGCGCAGCCCGAATGACCGCATGAGTTCAGCGCTGATCGATATGCTTATGTCCCAGCGGTCCGAATCAGGCGGCGTATTCCACCGTTCACCCCACTCGATCAGCGCCAGATCACCCGAGGCGAGCCGCTCCTCTATGGACGAAAAAACGGCTTCGTCGCCCGAAGAAGGAGTATCGATCCTGTACAGGTCGCAGTGTAACAGGGAAAAGTCACGCCCTGGTATTTTATGGACGGCCTCTATCGTGAATGTCGGGCTTTTCATCCTGGAAACGCCCATCGCCGCGCCCATCGCCCGCGCGAGGAGCGTTTTGCCGGATCCGAGGTCTCCGTTCAGCAGCACGCACAAGCCAGGGTACAGGCAAACGGCCAGGACGCGTCCGATTTCCGACGTGGAGTCTGGCGAGCGTGAGGCCACGCTTGGGAATTTACACCGCAGAGCGGGTTTGCTCAATGGTTCGGCACACCTTTCAACGCCGCGCCATGTATGACATTATGGTGCAAGCCAGCCCGATTGTGACGAGCATCAGGGCGGGCGCACGCATATCGGCGTCAGGGTTCGATATCTTGATGAAGATGAGACAGATTCCGATTATGAGGAAACTCAAGGCCGTGAAGCGCGCGCCGCCGACACGCCCTTTATTGTCCGACGCCCGCCCGCGCTCCGCGCCCTCTATGTCTGGATCAGGTTTCCTCCTGCGTTCGAGCCGCTTGTAAAGCATCACTCGCGCCAGAGTCCGATGCAGTCAGCAAGCTCACGGGCGAGTATCCCCTCTTTCCTCGCGCACAAGCGGCCGGATGCTCCG
>JAISFV010000008.1 GCA_031263445.1 Synergistaceae bacterium | reverse complement strand
AGGATGTTCTGCAGCGATATCTTTGTAAATGGAAGGTTCGTCGTCTGCGCCAGCACCAAGGCGATCTGTTCGTTAGACGCGCCGTTGCTCTTTGCCTCCATGATCGACTCGTGCAGTTGTTTTACGACGAGCGTCTTCGTACCCGGACGCTCCATTTTTTTTAAGTCGTGCAGCGCTTTTTTGGCAGCTTCGAAATCAATGTGGCTGAGATCGTTCGCTACGACTTCCATTCTCGACCTTGACATATTTATGTCCACTCCTCTACCATAACGTAATTTATAATACACTTAGATATTATACGATAGTGAGCGCATTATTACAAGCATCTCTTAGATTATGCAATTATCGCAGTTTGATGTGCATCTATCTGAGTATTTACAGAATAGAAGGTCTTTTTTTTCAGGCAATATGGCGCGTCTGATTTTATTGATTGCTTCTTCCTCTGTAAAAGCCTTGACGGCAAAGTTAAAAGACGATGTTTTATCCTTCTCGACGGGCCGTGAAATTGTCACTTCATAACAGTTCATATTAACCCTCCTCTGAAATACCCTGGTAACCCTGGCCATATTAGGTGTCAGTTTAATTAATTATTTTCCCGCTGTTATCCTGCCACCTCCTACATCCAACCCAGTACCAGATAGCTTTGTCCACCGTCGATCCCTCTGGTATCAACATGATCATCTTTGTGTTGTTAGGAATTATGTCTATTGCCGCATCTTTTGCTTTGGTGAAACTCTCTTCATGTATCAATAAGTTTGATAATATCTTATGTTGCTCTGCGTCGAAACACGATATCCTATACACCATTAGTCATTTCTCCTTTATGATTGAATTATTGCAAGCTCTATCTTCAAAAGTTATTTTAACTGATTTCAAAAATATGTCAATATGCATTTTTTATATTATGTAATAAACATGTTATTGAAGTCATGATACATGTATTGAGTAAATATATAAAATAATCCGTGGGAAGAGAGTCACGCCGGGTCATAATATTGAAAGCGCAAAGCGGGATGCCCCTCCCCCGCTGTGGCGTGGGGAGGGAAATTTTGACGTTATATTTTTATAAGACAAAAGAGTTGTGAAACCAGGAGTCCTGCCGCAGTTAGAGAGGTGAACGTTTCAAGGGCTTCAATCTTTAGGAATATGACAATAAATATTGCCTCTTCGGTTCGATTCGCACAATGGGTCGGCATCCCTGGGCCTCCGGCGCTTACATGCGCTGCTGTTATTCGGCCTTTTCCGCCTCTTGCGCGTCGCCCGCGTTTCGCCTGTCACGCACCCATTTGTTCAATGCCATGTCCAGCCTCATGATGTCTATCGGCTTCGGCAGGAAATCGTCGAACCCGGCCGCGAGGAACATCTCCTCGTTGCCGGAGAGGGCGTTGGCCGTGAGTGCCACTATGGGGACGGTGCGGGCATATTCGGAGCCTATGTCGTTTCTGATGATCCGAGTCGCCTCCAGCCCGTCCATCTCCGGCATCATATGATCCATGAACACCACGTCATACCTCTCGCCGCAAGGGCCGCTGCCAGCGGAACGAATCCTCTCTATGGCGTCGCGTCCGTTCGTGACGCAGTCTACTGTAAGTCCGTATGGGATGAGAAGGCCCTCCACGACATCCAGGTTTATCATCACGTCGTCAACGACCAGCACCCTCCCGTAAGGCATGAGCGAGCGGACGAGGTTCTTGCCCCTGCTGACGAGTTGCCCGGTCGGGCGGAAATGCCTCAGGTCATTGGCAGTTTTCGCGCCTATCGGCGAGCTGTCCGCTATCTTCTGCTCGAATTCGACGTGGAAAACGCTGCCAACGCCGTATTCGCTCTCAACCGAGATCGTGCCGCCCATCAATTCGACGAGGCTCTTAGTGATCGACAGGCCCAGCCCGGTGCCCTCGATGTTTTTGTTGGCCAGTGTGTCTAATTGCTGATATTTCGAAAATAACTTGCCCATGTCATCCTTTTTGATCCCTAAGCCCGTATCGCTCACGGCGAACGATAGGACGGCCGATTCGTCTTTGCGGCGCCAGGCGGTCTCGAACGAGACCCGCCCCTCCTTCGTGTATTTGAACGCGTTGGAGAGCAGGTTGTTCAACACCTGTCTCAGCCTCAGTTCGTCGCCGTGCAGCTTGGACGGCATCGTTTCGTCAATGGATAGCTCGAACGAGATATTTTTCGAGCCGATGCGGGTCATATTGAGGCTGGCGACGCTCTCTATCAGCGTTGCCGTATCGTAATCGGCAGGGATGATTTCAAATCCCCCCGCCTCGATCTTGGATATGTCCAGGATATCGTTGATGATGTTGAGCAAGCCCGACCCTGAGGCGTATATCTTTTCGAGGTCGGAATGAGCCTCGCCTGGAAGCTCCCTCTGGAGCCATATCTCGGAGAGGCCCAGTATGGCGTTTAGCGGGGTGCGGATCTCATGGCTCATCGTCGCCAGGAAAGAACTCTTGCTCCTGTTGGCCTCGTCCGAGCGAATGCGGGCCGCAGAAATCCGGAGCAGGATGTAGCAGAGGGCGAACATCATCACGGCCCCGATCAGTGACAGGATGCCTGCGGTGTAGTAGACGTCGCGGTAGTAACTCCAGATAGGCACTATGACGCCCACGTACCAGCCGTTGGACATCTGCCTGAACGAAACGATCACCCGGGCCCCGGTCTCATCGACTATGCGCTCTGACGAGACCGACCGATCTGTCATGAGTCTGTTATAGACGGCTTCGTAGCCCCCGCCTATCTCGCGCAGGGGCCGTCCGAGGTTTTTCTCGTTCGGGTGTCCGACCACCACCATATACTGATTTGTGATCATACCGTACCCGCCGCCGGACCGTCTGAAGGAGTTGACGTATTTCCTGAACCACGACGGGTCGATGTCAAGGGCCATGATCCCGAAATGCTCGCCGGACGAGCCGACGATGTTCTTGACGGCGGTGATCACCATCTGGCCGGTCACTATATTCGCGTAAGGCTCTGTAAACGAGACCGCCTCCTTGCCGCCCCGGACCGACGCCTCATACCAGGGGCGTCTCTGCGGTATGTAATCCGCGTCGAAGTTCAGGCCTATCCCGTTAATAAATTCGCCCCGTATGAAGCCGTATACCCCGTTGAAGCCCAGCGACTCGTCGCCCCGCCGCCTCATCCAGGCGGTCGTGCCGGCCATGAACGAGCGGACGGTGTCAAGCGGCTCTCCCCTGTCGAGCATACCCTGAACGGCGTAAGCCAGGCTTGTCAGCGCGACCTCCGCTTCCGACAGGCCGACGTTTATGTTGGCTTGCGCCGTGAGTATCGAATCATCTACGTTTTCGGCAAGATGGCGGCGCACGATGCCGCTGATGGAAAGATAGCTAGCCAGTACCACGACGAAAAACGCCGCGAAAACGAAAATTAGTTGCGTATAATTTGTTTTTACGACTTGCTTCCACTCCATCAACGCCGCGCCTTTTTACTGCTCGGCCACGTTTCTGTAATACCAGTCGATGCCTTGCGTGATCTCGCTGTCGGGCAGGGTTTCGCCCTCCGAGCCGACGAAGCGTCCGTCGTTTGTCTCCATGACGCCGCTAAAGACGTCGAACTCGCCGCTAGCGATACGCTCCCTGGCCTCCTCGACGGCAAGGGCCGCCCCGGGAGGGAGGAGGGTCTCGTCGAGGGAGGTGAGGCCGACTATGCCGTCGCTTATTCCACCAAAATACGGTGCCGTGGTAAAGCTGCCATCTATTACGCTTTCTATCAGGCGCGCGTAGTACGCCCCCCAGTTCCATACGACCGACACGATGACTGTGCCGGGGATGTCTTCCCTCAAGTCGCTGTTGTAGCCCACACCCCACACGCCGGCGCGCTGTGCCTCGATCTGAGGGTTCACGGTATCGCAGTGCTGCGCGATCACGTCACAGCCCAGGGCGATCAGGCTCTTGGCGGCATTGGCCTCCTCCGCCGGGTCATACCATCTCTCCGTCACCTTCACGTATATGCGCGCGTCCCGGTTGACGCTCTCGACGCCGATGGCGAACGCGTCGATCCCGCCCGTCACCTCGCTGTTGTCCTTTCCCATCGCCGCCACGTATCCGATCTTGCCGCTCTCTGTTTTTAACCCTGCGGCGATACCGCTCAAGTAACGCGCCTGATAGATTCGTCCGAAGTAGTTGGTGAAATTCGTGTCGTTTTGCTTATATCCCGAAGCATTTGTAAATATGACAGAGGGGTATTCTGCGGCCAGCTTCTCACACGCGTCCATATGCTCCCAGCTCGTGGCGATTATGACCCTGGCGCCCTCGGCGATGCACTCGCGCATCGCGTGTTCGACCTCGTACAAATTCGTGTTGCCAACGTTGTTCTTGCGTATGATCTGGCCGTCCGTTAGACCTGTCTTCTGCTGTGCCTCGCGGATGCCGGCTTCGTGCGCGTAAGAGTATCCGCCCTTTTCGTTGAGCGGGTCAGTCAAATGGATGACGCCGATTTTAAGATCTTCCTTGTTTATAGAAGCACCAGGCCTCCACTCGGGCGCGGCCTCGTCTTTCTCCGTCTGCATGAAGACCCACCGCGCGCCCAGGACAAGGGCTAAAACGCACGCCAGCGAGACAGCCAGCGCAATTCGCTTTCCCTTCACTCCGCTCATCTCCTTATCGTTCGATGATGTTGCGATAGTACCAGTCGATGCCGGTCGCTATCTCCGCGTCTGACAGCCTTTCTCCGGGCCTGCCGACCGTCCGGCCGTCGTTTGTCTCCATCTCCCCCTCGAAGACGTCGGTTTCTCCGCTTTCGATTCGTTCGCGCGCGAGCCTGACGGCCTCGGCCGCACCAGGCGGGATGAGCCGTTCGTTAAACTCGGTGAGTACCGCCATCCCGTCTTTGATGTCGCCCACATAGGGAGTAGACGTAAAGGTCCCGTCGATGACGCTCTGGACAAGACGCGAGTAGTACACGCCCCAGTCCCATATGACAGATACCATAGTGGCGTCCGGCGCGTCTCCCCTCATGTCGCTGTTGTAACCGATGCCCCATACGCCCGCGTATGACGCCTCGATCTGAGGGTTCGGGGTATTGCAGTGCTGGGCGATGACGTCGCATCCCTCTGCGATCAGATACTTTGCGGCCTGGCTTTCGCCCGGCGGATCCAGCCATCGGTGAATCACGCGCACGTATACGCGCGCGTCAGGGTTGACGCTCTCCACTCCCATCGCGAATGCGTCAAGCCCGCTCGTCACCTCGCTGCTGTCCTTTCCCATCGCCGCCACGTAGCCAATCTTGCCTGTGGCCGTCCTAAGACCCGCGATGATGCCGCTCAGGTATCTGGCTTGATATATCCTCCCGAAATAATTCGTGAAGTTCGTGTCGTTATGTTTGAAGCCGCTCGCGTGCGCGAAGACTACCCCAGGGTACTCCAGGGCGAGTTTTTCGCACAGATCCATGTAACTCCAGCTCGTGGCGAAGATGATATTGGCCCCGCCCGACACGCACTCCCTGATGGCCATTTCGGCCGCCGGCATGTCTATGTCGGAGACATTTACCTTGTTGATTATCTGGTCGTCGCGCAACCCTAGCTCGTCCCGCATCTTCTCTATGCCGAGATAATGGGCATAAGCGTACCCGCTCTTTTCGTTCTTAGGGTCGGAAACGTGGATGACCCCGATCTTGACCAAATTTTTTTCGAGGGGGTCGCCAGGCCTCCAGCTTGGTTCTGCCTCTTCCCTTCCATCGCCGGCGGCAAAAAAGATCCCGACGGAGACGGCCAGCACGGCAATGAGCAAGATAACCTTTTTCACCACAGTCCCACCCTCCCTGCCACGCAGCCATACCTAACTCTGTGCGGCTCTGGAACAGCACTTGAGGCGTACCGATAGGTGCATAATACGATATTATAATGACATAATAACATATTTCAAGGGATAGATGGCTGGACGCCCCCAGGCGCGAAGCGGAGTGCGCAAGGGGGTCAGGACAGGCGAACGCTGCGGTTTTTATCAGGGGCTTAGGATACATAATACACCTTAGCCCGATTTATAAACCCCTCTTCTAAAGGCGGGGATCTGGCCTCTTGCTACGTCTGCATTCTCTGGTTTGCCGCTACTCCTCGCTCTCGAAGCGTTTTGAGGGCGAGTCGCCCCAGAGCCGCTCCAGCTTGTAGAACTCGCGCCCCTCGCGGCTGAAAAGGTGAATCACGACATACCCTGCGTCTATGAGGCGCCACTTAGTGCCAGGCTCGCCCTCGGCCTTGTAGGGCAGACCCATCACGTCCAGCGCGTCAGTCACGGCGTCGTTAAGCGCCTGAGCGTTCACCTGTGACCTGGCTGTGGCTATTATGAAGGCGTCGGCGAAGCCAGATACGCCTCGCAGGTCGAAAAAATCTATATCCATCGCGTGTTTTGATTGGAGCGCCTCGATTATCGGCAAAAACTCCGCGTAAATTTCTGTTTCTACGGTAATATTTATAAAAATTCCCCCTCGTCGTTTAAAAAAGCTGAATCATTATTAAGAGCCTAAAGAAAAGACTGACCTGTCGTCATGTGCCAAAAGCGTGAAGATTTAAACCTGCGCGTCACTGCATCGTCGAATAGCTGTTCTCAAGGCGCTTCATCAGGTTCTCGTAGTCTGCCCCGACTATAAGCGACGCCGACGACGCGAGCTTGTTGGATCTGGTCAGCGCGTCGCTTATCCCGCAGAGCCTGGACAAAAGAACCGCAGTCTGCTTTGTCGATTCCGGCGCCCCGTCAGGGTAGATGATGTTGCTGCTCCTGTAGTCGAAGTGCTTCGCGTTGCCTACGTCCACGACCTCGACGCCCATCCTCTGGAGCTGGGAGGCCACTGACTGACCCACGCCTTTTTTCCCTGTGCCGTTCAGGACTGAGACGGCCTCCGGTATCGATGTGATTATCGAAAGCACGTCCCGCGGCGACGGCGACGTGTCGCTCTGGGTGATGCCGGGCGGCGCGCCGTCAGGAGAGTCGGCGGAATAGTCGTCCGCGTTGTTTATCTCGAATAGGTGCTGGCCCCTGCTGTTTGCCATCCTGGCCCTTGATTCGCTCACCATGGCGGACAGCTCGTCCGTGTCGGCATTCAGGAATTTCACGACGCTAGCCGGCTCCGCCACCCAGTAGCTCAGGCTGTCGATGATGGCGGGGGTGCCGGGCAGCATCAGGAAGAACACCCTGTCCGTCTCCTTGTCGAGTTTTTTCACGAAGGAGCAGAGCTGGAGCGTCAGGCTGGGGCGCATGTCCGTCTTGAGCGTGTTCGTGATCTCCTTCGCCAGAGGCGCGAAGCGGACCATGTTCTCCGGCTCGTACATCCTGTGCAGGAGGGCCTTCAGGAACTGCTGCTGCCGCTGGACGCGGCCTATGTCCCCCAGGGCGTCCTTGCGGAAGCGGACGTATTTGAGCGCCGTGTCGCCGTCCATGCGCTGCTTGCCCGCCGGGATGTCGATCTTGAGGTGGCCGCGCCTGTCCTCGTACTTCATCGGCTTTCCGACGAATATGTCGACGCCGCCGACCAGGTCTACCAGCTTGGGGAAATTGTCGTAGTCTATCTTGACGTAATAGTGGATGGTCGTCCCGAGGAATTCCTCGACGGTGTCCCTGAGCAGGTCGGCGTTCCCGTATGCGTAAGCGTGGTTCAGCTTCTGGTTGCCGTGCCCGGGTATCCGGACCCTTGTGTCGCGCGGCAGGGACAAGACCCGCATGTTCCGCTCGTCGATGTCGACCGCGACAAACGCGACCGTGTCGGACCGCCTGGTGCCGTCCACGTTGTCCTCCCCCATCAGCAAAATGTTGATGCGCCCCGTTATATCGAGCTTCTCAGGAAGCCCGTCCGCCTGATCAGCGGCTTCTGCGAGGGCGCCTTGCACATTCACGGTGCCGGTGTCCTCTTTTTGCACCCCGTCAGGGACTTCTATGCGGTGGAAGCGATAGTACGCCCCGGCGCCAAAGGAGAATGATGTCAAGAGGATTACGATCAGTATTTTTTTCAGGCTCAACTAGGCTCACCGTCCATTTTTGAGTAAAGGCCGTTTTTTTCGATGTAAGCGCGAACGGCCTCCGGCAACAGATACCTCACCCCAAGCCCTTCGCGGACGCGACGTCTGATGTCGGTCGCCGAAATGTCGAGCATGGGCGTCTCGATCACGCGGACGGAGCGCCTTATCGCCTCCGGCAGACTCTCCAGTCCCTCGTTATCATACCCAGGTCTCTTCACAACTGCAATAGTACATAGCAAAGTAATTTCAAAAGGTTCTTTCCAATTGCAAATGTCCAGGATCGCGTCCACGCCCGTGATGAAAAAAAATTCGGACCGAGGGTACAGATCCCTCATCGACACGAGCGTATCGAGAGTATAGCTCATCCCTGCACGGTCCGTCTCCGTCCTCGAAATTTCAAAACGTGCGTTCTCCGATATGGCCAAGAGCGTCATCTCGTACCTCTCCGATGCGCCGGCCATCCCGCCGTACTTCTTGTGCGGCGGCGCGCCGGTAGGCACGAATATCACCCTGTCCAGCCCCAGCCCGCTCGCGGCCTCTGCCGCCGCGAAGAGGTGTCCATAGTGGATCGGGTCGAACGTGCCGCCCATTATCCCGATACGCCCGGCAAACGCCTCAGGCATCGTCCGCATCCCCTCCTGGCACATAGTCAGGGCTGAAATTGAAATCGACGCCGCCTATGGAGACCGATGCGCCGCTCACGGCGCCTGCAGCTTCGAGCAGTTCCTCCACCCTGTGCTTGCGAAGGAGCTTCGTGAAACGGGCGACGTTCTCATCCTGAGAGAGGTCGTATCGATCAGCGGCCCGCTCCACCTGCGGATGCAGCACACGGAAGCTGCCGTCGGGGAGCGGGATGACCTCCGCCTTGTACCTCCCCCGCTTCCTTGTCCCGCCCAACGGGCTCTCTTCCACAGGGAGAGAGGCAAACAGCCTCGCCTCGCCTCGCGGGCGCGGGTGGGCGGCGGCGAACGCGACGATGCTCCGCGTCAGCGCCTCCATGTTCTGGCCCGTGACGGCGCTCACGGCGCAAAATTCAAAGCCCTCGCCATTGAAAAACCTCTCCAGCTCGTCCAGATATCCGTCATAATCCTCCATGTCGGCGCACAGGTCCGTCTTGTTGCAGATAACCATGCAGGGCCTCTCGGACAGCTTTTCGTCGTAAAGGCCCATCTCCTGACGGACGACGCGCCAGCCGCCCTTTACCGCGTCCGCGTCGCGCGCCGATATGTCCAGCACGTGCAAGAGGAGGCGCGTCCTCTCTATGTGCCTCAAAAAATCAAGCCCCAGCCCCTTGTCGGAGCTGGCCCCCTCGATAAGCCCTGGGATGTCTGCCAGAACGACCGCCTCGGTGTCCGTGAAGAGAACGCCGAGGTTCGGCGACAGCGTCGTGAACGGGTAGTCTGCGATCTTCGGGGTAGCACCCGAAACGGCCCCTAGGAGGCTCGACTTGCCGGCGTTCGGAAGCCCGACGAAGCCTATATCCGCTATGAGCCTGAGTTCCAGTTTTAAGCGGGATCCGTCCCCCGTCTCGCCCTTCTCCGAAAAGCGCGGTGCCCTCCTCTGGGAGCTGGCGAAGACGCGGTTGCCCCGGCCTCCCCTGCCGCCCAAAGCTGCGACGTAGCGGTCGCCCTCCTCTACCAGGTCCGCCAGCCCTTCGCCCGTCTCTTCGTCAAAGACTAGGGTCCCGCACGGCACCTTCAGCACGAACGACTCGCCGCCCCTGCCGTTTTTTCCGTTCCCGCTGCCGTGTTCGCCGTTGCCCGCCGCAAAGCGCCGCCTGTGCTCGAAGTCAGCCAGAGTCTGGAGGTTAGCCGTGGCCTCCAGTATCACGTCGCCGCCACGACCGCCGTTGCCGCCGTCCGGGCCGCCCTTGGGGATGAACTTCTCCCTGCGGAAGCTCATGCACCCGTTGCCGCCGCGGCCGCCCGACACAGATATGGATAAAAGGTCTACGAATTTCATTAAGCAGTATCTCCAAGGGTTGAAAAAATAAAATGCGCGAGGCCGTATGCCTCTCTATGGAAAGTATATATTATCTCTGTCATTTTTCAACTATGCAAAAGAAAGCCAATTTATCGCCAATATCATGCAGCGTAAAGATGTAAACCCCTGACACGCCAGCCTTCTTAAACAACGCAGATCACGCCAAAAATTCGAGGGCGCCGCCTGAGACTCGGCCCCCTCGAAAAATTGCCTGACGATACGGCCGAGTCAGGCGATTTCAAACGCCTTGACCGCCACGAACTTCCTGTTGGCCTTTGTCTGGAAAGCGACCTTGCCGTCTGAGAGCGCGAAGAGCGTGTCATCCTTCCCCCTGCCCACGTTGCGCCCTGGGTGGAATTTCGTCCCGCGCTGCCTGACGATTATCGTCCCGGCCGTCACGACCGAGCCGTCCCCGCGCTTCACGCCGAGATACTGCGGATTGCTGTCGCGCCCGTTAGAGCTGCTGCCCTGCCCCTTCTTGTGGGCGAAGAACTGTATGTCGAACTTCCTAGCCTCAATATACTTATTGAACAACGCCATCTTTGCCTTCCTCCTCAAAAAATTCGTCAACGCTCACGTAGCCGGGATAAGAGGCCGCCACCCCTTTGAGTGACAAGAGGACCGTGATCGCTATCTGCTGCGCGGACGTGCCCCCGCTCCCCCACGCTATCGACATCCGGGGTTTTTGGGCGTCGCTCGAGAACTTCACGTCATCCAGTCCGAGGACATCCTCCAGCCCGACCAAAAGCGCCTGCATGAGCGCCGAAACTGCTGCGCAGACTACATCCTCCCCTTCGTCCGCAAAGCCCGCATGTCCCTCCGAAGAGATCGAGCGAAGTCCGTCCGCGCCATACCTTGCGGTGACGGTCAGCATCCCCGCGTTCCGTTACCCGTTTATGGCCTCCACGGATAATACAGTGTACTGCTGCCTATGGCCGCGGAACCTGCGATAGTTCTTCTTGCGGCGGTACTTGAAGACGATGACCTTGTCCTCCTTGCCGTGTTCGAGGACCTTGACGGTCACGCTCGCCCCGCCTACGTAAGGCGTCCCGATCGTCACCCCGTCGTCACGCCCGATCAGCATCACCTTGTCTATGCTGACCTCGGCGCCCTCATCCAAGTCGCGCTTTTCCACCCTGATCTTGTCGCCCTGCGACACACGGTACTGTTTGCCGCCCTCTTCGATAACCGCGTACATAACCACTAAATTCCTCCTCTCGCTGCCCTGAGGCGCGCACCCGCGCTTGTTTGCCCGGCGTCTGGCAAAATGCCCCTGGCAAGCGTTCTAAAAGCCAAGTTATTTTACGCTCCTCCATGTATGGCGTCAAGGCGAAAATCAGCGGCGTGTCACGGGACAGTGAAAATGTCACCCTAATTTCAAAATAACGGTTCAACTCCGTGCAGTTCCTTTATTGGGAAAAAATGATATCCTATAGCGATGAGAAGGGATATAATCACCGGTACGGAAAAAAACGGCCCAGACGGCATCCTCTTCGGCGCGCTCAGCCTGTTCCAGCCCGGCTCAGGGACAGGGCCGCGCGTGAACGTGGATACCATATTGCTGGCACACTTCGCGCGGTTTCCGGACAGGGCCAGGGCCGTGGAGCTGGGTTGCGCGCAGGGCGCCGTGTCGCTCATAATCGCCAGGCGGCGGAAGGAGAGAAGGGAGGCGTCCTGTCGTGCGGGGACTCCGGCAAGGCCGATAGACGCGTTTGACATCAACCCTTCGCTGATCGAACTCGCCAGGGAAAACGCCCTGCTCAACGGCCTGTCTGACGAAGTGAATTTCTTCACGGCGGATCTCAGGGAGTGCCGCGATAATTTCGAGGCCGGCTCTTACGACGCAGCCGTCATGAACCCCCCATACGACGAGCCGGACAGGAGCAGGCCGAGCAGAAACGGCGCGATGGCCTCCGCGCTCCACGGCGCGAGCTGCGGCCTCGCTGATGTCGTAGGCGCGGCTAGGTACCTCCTTGACAACAGGGGAAAATTTTTCCTCGTGATGCGCGCGAAGAGGACTGCTGAACTGTTCTCGCTCCTGAGCCAGGACAACGTCCGGCCCAAGCGTCTGCGCGCCGTACACCCAAGGCCGGGCAAGGCCGCGTCCGTCGTACTGGTCGAGGCGATCCGCGCATCGGGGGACGGCCTCGTCATCGAGCCGCCTCTATTTATTTTAGGCTCCGACGGGAAATACACCGAAGACCTGCTCGAAGCGTACCGGCTGGGCGAGGCGGACGAAAAATCCGCCGGGCGGGCGATATGACATGCCGCTCGTGATCGTGCCGACGCCAGTCGGCAACCTGGAGGACATCACCCTGCGGGCGCTCCGCGAACTCAGGCTGGCGGACGTGATCGCTTGCGAGGACACGCGGCGCACCCTGAAGCTCCTGAACAGGTACGGGATAAAAAAACCGCTTTTGTCGTATCACAGGCACAATGAAAGGAGCCGCGCGGCGGAGCTGTTATCGCGGATGGAGCGAGGCGAGCGCGTCGCTTTGGTATCCGACGCCGGGACGCCGGGCATATCGGATCCGGGGTACGCCCTGATAGAGGCCGCCGGCTCAAACGGCATCCTGGTAGACGCCCTGCCCGGCGCGAACGCCATACTCCCTGCCCTCCTGCTGTCAGGGATCAGGCCGTATCCCTTTATGTTCGTCGGCTTCCCGGAGGCGGGCGGCCCGAAGGGCGCAAAAAAGCTCGGGCGGCTGGTCGGGCTGGACGCCACGCTTGTCTTCTTCGCGGCCCCGCATGACCTGCCCCGGGAGCTCGCGACGCTTTCATCTTGCCTGGGGGACAGGGATGCCGCCATAGTCCGCGAGATCTCGAAAATCCATCAGGAGGTCATCAGGGGCAGCCTCCGCGATCTCGCGGACACAGCCGTCTCAAGGGAGATAAAGGGCGAGATCGTCATTGTGGTGGCAGGTGGCGGTGAAACGGAGGAGGAAACGCCTGACTGGCGCGCGGAGGCGACGGGATTGAAAGCGCGGGGCATTTTCGACAAAGAGATTGCCAACGCGCTCTTTGAGCGTTATTGTATACCGCGCAACGAGGTGAAAGCCTTTTTAATCGAGACTTCGGAGGTAACGGACGATGAATGAGAGGGAAAATGGCGGCGGGTTTTACATAACTACGCCAATATACTACGTAAACGACGTCCCGCATATCGGACACGCGTACACGACGATCGCCTGCGACGCGCTCGCGCGGTGGCACAGGACGATCGGACACGTGACGCGCTTTCTGACCGGTACGGACGAGCACGGACAAAAAATAGAGCAGACGGCGCAAAAACGCGGGATGACGCCGATCGAACTCTGCGACGAGGTGGTCGTGAACATCCAGAAGCTCTGGCCGCTGCTCGAGGTGTCGAACGACGATTTCATACGTACCACGGAGGAGCGGCACACGAAGGTCGTCCAATATTTTTTCAAGACGCTGCTGGACAAGGGGGATATCTATAAGGGGAACTACGAGGGCTGGTATTGTCTCCCCTGCGAAACTTATTTCCCGGACGCGCAGGTTGACGAGAGGAGATTATGCCCGGACTGCGGGCGGCCTCTCACGAAGATGTCCGAGGAGAGCTATTTTTTCCGGCTCTCGAATTACGCTGAAAAGCTGATCGCCCATTACGAAAAACATCCGGACGCCATCATGCCCCAGGCCAGATACAACGAGGTGCTGAGTTTCATACGGGGCGGGTTGCAGGACCTCTCGGTCTCGCGCACCACCCTCAAGTGGGGCATACCTGTCCCAGGCGACGACAAGCACGTCATCTACGTCTGGCTTGACGCGCTCGTCAACTACATATCCGCCTTGGGCTACCCGCAGCCCGGCGGGCTCTGGGAGACGCACTGGCCCAATGCGCGCCACATGGTCGGGAAGGACATAATACGCTTCCACGCCGTGATTTGGCCCGCGATACTGATGGCGATGGGTCTGAACCCGCCCCTGCGCGTGTTCGCGCACGGATGGTGGACGGTCGAGGGCGACAAGATGTCGAAGTCGAAGGGCAACGTAGCAGATCCGTTCGAGATGACAGAGCTCTACGGCGCGGACGCGTTCCGCTACTTTTTGCTCCGCGAGGTACCGTTCGGCAACGACGGCGATTTTTCTGAGCTGGGCATGGCGCACAGGATAAACTCTGACCTGGCGAACGACCTGGGCAACCTGCTCAACAGGACGCTCCAGATGATCGAGAAATACAGGGGCGGGAGGCTGCCGGCTGACGACTGCCTGACGCGGGCAAAGGAGACGGACAGGTCGGTCGCCCTGACGGCATCCCGGACCATAGAGCGGATGAAGGCCGAGATGGACGAATTCGCCTTAGATTCCGCCCTCAAGACGCTGTGGGCGTTGATCGCGGCCGGGAACAAATATATCGACGAGACTGAGCCGTGGAAGCTAGGGAGCCTCAGCCGTGACGATCTCCGCGAACCGGAGGGGCGCCTCGACGTCATACTGCGCACGCTGTGGGAAATCCTGCGCCTTTCGGCTATCCTCCTTCACCCATTCATGCCGGAGACGGCGGGCGAGATCTGGGCGCAACTGGGTCTTGGCCCGGACGCCTTTTCGTCAGAGGAGGCGCTGCTGTCACGCTGGGTGTGGGGGCATTGCCCGTCCCCTGTAAGCGTGAAAAAAGGCGAAGTCCTCTTCCCGAGGATAGACATCCCCAAGTGGAAGGATGAGAAGGCGCAGCGCGACGCGGGCAAACGGCCTGCCGCCGAGCCGTCTGCGGCTGTCCCGGATGCGGCGTGCGGCGAAAAATTCGACGAGATCGGCATCGCGGACTTCAAAAAACTAGAAATCCGGGTGGCCAGGATCGAGCGCGCCGAAACCGTGGAAAAATCAGACAAGCTCTACAAGCTGCACGTTGACCTCGGCACACGGAAGCGCGTGATAGTCTCCGGCATCAGGGAACAGTTCAGCGCGGAGGAGCTTATCGGCAAGAGGGTCCTCATCCTCTGCAACCTGAAACCGGCAAAGCTGCGCGGCGTCACGAGCGAGGGGATGCTCCTTGCTGCGGAGGCGACGGAGGGCGGGAAGACGACGTACTCGCTCGCCACCGTGAGCGACGGCTTCCCGCTTGGTTCGTTAATCAGTTGATGGAACGGCTCAGATGACGAAGACGGCAATACGCTCCCTCGCGGTGCCTGGCATGAACTTGTTTGACTCGCACTGCCACCTGGACATGGAGGAATTCGAGGGCGAGGTCGACGGCGTCCTCAAGAGGGCGGCAGAAGCCGGCGTCACGAGGCTCCTCCTCGCCTCGTGCGACGAGGCTTCGAGCAGGGCCGTGCTGAAGATCGCCGGGGAAAAGCGCCCCTCCGCGCCGGAGTTGTGGGCTTCTGTAGGAGTCCACCCGCATGAGGCTTCCGCCGCGCTGGGCGACGCCGGCAGCCTCGACAGGATTTTTGCCCTGCTCAGCCAGCCGGAAGCCGATTCGGTCGTGGCGATCGGCGAGACGGGGCTCGATTTCTACTACGACAACTCGCCTAGGGCGGCCCAGGCCGAGGTGTTCGAGCGCCAGATATTACAGGCGAAGGCCGCAGGAAAGCCCGTCATCGTCCATCTAAGGAACGCCGCTGACCGTGCCCGCGGCGACGCGTACCGCGAGGCTGTGGCCATAATGAGAAGCTCTGGCGCAGATTCATGCGGCGGGGTGATCCACTGCTTCTCAGGAGAGAGGAGTGACGCGAAGGCGGCGCTGGACATGGGCTTTTATATCTCGTTCGCTGGGCCGGTGACATACCCGAAGGCCGACGAACTGAGGGACGCCGCCCGGTACGCGCCCCTCGGCCGTATCTTGTGCGAGACGGATTCTCCGTACCTAGCGCCGCAGGGCAGGAGGGGAAAAAGGAACGAGCCTGCTTTTGTGCGCGAGGTCTACGATAAAATTGCTGAGGTCAGAGGCCTGCCGCTCGCGGAATTCGCAGCGGCCGTGTGGGAGAACGGGCAGAGGCTTTTCAAGGACGGTAGCAGCCGAGAAGGCTGATTTTTTGTCAGAGGCGTGAAGGGTGAAGATTTAACATCCTTCATAAAATCAATGAAACCGCAGGACGGCGCCCACGGTTTCCCTTTTGCCATGCGATCTACCCTTGCGAGTCGACCCACTTTCCGTTGGAGACGGGTTCGATGAAGACCTTTATGTGCGATTCGATGAGTTTTTCCGGCTCGTCGGCCATTTTCTTTATCTCGCCTATTACCTTCTCGAAATCCTCTGCGCTGTTTATCATGAGCTCCTCCGCGCCCTGGTTCTGCGGGGCGTTCCATGGAGAGGCGTCGTCCGCTTCGCCCTTGGGCTCCTCGGTTTTTTTGAGCGCTTCAGGGGCGCTTGCCCCGATCTTCTCCAGGTTTTCACGGAGCGTCTCGTCCCAGCTCGCATCGGGAACGGCCCTCCACTTCCGGCCTTTCTTCTCTACCCGCCTCAAGGGCGTTATGGGGTTTATGAAAAAATCCGAGGGCGCGTCTCCGTGCCTGTCCATCACTCTCACCTCACAGTACGCCGCTGTTCGCGCAAATTCCCCGGGCTATGCGGCTCACCGGCTGTCAGTACATGCTGCGGGCGCTTGTACGCTCCGCCTGCCTTATTATCGGATCGCCCGCCTCTCCCCTGTAGCGAAGGCGTCATGGATCATTATCGCGACGCGGCATGAGTCCTCGAACCCGCACTTCAAATACAGCGGCCGTCCGGCAGGAGTCGCTAACAGACACGCCCTCCGGCACCCCAGTTCGCTGCCCTTTTCCATGAGCGCCCTCATCACCAGGACACCTAGCCCGGTGCGCCTGAACTCCGGGCGGGTCGAGACGTAGTAAACGCCGGCGTAGCCGTCCGCAGCGTTTAGCAGGCCCGTGGCGGCGATGCGGCCGCTTTCCCTGTCTCTGATGCCGAAGAGCGAAATCCCCTCGCGGAGCGCGATCTGGGAAACAAAGCGGACGAAACCCTCCGGCGCGGGCTCGCCGGAGTCGAAACCGTGCCAGGCGGCGTCCGCCCAATCCCCGGCGCACTCTGGCCCCTGGATCCAAAGGCCGCGCGCATCCACGTCTCGCGTGGTTTTGAGTCCATCCGGCAGGCGCGCCGTCATTCCGTAAAAAGTGTCATCGTGACGAGCGCCGCGCCCTTCGAGCATGGCCTTGGCGCGCTCTGGCGTCCCCGGGAAGAGCGGCCAGATATGCGGGCTTCGCGCATCGGCGAAAAAATCAAGCCCGGATGACACGAGGCCCTCTGTCTCAACTGCGGCGTCAGGCACGAGCAACGCGTAATTTTCGTATGCCGACCCAAAGCCGCAGTCACAGGCCCAAAGGCCCCTGGAATCCGCGAGCGCCCTCGACCCGCCGAGAGATCCCGAAATCCCTATGAGCGTTCTCAGGTTCGACATCACGGCACGATTCATATCAGTCACCTCGAATCATTTTCGATAACAATGGAAACAGCCGCGCCTCGGCGGGCAAAGTCTCAACCCTTTAGGCCCCTGACTGCAAATCAGCTTCTAATTACCGACCGGGCCGCCTGCGCGAAGAATGCGAGCAAGCCCGTCGGCCTCCAGTGTTCCGGCACGCGCGGCATGATCCCGGTTTTTTCCGCCGCGAAGAGATATGCTGCTGCTGCGGCGGCAGCGATAAAGAGCTGAGACGCGGTGCCAAGGCCCGAAGAGGCGGATACGAGCGCGCAGGTGGCCGAAACGGCCGCGAGCTGCCAGTGGAATTTAGACTCCAGGAGGAACCTGATGAGCGAGCCGGACATCGTGAATTTGTAATAGACCGCGAAGCTGCACATCTGCGTGACGCTCGTGGCCAAGGCCAGCCCCCATAGCCCCCAGCGGCCTACCATCGCCCAGTCTAGCAGGGCGTTCAGCCCCACCATGGCGTATATGAGCGGCGTCATCACGCCAAGCCTCTGGCGCGCCTGCGCGTAACGGTAAATGATCGTGGCGGGGATCGCGAAGGCAAGCCCCAGGTTGTAGCCGGCCAGGCAGGTGGCCGTCATCGCGACAGACCGCTCGTCGAAATTGCCCCAGCCGAAGATGACCGAGACTATCGGCCTGGCCGCGACCGAGGTTATAAAACCTATCGGGAGTACGTAGGCGAACGAGATCGCCACGCACTGCCTCGTCATCTCCTCCCCTTCCAGCGGGCTTTCCGTGACGAGGCGGCTTATCTTGGCGAGGAAGAAAGAGATCGGCGTCAAGGAAACAGTGCTGATCAGCCCAAGCAGCAGCGCGCCGTAGCTGATGGCCGCCACGGCGCCGACCGGGAGGCCTGACGCGAAGTACTTGTCGACGATGGTGTACAGGGTGCCCGATGACGAAATAAGCATGGAGTAAAAGGCGTTGGCGGATACCCTCGACAGGCTCCCCCTCGAAACGGGCGCCGCACCCATTTTCATCGGTATGCCCCTCAGCACTGTCATGAAGACGACAAACAGGACGCCGTGCCCGACGCTCATGCAAGCCGCGACGGCATAGGGTCCTATCACCGGCCTCAGGAACAGCAGGGTCGGTATCGCTATGAAGTTGAACAAGATGCCGCAGACGGCCGCGACCGTGAACTTCTCCGTAAAGAGGGCCCAGACGTCGGCCAGCGGGCGGAATATGGTAATGAATGCAAACGGGGAGAGCCACCAGATCATGAGCGCCCCGATGCGGACCCGCTCCTCGTCGAAGCCGCTCGCGATGAATTTGACCAGTACCCCGGGCGCGACGGCGAACGCGGCGCACAACAGGCAGGTCAGGGCAAGCGTGGCCCAGGCGCACACGGCAAAGAGCGAGCGGCAACGGCGCATGTCCCCGCCAGATTCCTTCCTTATCCGCTCCATCTCCGGCAGGACGGAACTCTCTACGGCAAACCCGACGCTGCCGGCGAAGAGGCTCACGATGCCCGCAGCAGCGTGGTACGCGTCCATGGCAGCCGACGTCCCGAACGCCCAGGCCACTATCAGGTTGCGTAGATAGCCGAGCGGCTTGCTGAGCATGGAGATAAGCGTCGTGGTGAAGTACACCCCGCGCGCGCTCCTCACCCTCAGCAAGCGGGAGGCCAGATTACGCCATATGCCGGAAGGGGAAGCGCCGCTCATCCAAAGCCCCCGCTTGATTTGTAATTAGAATAAGCATAGATGCCTGTTCATCCGGTAAGCGTCATCTCCATGACTTGAAGCCGCGGCCCACTACCTCGCTCGCGTCGGCCAGCACCATAAACGCCCTCGGCTGCGTCTCCGAAAGGCGGCGCTTGAGGTCGACCGACTGCCGCCGCGTCAAGACGCACATCACCATCGGCCTGTCATCGCCTGAATAGCCCCCGTGCGCCGAAATGACGGTAGCTCCGCGCCGCATCGTCGTCGTTATGTAGTCTACCACAGATTGCGTGTCACGCGTTATGACGAAGACGAGCCGCCGCTTCTCGAACGACGAGACGGCGTTGTCGATGGCGAGGCTGGACGCGTAAACAGACAACAAGCCGAACATGGCGTTTTCGACCCCGACTACGAACATGCTCGCGCCCAAGATGAACATATTGAAGTAAAAGCTGTACTTGCCGATCTCGACGCCAAATTTCTTTTGCAGGTACAGCACC
Source organism: Synergistaceae bacterium (assembly GCA_031263445.1). Lineage (GTDB taxonomy): Bacteria > Synergistota > Synergistia > Synergistales > Synergistaceae > JAIRNC01. Next base: position 606 of record JAISFV010000008.1, on the reverse strand, counting down.
ACGATGTCCAGCCCGCCCAGCGAACCTCCGGAGCGCAAGACGACGCCGGTCCCATAGCCCTTGATTGCCCCGCCGATGACGGCTATGAGGATCCTCTGATCAGTGTGCGGGAAAGGCACCCCGTCCATGGCGTTCATCAGCACAGTGATGACGGACACCCCGTAAACCGTCCAGATCACGACCCTGACAGATAGCTCCCTCCACGCCCACGCCAGAAGGACGACGTTCGCCACTGCGACCGTCAGCGGAAGCGAAATCCCCAGCTCATAGTTTAAGAGGACGGCAATGCCGGTCACGCCGGAGTCCGGAAATTGGAACGGCACTGTGAACGACATCACCCCGAACGCGTAAAGCACGGTGCCGGCCGATACGGCGACGAAAGTCCTCCACTCTGCCTTCGCCAGTAGCGGCAGTATTTTTATGAATTTTCGTAGTTCCCTTCTGACATGCTCACCGTGAAGCGCTTGCAAAGACATATACCTCCAGACAGATTTTGTCGCCGCGAGCGGTACTGCCCACGGCAAAAAGGCTCCCCATCGCGTTTTTATTGGCCCGCGTTTGAAGAGAGGATAGATTATACGGATCAATGCCTGGCATATCAAGAGC
>JAISFV010000089.1 GCA_031263445.1 Synergistaceae bacterium | reverse complement strand
AGCAGAAGGGCTAAACGGCGGGGGCCTTGCCGCGAGGGGTATGAAGGCAGGCATGAAGCCCCTCGCGGTGTTTCCATCCTCTAGGGAAAGACAGACTTAAAGCCGTTTAAAAACGGAGGGGAGATCGGCCTCATGTCGCGGAGATTCAGAGGGAACCTTGCCGCTTACGATGAATCAAGCGGAACAGTGAGCCTGAACGCAACTATCGCTTGTTGCCAAAACTTGTTATATTTTGCGAGTTTTGGCATTATCATTGCCAAAACTATTGAATATTGATGAGTTTCGGCATATAATATTTACACTATGATTGAAAGGGCTGGCTACCTCAAAAAATTAAGATTGCTACGAGATGACGAATTAATCAAAGTCGTCACTGGCGTCCGTCGAGCGGGCAAGTCAACCCTGCTTCATATGTTCAGGGACGAATTGCTTGCTGACGGCGTTGAACCAGCTCGTATTACCGCGATTAACTTTGAGGAAGAAGAACGCTTCGATTTATCCGACTGGCGGCAGCTTCATCAATATCTGACTAAAAAACTTATTCCTGACAAGATGAACTACATCTTTTTGGATGAAGTCCAGCACGTCGACGAATTTGAGCGCCTGACCTCAAGCCTGGCGGTAAAAAAAAACGTTGACCTGTACCTGACAGGCTCTAACGCCAAATTGCTTTCTTCGGAACTGGCAACGCTTCTGACAGGCAGATATTACGAGATCAACCTTTTGCCATTCTCCTTTAAGGAATATATAAGCGCGTTCAATGATCAGTCATCCCTGGGGCAAAAATTGACGCAGTATATGTTTTACGGTTCTTTCCCTCACGCCCTAAAACTGTTCCGGCAAGATGCCGATTTAGTGGACGGGTATTTGAAAGGGATTTATAACACTGTTTTAAATAAGGACGTAGTTGCCAGAAAAAAAATCTCCGACCCGCAAGCGCTTGGCGAGATCACGAAGTTTCTGTTTGACAATATCGGCAATTTCACATCATCGAACAAGATTGCCATGGCAATATCCGCTGCCAGCCGCAGCATTTCGCACCATACCGTTTCCAGCTACGTTTCCGCTTTAACGGATAGTTTTCTTTTTTATCCTGTAAATCGTCTGAACGTTAAAGGGAAAAAACTTTTACAGACCCAGCAAAAATATTATGCTGTTGATCTGGGGCTTCGGCAAATGCTTTTAGGAAGGGAAGCGCTCGCCGATGTCGGCCATATGCTGGAAAATGTCGTGTATTTAGAACTGTTGCGGCGCAGCAGCCAGGTTTGGATAGGCAAGGCCGGAAACGGAGAGGTTGATTTTATCGTTCAGGACAAAAGTGGCTACACTTCATATTATCAAGTGGCCTATACCGCCAGGGAACAATCTACGCTGGAGAGGGAATTAGCGCCCTTGCGCTGGATAAAAGACCACAGCCCCAAATATTTAATCACTTTGGACGAGGAACAGCCGGCTTATGAGGGGATACGGAAAATCAACGCCATTGAATTTTTGCTGTCGTGACTCACCAGCCTTATCCATAATAATTGAAGATTCAACTGCGCTGCCGAGCAGGAAAAGGCAGATTTATCGCGGGCGGCCTGAAGGCTAAAGATGTAAACCATTACTGTGTCTGCCTTCCGAAACGGCAAAATTTCGAGTTGATTCTGAGAGGAGCCGCCTTCCCTCAAGTGGGCGGTTTTTCGTGTCGATACTTAGCTCATAGGAGTGCTCGAGGAGGTGATGCCCATGATGGATCTGGTAAGCAGTATAAGCGAAGCGAAATCGGCGGCGCTAGGCGCGCAAATCGGGGCTGCTGTCACGGCGAAGGTGATGAACACCACGGCGGATTTGCAGTCGGATCTGTTGAACCAACTGCTCGGGAAATCGGGCATCGGACAGAAAGTCAACACTGTGGCTTGACGCACTCTCAAACCACAAAAAACCCCGGACACGGATGTCCGGGGTTTTTTGTATGCCCCGCTCTTATCGCGCGACATGGCGTCGCGTCCGACGCGAAGCAGTGACTGGAATTTTCAGGGTGTCCTTTTCACGCCGAGCTGCCTTTGGAGGCGGGCGGAAATCTCGCCGGCGTCATGGAAGTCGCCTTGGTTCATCCCGCCGCATGTGACGGCGAAGCGATCCCACGACTCCCTGCTCGACAGGACATCGGGCCAGAAGGGGAATTCAAGGCACTGAGAGGGGCGTGCGCCGTAAATGGAGCAGCGCCGGGCAGCGGGTTCCAAAAACACGCAATCGTAGTTCGCGCGCTCGCGCAGGGACGGCTTGCCGTATCGGCGCCAGACGTAGAGCGCCCTGAATTCGGTGGCGCTTACCCCGAGCGCGCCTGCCATGGCAAGCTCCTCATCCGCCGTGAAGCTGACGGTGCCTGGCGCCTCCGCGCAGCATCTCCCGCAGCCAAGACAGGAAAAATAGAGCCCGCCGCCCCACCAGGCGTTATCGGTCATTTACTGGACCCCGCGCCCATCCTATGTCGGGCCGTGACCCTCTTGAGCGAGCAAGCGAACCACACGACGCCAATGACGCAGGCGAGGGCTCCGGTGTGTTGTCCCAGCCTCAGCCCGAAGATCCTGTCGCCCGCGCGCATGAAGTCGAAGAAAAACCTGTATGTCCCGTACAGCACGAGGAATATCGGCATGAGAAACGCCCCTTGGGACGCGCGCTCCGCGTCTCGGCGCAGCTTCCTCTCGGTGAAGACCAAAAGGAGGCCGATCGCGAGGGCCGCAAATGCCTCGATGGGCTGCGACGGGAAGACCTTGACGGACGGGGCGAAGGGGAATGCGACGCCCAGCCGTGAGCTTGTCGGCAGCCCAATGCAGCAGCCGTTCAAAAAACAGCCCCACCTGCCTATGAAAAGCATGAACGCGCAGGGGATCGCGGCGGCCTCGGCGAAAGAGTTGACGGAACGCCCAATCCGTCTCAGCTTGTAAATCCCGGCCAGCCCGCCGCCGATAAAGCCGGGGCCGGAGGAGACGCCGCTCTCCCAAAAATTGAGGATCTCCGCAGGGGAACTGGCGTACCGCGTCCAGTGGTCGAGGTAACCGCCCAGCATAGCCCCGACAAACACGCCGAAGATCATCCACAGGAGGACATCGCCAGCATCGTTGTACGATATGCCGTACAGGCAAGTGGCGCGGCGGCGTGTCCACGTTATCATGGTGAAGAGCGCGACGGCCCAGAACACGTAGTACGACGTCACGCTCAGAGGTCCTATCGAAAAGAGAACGGGGTACATGCTTCGGCCGGTTTTACGACTACTGGAAGCGTCTGTGCGGGCTTCTCCGCTTCTCAGGCCGCCCGTTCGGGTACACCACTATCTTGCGGAGCGGTTCCTCGCCCTCGGATGACGTCCTGATCCCTGGGTTCCCCTGCAGCGCGAGGTGGATTATCCGCCTCTCCCAGCTCGACATGGGTTCAAGGCTCACCGGCGAGTGCTTGTGCTGCACTTCCCGTGCGACGGATTCCGCCAGCCTCACAAGGCTCTCCTCGCGCCTCACGCGATAACCTCCGCAGTCGAGCCTTATCTTCGGCATGTTCTGGTCGGGGCGGTAAATGAGGTTGGTCAGGAATTCGAGGGCCTTCAGGGTCTCGCCGTGCCGTCCTATCACGATGGCTGAATCTTCTCCCTCTATATTTATGGTGTTTCCCTCGTCGAGCGACACGCCCAGATCCAGGCCCGACTGTTTCATCAAGGATCCCGTAAAATCCCTCGCCTGGAGGAATAAGATAGGGGCTTTCGTGGATACCTGGACCTTGGCCCTCTTTCCGAGAAGGCCGAAGAGCCTTTTGCCCGTCTCCAGGACCACGGCGTCCAGGTCGTCTGCCGGCACGTTCCACAGGGACGCGGCCTGGGCTTTCGCGGCTTCCGCGTCAGCGGCCTCCAGCATGATGCTCTCGACTGCTGCGGCGCTGTTCTCGTTGTCAGTTGAGTTGTCCATGTTTATTTCCCCTCGCCTTTGTCGTCTTCATCGTCGTCTTCGTATTCGTAGTCTTCTTCGTCATCGTCATCCTCGTACTCGTCGTCATCGTCATATTCTTCGTACTCGTCCTCGTACTCTTCTTCCGATTCCTGTACGCGTTTCTTCGGCGGCTCTATGCTCTCCGCGGGACGCCCGGGGACGGGTTTGTTCTTGTACAGGGACGGCTTTGTCTCCATCAGCCCCTTCGTCTTCCGCATGACGAACCACTGCTGGAGGATGCCTATCAGCGACGACGTCCCCCAGTAGACGAGCACGCCGCCCGGGAGAGTGAGGCAGATGAACCCCATGAAAAAAGGCATTATCACGTTCATGGTGGCCATCTCCGGGTTGTTCCCTGCCCCGGACATTTTTTGCTGCGACCATGTCATGAAGCAGATAACGACCATCAGGACGAACGCCGGGAGGTAGAGGCCGGCCTGCGCGAGACCGGACGGGTTCGAAAAGATCCCGCCCAGTACGGCGCCATAGCCCGGGGAGGCGCCGCCTTCCGGCAGGACGCCAAGCGCCTCCCCCAGCCCGTACATGATGCTTTTTTCAAGGCGCACCCCAATGAAAACGGCATCCGAGACCTCGTAGTCCATCAGGGCGCGGAAGAGCAGGATCATGACGGGGAGCTGGACGAGAATGGGCAGACAGCCCGCGAACGGGTTTACGTTGTTGTCCTTGTAGAGGCGGATCATTTCCCGCTGGAGCGTTTCCTTGTCGTCCGCGTATCTCTCGCGGAGGTGGGCGATGCGCGGCTGGATCTTCTGCATCTGGGTCATGCTGACCATCTGCTTCTGCGACAGCGGGTAGAGCATGATGCGGACGGCCGCCGTGAGCAGGATGATCGCGATTCCGTAGGAGCCGGTCAATTTTTGAAAGAATTCAAGAATGCTCAGGATAAAAGCTCCTCCGGCACTCCAAAGACTACCGAAAATACTCACACTTTCACCTTCTCCGAAATAGTTTCCCAAACGGCGCGTCTTCAGGCACTGGATCGATCCCTCCGGGATGCCAGGGGCCGCACCTGGCGACGCGGAGGAGCGTCAAAACGCTCCCTTTGATGAAGCCGTGCTTTTCGTAAGCGTCTATCGCGTACTGCGAGCAGGTGGGGTAAAACCTGCAATTTGAACCCAGCAGCGGCGAAATGAACCTCTGATAGCCCTTGATCAGCAAGACTGCTAACCGTCTACCCGCCAGTCCGGGCCACGCCACCCCGGCCCGATGAGCCCGGCGCGCCTCAGCAAGGACGCCACGTCGGCGTAGACGGAGGCCGCGTCCGTCCCGAGGGCCTTTTCGCGCAGGGAGAGGACGATCCACACTTCGTCCTGCACCCACGGCAGCAGCCTCCTCATTGACTCCCGGAGCATCCGACGGCCCCTCGAACGGCCGGCTGCCCCGGCGATCTTCTTGCCCACAGCCAAGCCGACCCTCGTCCGCTCCCCCTGTCTGCGCAAATAATAAAGCCGCACCAGCTCGCCCCTCTGCTGACGGCCGGTGCGGAAAACTGCGTCGAATTCCCATCCCTTTTTTAGCCGGGTATTAGAGCCAAAGGTAAACCGAAGGCCTCGCGACATTCCGCGCACACGGAGTGTGCCTACACGGCGAGACGCTTGCGGCCCTTGCGTCTGCGGTTGCGAAGAATGTTGCGACCGCTGGGGCTCGCGGAACGGACCAAAAAGCCCATCCTGCGCTTGCGGCGCGTGTTGTGCGGCTGATATGTCCTTTTCATCTCTACACCTCCCAAAACAGTAATTCCCTGAAACTCCCGCGCTCACCGCGCGCGTATCAAACCCACGAAAACACCGATCTCGCACAAGCGGCCTGATGGCAAAGGCACTAAAAACTGATAGCACCCGTTTCGCAGCATAGGCCACAGGCGCGATACGTCTGGCGCTTCCCCTTCCCAATATCAAAACAGCTCAGGAAGTATACCATACAAGCTCGCACCAAACAACAGCGGAGAAAATCTGAAGCTCCGCCGCTTATTTTTTCACCGTCCAGCCGAGGCTTTCCTGCTGGATGCGGTACAGATTGGCAAAGAGACCGCCGCGCTTTATCAGATCGCCGCCCGTGCCTTCCTCGACGAGGCGGCCTCTTTCGAGAACGGCTATTTTGTCTGCTCCCGTCACGGTGCGCAGCCTGTGCGCGATGACGATCACCGTTCGGCCTTTTACAAGCTCGGATATGGCTTCCTGTATCAGCGATTCGTTTTCGGGGTCAAGGCTCGCCGTGGCCTCGTCCAGAAGTATCACCGGCGCGTCTTTCAAAATTGCCCGGGCTATGGATATGCGCTGGCGCTCGCCTCCCGACAGGGTTGCGCCGTTCTCCCCCAGCACCGTGTCATAGCCTCCGGGCAGCTTGCGGATAAAATCGTCGCACCGCGCTGCCCTGGCGGCGGCGTAGATTTCCGCGTCGGACGCGCCGTGTTTTCCGACGCGGATGTTGTTCATTGCCGTGTCGTTGAACAGCACGACGTCTTGGAAGACGAAGCTCATACAGCTCATCAGGCGTTCGGGGTCGATTTCCCGGATGTCGCGCCCGCCCACCAGTATCGCTCCTCCGTCCACGTCCCAGAAACGCGCGATCAGGCGCGATATCGTGGTCTTGCCGCTCCCGGACGGGCCTACGAAAGCTGTCACGCCGTTCTGTGGAATGGAGAGGCTGACGTTCTTTATCACGTTCTCTTCGTTATAGGCGAATGAGACGTTTTTCAGCTCGATATTGTAATTCGTCAGAGATACATTTTCGTCGCCCGTCATGAGCATCGCCTTTCTCAGGCTCTGCATACGCCGCGTGGACACCAGCATGTAGAAGAACTCCGGCAGGAGCGTCAGAATGACAATGAGCGGCGAGTATATCTTCGCGGAGATGGCCGCAAAGGCCAAGAACGTAACCGGCGCAAGCCGTCCGCCCGTCATGAGCGTGACCCCGGCAAGCGTCACGAGTCCGAGCCCTGCTTGCAAAAACATTGACGCAAGGGTGACGAATATGCCGACTGCCCCCTCGGACTTGAGGGCCGTCCACATCATGCCGCGCAAGGCGCTTTCCAGCGCCGCCGACTTCTCGCCGCCGATGCAGAACGCCTTTACGGCTTTTATGCCCTCAAGGTACTCTTGCACCTGCTCTGACACGTTCAGTTTCGCCGCCACGAGTTCTTCGCTGAACCTCTCCTGTAGCTTTCGCGTGGCCGCGATCAGCCCGAAGGCGAAGGGCAAAGGCACGAACAGGGCCAGGGACATGCGCCAGTCAAAGAGGCCCAGCAAGAGGCATGTCAGCGCGGCGGTGGCGATGCCGGCGAAAAGGCCTGGCGCGACGTGACTCATGGTATGTTCGACGGAGGCGCAGTCCGCCATCATGTTGGTAGTGAGTTCGGAGAGATTTTTGTCGTTGAAGAAGCTGAGGGGCAGCCGCCGGATGTGTTCCGCCACCTCCAGCCGTATCCGCTCGGACTCGCCGTAGGCCACTGTGAAGGTCTTGCGGTACTCGTTGCGGTAGGCGCAAAAATAAAGGAGGCCCGAGGCAATGCCAGCCGCGAAGAGCGTCCACAATCGTCGGACGTTCAGCGCGCCGCCGTCCATGAGAGGGTCCAGCAGCGTGATTATCGCTTGAATAATTATGATAAACGGCAACAGGAGCGATAAATTCGTGAGAATACAGGCGCGGACGCCACGTTTGAAATCCAGGTACACCTCGTCGGACAGACCCATCAGCTCTTTTATGCCGAACATGGCTTCGCTCCTTTGCCCGTGATCGTCCAATTAACGGTTCCGGTGTACTGTTCCCACATGTGGCTGTATCTGCCTCCCGCGTTTATCAGATTGTCGTGCCGCCCCTCTTCGACAATCCTGCCGCTCTCGACCACCAAGATTTTATCCGCGCCGCGCACGGTGGAAAGCCGGTGGGCTATGATAATCACGGTTTTGTCCTTCATCAGCTCCTCGAAGGCCGCCTGGATCTTCTGCTCGTTCTCCGGGTCGGCAAAGGCCGTCGCCTCGTCCAGCACGATGACCGGCGCGTTTTTGAGGATGGCCCGCGCGATCACGACCCGCTGCCTTTCCCCGCCGGAAAGGTGGATGTTCTTAGTTCCGACGACGGTATCGTAGCCGTCTGGCAGGCGCTCGGCGAACTCATGGCACTGAGCGGCCCTGGCCGCCGCGATGATCTGTTCCCTTGACGCGTTCGGGTCGCCGATTTTAATGTTGTCCAGTATGCTCTGTTTGAACAAAAACACGTCCTGAAAGACGAAACTGACTATCGACATGAGGTAGTCCGCCGACATGTCCCTGACATCCACCCCGCCGATCTTGACCGCGCCCTCCCCGACGTCGTAGAAACGGGGGATCAGGTGCGCGATGGTGCTCTTGCCGCTGCCCGACGGCCCTGCCAGTGCTGTGACCTCGCCCTGTCTCGCGGTGAAGGTGACGCCTCTGAGCGCCGAGGCTTCATTTTCGCCGTCGTAGCTGAAGCCGACGCCCTCGAACGAGAGCGAGTACTCACGCGTCGTCTTGGGCGAAGCCGTTTCTTTGAGCGGGGCGGCGTCAAGCACCCGGTCCATGCGCGCAATGCCGTCCGCGATCTGCCCGCCTAGGCGCGAAACGTAGAGAAGTTTCGTGAACGGAGTGGGCAGGGAGAGGGAGAATATAAGATAGAACACGGATGCCAGGGCGAAGCCGCCATAGTCCGTCACGCCCCCTGACAGGGCGATGACGGCCAGGATCAGGAAGAGGTAAACGTGGTTTATTATGAGCATGAATGCTGCCATATAGGGTTCGAACGCCATAGTGTAGCCCATGCAGAACTTCCCGTAGTTTTTGATGATGCCGTGGAACTTTCGGAAGGAGAATACCGTCTGGTTGAACGCTTTTATCACAGAGATGCCTCGCACGTACTCAACCGCCGCGTTGTTCATGTCCTCCAGCGAGTCTTGGTAGTGCTTCATAAACGCGCGGGCCGCCGAGTTCCCGAAAGCAGCGGCCTGGATGAGATAGCCGAGCGCGACCGGCACGAGGCTGGCCAGCCCCAGCCGCCAGTCGAAGGCGAACAAAATGACCAGCGTGACGAGCGGCATGGTGAGCGAGCCGGCCAGGTCGGGGAGCTGATGGGCGATGAAGCCCTCCAGCTTCTCGATGTTCTCGTCCACGACCTTCCTCAGCTTACCAGTGGGGTTCGCGGTGTGGAAGCCGAGCGACAGCGACGCGATGTGCCGGGCAAAGTCCAGTTTCAATTCGTACAGGGTGGTGAAGGCCGCGATGTGCGAGCACATAAGCGCTGAGAAGTTGAGCGCGATGGCGGACGCCGCGCCGCCGCAGGCAGCCCAGCCCAGGCGCGTCAGGTACGGGGCGTCAAGGGAGCTCAGGTCTGCGAAGTGCGCCACCAGTTCTTTTATAATGAAGTAAACGGCGAGAAAGGGCGAAAACGAGGCTACGACGCTCGCTGCCGCCAGGACGCAGGAGCATATGACCAGCGCTTTTTTCCGCGACGCGAGTTCCCAGAGGCGGGGTATTCCGGTTTTGCGATTATCTCTCATTTATGCCTTCTTCTCCTTCCCGCGTTTTCTTGTAAATAGCCGCGTATTTGTTTTCATCGAAGTATACACGATCAAACAAATACGCGGCTTATGATTGAGAGTAAAATTGTTATTAGCGGCAGCTCTTTTTCATTCTCCGATGAGCGCCGCGCTCACATATATATCGATCTCCGTCTGGCGTGTGCAAGCATCAATACAGACAGACCAGCAAACGTGAGCGCCGCAAAGCCGGAATTGCATCCGCTGTTACCGCTATCGCTCTCGATGTTCGCGTTCGTTATCCACCAGGTGGCCTCAATCTTGGAATCAGCCTTTCCGTCACTCAGATAGGTATTGCCCGAACCGTCAAGCGGTTTACCTTCTTGGTCATTCGTGATTTCTCGATCAGCAATCATACAGCCATAAACTAATTTCAACTTTCCTGCGTCTTTTTCGTTGAGTTCGATTTCAATCGAGATGAGATCCGTAATATCCCGTTCCGTACCGTCTGGATAACGGCAACGGATACCGAACCCGATAGATGACAACTGTGAAGAGTTTGGAATGACGCGATTCTCTTCGTTTGGTTCCATGGATTCCACCAGATTGAGCATATCGCCAAAAGCCCCGTCTCCGAGGTTTTCTTTCGTCAGGTAAAAATAACGGCCGATGCCAAGCACTGGCGTAAATTCTCCGTTGTAACTTGTTGAAATACTCAATGAAAACCCGCTGTCGCCAGGAATTTGATTTGTCCCGCCAGAAAAAAGTTTGGTCTGGCTATTCTCTTTATCTGGATACCTGTCGGCAAGTATAAATCCATTGTCTTTGATGCTTTGTAGCACACCTGCCACAAATTCATACCATGGCGGGTTATACAATTCAGCGTCAGGCCAGGACAGAAGAAACATGCCGGCCTCGTTAGCCGGTTCATTGATGACGACATCCTCGAAGTAAACATCATCTTCCGAAAATTCATCGCCAATGGCAAAGGCTGGCTTGGCCGTAAGGAACGCGCACGACATTGCGAAAAAGGACAGCACGAAAATTATACGCATCAAACCCGTTTTTCTGCAGAACCCACACATACAAAAACCTCCCTGTATAATATTGACGACGCGTTGGTATAGCTTCCTGTATACCCGCTAGGCAGCCTGAAAAAGTATATATGCTTTATTGTTGAATACCTGTGCGAAAGGGGCTTTTTTCTGTGAGGAAAGACATTTTATGATATTATTTATTAGTAACTGCAAACTAGCTGATACACTTTTGGCAACGGAGGTGAGGTGTTTGCGAAGGCATTACAATTCTGGAAGATTCCGTGACTTCACAGAATTTTTCGGCGCAATAGACAACTGGCGCGAACTCAGCAATGACTGCGAGTGTCGCTGGGTTGCGCCATTCGTGGACGTCAGGGCGGAAACCTACCGGCTGTTTGGCCGAGTAGAATTAAGGATCCTTGAAATTCTGCCATCAGTAGATATTTACATTCCATATGAATGTGACAGCAACTGTTTCTCGTTTTCATACTGCGTCGATGGAAATATGATGCTTCAGGACAGGTATCACGGCGACAGCGAATTGAAGGCTAACTGGCTGTCCTGCACGTCGATGACGGACATGAAAGGCAACCATGTTTTTCGGAAGAATAAGTCTTTTAAAGGGGTTGCCTTGGTCTTGACCGGAGAAGCTATGCGTGGCATCGTCGGAGAACCGAGGTATGAATCACTGTCTGAGGCACTATCTACCGATAATCCCTACTCGCGGAAAAACGTTTTTCTTGGAGATGACCCTCCGCCGGATATTGCCAGCTCTTTTTTACAGATCGCGAATTGCCGTTATCCTGCCATGAGCAGACAGTTTTTCTTCGAGAGCAAGTTCATGGAGATTATGTCAAGGATAATCGCTCATAATCTGCCCGTCGATGACGGCGTGACAGACATGGGCGAGTTTGAAACGGAGCAGATCAAAAAAATCCCTGGGATATTAATGAAACGCATTGACACGCCGCCCTCTATCCCTGAACTTGCCCACGAACTCTCCTTGAGTGGCACGGCTATGAAGTCAGGTTTCAAAAAAATATTCGGCGAACCCATTTATGCCCATCATCGCAATCTCTGCCTGGAGCGAGCCGCGATAATGCTGCTGAATGCGAACAAATCGATATTGCAGATCGCTATCGACGCCGGATATGCAAATGGCGAAAACTTTTGCAACGCGTTCAAAAAACGCTACGGCCTCTCGCCAAGTCAGTATCGCCGAAAGGGCAAGCCATCAAGTCATTCTAATTCCAAATCAACGCGCCTGTTATGAGCTGATTTGGAAGAAGACCTCAACACTTTGTGTCGGGCGCTATGTTCAGGCTCAAGGGGGCAGGGCTAGTCGGCGAAGAAACTGAGCGGCTGCCCCTGAGCGTTTTTATCGTGCTCCGCGCCGCTTACCGCAACGCGTCGAGAGTGATGTCGCCGAGCTTCGCGCCTATCTGCGCTGCGGCGGCGCCGTTCACCTTCATGTCGGATGTGCAGCCCTCCGCGGAAGAGTTGTTGTACGCGTAACCCAAGACAGAGCCCGCGATAGACCCTCCGTTGATTTCACCGCCGGTCTGGCAGTTCGTCACGCGGATCGCTCCCGGTTCCGGGCGATATTGCCGATACTCCTGAACGAAGAAACCGCCTCCGACGATCCCGCCGATGCGCTCGGCGGTGGCTGGCGCGTTTATCACGGCATTCCCGGAGCAATCGGAGATGAGCGTCGCCGAATTCCCTGCGCCGTCTGCTATGCCGGCATAGCCAAGGAGGCCGCCGATCAATACGTTGTTTTCCCCGACCGTAATTGTTACGTCGAATTTGCAACGCAGAACCCTTTCGCTCTCCATAGCACAAGCCACAAGCCCGCCGATGCCTATGTTGCCAGTTCCTAGCGCTGTTACGGTGCCAGTTGCGGAACAATCGGCTATGTCGCTTGTTTCCATGCCTCCGGCAAGCACTCCTCCGCCTTGAGCGTTGTCGCCTGACAGGGTGACGTTTGCCTGGGCCTCGCAGCCGATGATATCGCAAAAGCCGCCGCCCACTATGCCGCCCACGAGGAATGCGCCTTTTATGCTGTTGTTACCGATCAATTTGACGTTTTCGACGCTGGAACCTCTGCCGTAACCGATTACGCCGGCTACGAGCATTTGGCCTTGTACGTTTGCGTTTGTGACAGTCAAGTTGGAAACCGACCCCGTGCCGGCTACGCAACCGAAAAGCCCGACTGCGACACCCTCCGGGGCGTTGATAGTTATATTTGAGATCGTATGCCCGCCGCCGTCGAAGACGCCGCTAAAAGTCTGCTCCATGACAGGCGTTTCCTCATCTTCCTGTGCATCCGAGATGGGAACAAAGGCACCCATCGGCGTCCAGTTTTCAAAGGACGCCAGGTCGATGTCGCTGGTCAGGGCAAAGTGCCCGTCGAGGTGATTGCGCACTTCACCCAGTTGAGCCGCCGTCGAGATTTGCCATGGATCTGCGCTCGTTCCGCTGCCGCCTGCGAATTTAGAGGTATCGTCATCCGACGAACCGCCGCAGCCGCCCGACATAAAAACGAACGCCATCAACAGCAACAGCACCCATAGTGTTAAACTTCTCTTTTTCATTGCAAATGCCTCCCTTTCAGAATAAAAAATTATATTGAAGAAACGGCGGATATCCTGCGCAAGGTCATAAGGGTCGATATGCCCGCTCTGCCTTTCTTCGCCGCTTAAAAGTATCACTCATAATACTGCCTTGAAGTTATGCAGGAGAATATTTTTGTTATTGTAGATGGTTTTTTCAAGAAAAGTCTTATAATAAATATTAGATCATACAAACTCATCTGCCTCAAAAAAGGGAGGCCACGTGCAGGTGTCCAAAAATTCAGACGTTCTCATCTTTCGCGATTACGACGATTTTTTCGGTTTGATTGCGAAGACGGGGGAGGCGACGGCCATTCCTGGCGGGGTCGCTTTTCGCTGCGATGCCCCGTTTGCCTCAATTCGTTACGAAACGTATCGGTTGTTTGATTTTATTGATTTGGAATTCTTCAAGCTGTTGCCGCACGCCAACATCGACTTCCGCTACGAACTGGGTTCGAATCATTTTGAGATCGGATATGTGACTGAGGGAGCTTTTCGCCTGGTGACCGAGAATTACGGCGACAGCGTGATCTGTCCCGCGCATCTCTATATTGCTCCGCCGTCGGGTTCGCAGGGCAGGATCACCTATTATAAAGACCGGCGGCTTGGAACGCTTTCTTTCATCGCGCATCGTACCGGCAGAGAAGTAGCGCGTGACGTGCTTGGGGAAAACGGCTGCCTGTTGTGGACGGAGGCCGTTATGGACGGAAAGGGAGGAAGGCACGGTTTATATCCGCTGACAACGCCGCCGCCCGATATCATCAACTCACTGGTTCACGCGGCAAATTGTAATTACCCGCATCGCGTCAGAAGGCTGTTTTTTGAAAACGTGTTCAGGGAGATCCTGCTGAGCCTGATCGCCCGTGAACTTCCGGACGACGAAACGTCCTCCGGCATGAATAGCTTTGACGCTGAACGCATAAAAAGCGTCCCTGCGACGCTGATGACACGCCTCGACTCGCCGCCGTCCATTGCGGAACTGGCACGGGAACTGTCGATCAACGCTACAAAATTGCAGAGGGGGTTCAAAAAAATTTTCGGCAAATCCATATACGCCTACCACCGCGACACCTGCCTGGAGCGCGCTGCCATTATGCTGCTTGACACCGATAAATCGATTTTTGAAATTGCGATGGACGCCGGTTATTCTGGCAGCGGAAATTTTTGCAACGCGTTCAAGAAACGCTACGGCGCTTCGCCAGGCCGGTACCGTCAAAAAGGAGCGGCCTGCAAGCGGCGGTTAGCGCCTTGCGGCGGGTCATAGCGTGTTTTTTTCTGAGCCGACAGGCAGAGCCAGCGTTTTTTCTGCGGAAGCAGTTCTTTGATGCCGACAAACCCGGCATTGCAGAGGATGTCCCTCATCTCGCCGCGCCCAAAAACGCGAAATGTTCCATTCCCTGTATCGGCGTCCTCAAGGAAGTGTTTTTTGCCGTTTTCCGGCTTTCGCGCTTCGCAGGCGACGATAAAAACGCCGGAAGGTTTGAGCTTTCTGTGAATTTCCAGGAACGCCGCCTCTGGATCAGGCCAGAAGTATACGGTCTCGAACGCAGTTATCAGGTCGAACGTGCCATCCTCAAAGGGTATTGCCTCTGCGTCTCCTTCACGGATGACGACGCGGCCCGCTTTGACGCCGCTTCTGTTTTTATTGATGGATTTTTCCACGCAGGACGGGGAATGATCGATGCCGCAGACAACGCGGCCCAATCCGGCCATGATCGAAATCGCGTTGCCTCCGCCGCAGCCGATATCAAGAATCGTATCCGAAGGAGTTATCGTGACCTCCCCCAGCACTTTTCTCGTAAAGCGCGAATGTCCCAAGTTCATAGAATTTATGAAAAGCGAGGATAAAAATCCGCTTGGCTTGCGCAGCTCGCGTATCAGCCACCCCCGTAAAATTGATTTAGAGGATATGTTAATGCTCATCAGCAAAACGCTCCTTAATGTTGCCCTCTGTTTCAGTCATAATTCATCCTGTCCGTCAGATAAAAACAATTACAAATTGAGCGGGATCTCCCTTCACGGCGATTATAGCAACTGGCTGGCGGAGTTGTACAGGAGACGTGTTAAAATGCGGCAAAGGGAACGCTGATTGATTCGCGTAGACGACCTTATAAAAGGAGAGCCGGAAAATGAGACATCACGCGCGCTTTTTCGCAACGGCGGTTTTTACGCTGGCGGCGATGCTGCCGCCAGGCGTTGCTTGGGCTGCGGGCGCAGGGCAGTACAGCGTCGTCGCGGAAGTCCTGCCGATAATGAACGTGCCGGGGGCGAAATACCGGATCTCAGACGGGGAGATCGAGTGGAACGAGAACGTGGAAGGCGTCGTCGTTTACGGCAACCGGCTGGAGCTAAAGCCGAGCGGGACGAAGGGGTGGGGCGAGCTGCTGTCCCCGAAGGACGGCGCGGTCCTTGGCTACGTCGAAATGTCCGGCGTCGAGGGATTCCCGGAGTACGCCGAGACTGGAACGCGGTATCACATGGCGGCGAAGGACAGCCAGGAATTGCTCCTGTATCCTGGAAAAACGAGCAAAAAAGGCACGAAGAACAATTTATCGGCCTACGGCTACTCGCTCCTGAAAGGAGAAGTGGTGCCATCATACGGCGAGCGCGACGGAATGCTCCTGCTGGGGTTCGGGACCGCCGCGTGGAGCGGGAACGAAGGCGTGGGCGGACGCTACGCATGGGGTCGCAAGGAAGATTTCATCGCGCTGGACGTCTATAAGCCCGACAACAGCCGCATAGACGAGAAACTGGTGCCGTCCGCGATGAGAAAAG
Source organism: Synergistaceae bacterium (assembly GCA_031263445.1). GTDB lineage: Bacteria > Synergistota > Synergistia > Synergistales > Synergistaceae > JAIRNC01. Next base: position 2,535 of record JAISFV010000089.1, on the reverse strand, counting down.
GCGCCGCCGGCGGAAGCGGCAACACCGACAGCGGCGTGTTGAAAATCCCGCCCGAAATATCCAGGCGGATATCGAAACACGGGTTCGCCATAGACCCGGCGCCGGTGATGCGCGAATACCTCTCGGTGGATGACATGGCGGACTCTTACAACGAAACTGGCGACTATGAGGTGGATTTCGTCACGACGGACATCTTCCTGCACTCGTTCCACCTCCTGTTCGACCACACGCTTCAGAAGCTCGAACGGACGTATCTCGCCCCCGCCCTCCTGCGCGGGCTGGAAAGCGCCGCGTCGGAACTCGAAAAAATGAAGGCCGGGCTTTCGCGCGACGCCATACCTTCTTACGAAACGGCCCGCGACATGTTTTCCACAGCATTGGCCCTGCTCGCCGAAAACTCGGACGGCATCGCACTCTCACCCGCCGCCTTCGAAGAAAAGAACCGCGTCTCCTCCGCGGCCGGCATCGAGAAATCCAGGGTGACTGGGCAGAAGATCGACTACACGGCCTTCAAGCCTAGGGGTCACTATACGCTCACCCCTGAATTCCAGCGGTATTTCCGCAGCATGGGCTATATCGGCTCGGCTGAACTGCCTCTGTTCGACGGGGAAGCGAACAGGCCCGTCGTCCAAAACGTGAGGACGGCAGCCTTGATCTCCCTAGTTCTGGACGCGCTGGGGGAAAAATGGGAGGCATTCGAGGCGCCCGTCGGCTTCCTGGTCGGCGTCCCGAACTCGGGGGATCCGAAAGCGTTCCGCGCGCTGGTGCAAAGGCACATCGGAGAGCCAGGGAAGGCCGAGAGCTATAAAAACCTTTCTGACGAGGCGAAAATCCGGTCCCTCGCCAAGGATGTCGCGTCCACGATAAAAGGGCCGGCAGTCCAGGGAGCCATAGGGATCGACAAAGAGGGCGCCGATTTCGGCCGTAGGCTGCCGGTGTTCCGGATCGCTGGCAGACGCTTCGCTTGGGACGCCTATGTCATGAACAGGCTCACTTCGCCGAGGGTCGGCACGGATGACCTCCCGAGGAACATCCCGGAAGGGACGGACGTCATGGCGGCGCTGGGTTCCGACGCGGCAGACGAAGTCGTGCTGAAAAACTACGTGGTGAATAACTACCGCGAAAACCTGGATGCGCTGAAGGACGAAACGCCCGGGTATCTGTCGAAAGAGAATACCGTCTACTCGAAATGGCTGTCCGCCCTCGCGGCCGGTTTCAAACACTCCGGATCGGATCAGTTCTTTTACAGCGCCCCCTCGTGGCGCTGGAAGAAATTGCAGACCGGCCTCGCCTCGTGGGCGGAGCTGAAGCACGATACCGTCCTATACGCCGAGCAGAGCGGGGCCGAGATGGGCGCGGGGGATGACCTCTACGCCGGCAGGTTTGCCCCTCCCAGCCCGCGCGGCTACGTGGAACCGGATCCCCAGACCTTCGGCGTACTTCTGGAAGCAGCGGAGGAATTGACGGCCTTTGTCAGGAGATACGCGATGGAACCGCCGCCCGGCGACGAGGACGATTTTTACGCCAGATCCGACAATTACGAAGATAAGCTGGGCCAGTTCGCGCAAATGCTCGCCTCCGCCCGGGACATAGCCAAAAAAGAGGCGGACGGCGCCGGGCTGACGCCGGAGGACTACTGGGAAATAAAAGCGCTCGCACGGAGTTTTCGCGGTAACGTCCTCCTGCCCGGCACGGGAGATTTCTACGGAGACAACGTGTACGAACAGCTCAAGATGGCCTTGATAGCAGACGTCGCCACGAACGGCTGGGACGAGACTGCCCTCAATGCCGCGACCGGGACGCCGCGAAAGATCTATGTCTTAGTGAACGACAGATCCGGCGGCGCGAGGCTCGCGCGTGGGTACGTCTATTCGTACTACGAGTTCGAACGCCCGCTCTCCCTAGGCAGGATGACGGACGATGAGTGGAAAGAGATAGTTTACGACAAAAATCGCGCGGAAAAGCTGGAAAAATTACGCCCGGCTTGGCACGAGGAGCTTGAGAAGTAAAGGCGGATCGACGCGAGTTATGTCAAATAAGTGTGTGAAGCGGTAAATTCGGTGCCGTTTTTATGGCCCTGTGCGGGTATGGAATTGCTATTAAAACCATGCTACAATAGGCTCAAAGAAAAGAGGTTTTGCCGATACCGAGGCAGGTGTTTTATCAGTTCGTAAAGCACCATATATCCTGTATCAACGCGTATAAAATACCTCTTAACACGCCACGCGCCTTGACACAGGAGGGAGATAGGATGATTAACGAGAAATACCGTAATGTTGTAATGTCCTGCCTCGCGGCGATAATAATTTCAGTGCCGATTGCCTTTATTATGGTTGTAATCAATCTTGGATTCACGGACGGATTTTTATTGGCGTTTCTAAAATCGGCGCTGGCGAGCGTTCTTATTTCCATCCCTCTGGCAAACATCGGCATCCCCGTCGCGGAAAAAGTTACGTCCAAACTCATAAGAAAATAAACCGGCCTCTAAAGCCTTGATACCATGAATGCCGTCAGGCTGTGGCATAGCAAGTCTAT
>JAISFV010000067.1 GCA_031263445.1 Synergistaceae bacterium | reverse complement strand
GCCGCCTCTGCCCTCCTGCCCTTTCACGTAATGGTGCCTCATGACGAGCTTGCCGCTGTTGTCCTCGTTGTGTCCTACGAGCACCCGGCCCGTAGAGCTGGCGTCCCGCCCGGCCACGATGACGAAACACGCCTCCGCCATCCTGTGGCCCGAAAACAGGTGAAATAACAAAACAACCGCCGCTATGGCCGTCAAAATGATTGTCATCGTCAGTCCCTCCCCTCCTGCGTAGTATAAGCCTATTACGAATTTATGGAAACGCCGGCAGGGCTATGTCGCCCGTTCGGTATCTATTTATATGTCTACTTTCCTTCGCTCCTGGCGGCGATGGCTATCGATACGAGGAGCATGACGAGGCCCGCTAGCTTGAAGGCAGCCGGAAATTCGCCGAAAATGGCGTAGGCCAGCAGCGTCCCGCCTATGGGTTCCCCTAAGAGAGCTATCGCGACGAACCCTGTGCTGAAGTACCCGAGCGCCCAGTTGTAGGAGCTGTGTCCCAGCACTTGCGCCAGAAGCGACATGCCGATGATCGCGAGCCACGTCTCGGCCGGGAAGCCAGTCACGTCGAGTCCCATGATGAACACCGCGCCCCAGAGGATGAGCGCCGCAGATCCGTAACAGAGCGCTGCGTAAGGGAAGAGGCTGAGTTTGGCGCGGACCTCGCCGCCGCAGACGATGTAAGCCGCAGCCGCGATGCCGCCAGCCAGAGCGAGCGCGTCCCCCAGCAGGGCATCCCCGCAGAACGACAGGTCTCCGTACCCGACGACAGATGAGCCTACGACCGCGCACAGCATACAGAGCCACATAGTGCGGGAGGGGAGCCCCTTGCCGGACGCGGCGTTGAAAAGGGCGATCCAGATGGGGATCGTGTTCACGAGCATGAGGCTCGAAGCCACTGTTGTATAATCGAGGGAGGTCATCCACGTGGCAAAGTGCATCGAAAGGAACGCGCCCGCAAGCAGGGTGACCGTCAGGTCGCGCTTTTTGAGCCTCTTGAATTCGTCCCTGTTGAGCAAAATCGCCGCAGGCCAGAATACGAGCGACGCGATGGAAAGCCTGTAGGCCGACTTGACGAACGGGTGCGCGTCTGCGAGCCTGGCAAAGATCGAGCCGGAGGATACGCCCATCACTCCTATGGTCAGCACTATGAACGGGAAGATTTTTTTTCTGTCAGGCACCTTGAAAGCGCTTGCCATCAAACGTCATCTCCTTGGTCAATATTACAGCGACCGTTTGGCGCGTCTTCGCTGATACTGCGGCGCGCTTGCTTTGCTCGCAATCCTCAGCGTACCGCAAGTACGCTTCCGGTTGCTCGCTCAGCAATCCCTTGCATTGCCGGCGAATCAGAGCCAAACGGTCGTTATCCATCGGCAGGGATCGAAACAGTGAATACGCTGCCCTTGCCTGGCTGGCTCCTCGCCTCTATCGTGCCGCCGTGCGATTCCGCCATGGCGCGGGCGACCGAGAGGCCTATGCCGTTACCGCCGGAGTCCCTCGCGCGCGACTCGTCCGTCCTGTACAGGTGTTCGAAGATGTGCGGCATGTCGGGCGCCGCTATGCCTATGCCGTCGTCCTCCACGGACAGGACAGCGCGCCCGCCGTCCATGTTGACACTCACCCATATGTTGCCGCCGGGGTCGGTGTATTTGAGCGCGTTCGAGGCGAGATTGGCGATGATCTGGCTGAACTTGTCCGGATCCACGCTGACCGGACACGGCTCGCCGGCGAAGTGGAGGGAAATACCCTTAGCCGCCATATTGGCCTCGAAGCCGCTCAGGACGTTCCGTGCCAGGAGCGAGAGGTCTGCCGGCGTCTTTTCCAGCCTTGACTCGGGGTTTCCGGCCCTCACGAGGCTGTCGACCTCTGACACCATGCGCGACAAGCGGGAGATCTCCGCTAAGAGGCTCTCCAGCCTCTCCCTAGTGGGCTGCCACAGGCCGTCTATCATCGCCTCGATGTTGCTCTGCAACACCGTCAGGGGCGTGCGGAACTCGTGCGAGTATGCGCTCGCCATCCGTTTTTTCAGCATGTGCTGCGTTTCGAGGCTCCGGGCGAGCTGATCCACGCTCCTGGACAGCTCGTTGATCTCGACCGTGCCTGTCTCCTCGAATCCACCGGAGTATTCGCCGTCCGCTATGCGCCTCGCCCTCTCGGTCACCGTCGTTATGGGGCGCGCTATGAGCCCGGCCATCACGAGGCCGATAGCTGCGGACGCAGCCGAGAACAGCGCGGCGGTGTAGCCAGAGACGCGGTTGAAGGCACTCAAGAAGCTCTGATCGCTCTCGTTGTAGTAAAACGGGCTGTGATATCCTAGCTCTATAGCGCCTACGACCTCGTGGCCGCGCGTTATGTCGAACGAGCTCCGCGAGTAGGCCCCGTCGATGTCCTGGCACGGCTCGCCCGCGCCCCTGGCGAACGGCGCGTGGGAGCAGACGCTCTCTCCGTTCGCGGCGCAGTATATCATCGTGCCGGACGCGTCGTTGACCATCAGCGTGATCCCCTGCTCAAGGAGCGAATCGCCGTAGCCCGCCAGAAAATTTAAGAACGCGGCGTCCGCGCTGGCGGGAACCGTCGCGTAATTTTTTGACACAGCTTCTACTATCTCCATGTTTTTCATATCCTGTTTGTGCCGGACATATATCTGAAACTGCTTTCGGAGGTAATAATTCGAGACGGCTAGGAGGGATCCGACCAGGAAGAGCGCCATGACGGCATATGACAGCACGAGTCTGGTCTTAAGGGCGAGCCTCAACGTTCCGTTTCCGCCCTGGCTGCGCCGCCGAACCTGTATCCCACGCCGCGGACGGTCACGATGTAAACTGGGTTTGCGGTGTCGTCCTCTATCTTGCCGCGCAGGTTCTTTACGTGGGAGTCGACGGTCCGTTCGAAGCCGCCGAAATTTTCCCCGAGCGCCGTGTCTATCAGCTCGTCGCGACTGAACGCCCTGTTCGGGTGCTTGACCAGCCGCGCCAGGATCTTATACTCGTTCGGGGTGAGGGCGGCGGGCTCGCCGCCCTTCCAGACCGACCTCGACTCGAGGTCTATCTCCAGATCCCCGCTGTTCCAGCTCATCCTGCTGAACAGGGGCGAGACGCCGCCGGCGGAGCGCCTCAGTACGCTCCTGACCCGGGCCATGAGTTCCCTCGGGCTGAATGGCTTGCTGATGTAATCGTCAGCCCCGAGTGCAAACCCGCAGACCTTGTCGTCCTCCCCGCTCTTGGCCGTGAGCATGATCACTGGGACGCGCGATACGCGTCGAATCTCCGTGCAGAGCTTTTCGCCGCTCATTTTTGGGAGCATCAGGTCGAGGATGACGAGATCCGGGGCGGACTTGTTGAATGCGGCAAGGCCGGACTCGCCGTCGTCTGCAAGCGACACCCCGTAACCTGCGCTCCCGAGATAGGCGGACAGCGCTTCCGCGATCTTCGCCTCGTCCTCCACGACGAGGATTTTGACTGCGCTTTCACTCACTTTGGCAATCCCATTCCCATAACCAGTCCTTTTGCAAGAATTTCTCGAATGAGCAGTCTGGCGCGGATTCGCCGATAATGCAAGGGATTGCTGAGTGAGCAACCGGAAGCGTACTTGCGGTACGCTGAGGATTGCTGGCGAAGCAAGCGCGCCGCAGTATTGGTGAATCCGCGCCAGACTGCCGTTTATGCTAATCAATCAATGACTTGTCTTTTCTTAATATCGCATACAACAATTATTATAATTATACCATACCATTAATTTCATGCTGTGGTTTACAGAAACGGGACGCGCGGCTAAACAGCAAAGGAATTTTTGAGCATGCAGGCCGTGCTTTTATGTTTATCACTGTTGATCCGCACGGTCTGAAATGATAACTATATTTATGGCAGTGACAAATTAAGAGATGGATGATATACTGCTTAATATAAAAAGAATTTGTAATATTTATATAGGCAGTGAGCTAGGGAACTCCGTATATTTTTGCTTCGCCACGCTTCACGTACCTGGTCCTTCAGGGAAAAGCACTGAGTCTGGCAATGGTATCGCCAGGCTGATGTTTTGAACCAAATAAACTAGCAGGGAGGGCGATAGAGTATGAACGGCGAGAAGTTGCTGGATAACATTGGCAGACAGATCTTGAAGACTTTGCAGGAGAACGGGAGGGTTTCGTTCAGCGAGCTCGGAAGAGTGGTAGGGCTTTCCTCGCCGGCGGTCGCCGAGCGGGTGCGCCGCATGGAAGAAACTGGTTACATCAAAGGCTATAAGACGGTCGTAAATCAAGAGAAACTAGGCTTTCCAATTACAGTTTTCGTCAACGTCGAAGTCAATGGGGACAAAGTGAACGAGGCACGCGAAATTATTGAAGGGATACCAGAGATCACTGAGGCGTACCACCTGTCGGGCGAGTACGGGCTTATGCTGAAAGCCGTGATAGCATCGATGGAGCACCTCGAATCGATAATAGACCGCGTCGGTCAGTGCGGCGCCACCACGACATCGATAGTGCTGTCGACGCCTGTTTCGTCGCGCGCGATCGACCGTTTCCAGGCACCCCCCATGGAATAGGGCGCGCGGGGCGGCTTGACAACAGAGGGTAAGAGTTGTATTTTTTTGCCGTAAAAAATTATATCTCTACGGGGTGTATTGACTGAAATGAAGGGTTAACGGCCGAATATTTCACGAGCTCAGGGATGACGCCGGTTTTGCCGGCGGCTCAGGAAACGCTGACTGATTTGCCTAAACGAAATTTTACCGTTTAGGAGAGCAGGTGTCGTAAGGGTTTAGATCTTCACGCTATTAGACATCTAGTAATTAATCAGCCTTTTCCTGATTGTTATGCCGCGCTCGTTCGGTCGGTTAGCTATTGCAGTCCCCAGCAGTGTGCCATTGGTTTGCCAGCACAGAGCAAAAGCCTTCCGGACGACGGCGGTACGCTTGGTTCCGGGAGGTGTTTTTTTGAGCGCTCATTGCCTGCTGAAGGCTTTCAATATCCGAAAAAGCTACGGAGACAGGATAATCCTTGACATAAATTCGCTCGCGCTATATGGCGGGTCAAAAATCGGGCTCGTCGGGCAGAACGGTGCCGGCAAGTCCACGCTCCTCGCGGTGCTGGCCGGGTACATCGAACCGGACAGCGGCAAAATCGACCGTCGGGGGATAATATCGGTCATACGGCAGGATCAAGGCCTGGGGCCGCTGCTCGCTGAAGGCCGTTCCGCAAGGGCAGGCGACGGTGGCGGCCGACGCGCCCTTTCGCTCCGCCCGTTGTCGGCGCGTCCGAGCGGAGGGGAGCTGACCAGGGCCGCCATAGACGCCGCGCTGTCTGAGCGGCCGGACATCCTCATGGCGGACGAACCGACCACGAACCTCGACATGGATGGCATAGGGCGGCTCCAAAGGGAGCTGCTCGCGTTCGGCGGCGCCATAGTCCTTGTCTCGCATGACAGGGCGCTCCTTGACGCCGTCTGCGGCGAGGTGTGGGAGATAGAGGGCGGCCGACTGCGGACATTCCCGGGCAACTACTCGGACTGGCTCGAACAGCGCGGCCGAGAGCGCGGCTTCGCGCAGTTCGAGTACGAGGAGTACAGGCGCGAGGAAAAACGCCTCCGTGAGGCGGCCCGCAAGCTGGAGGAGCGCTCGAAGAGGTGTCTCAAGCCGCCGTCACGGATGTCGCCCTCAGAAGCGCGCATCGACCCGGGCAAGGGGCAGAAGGGACAGGCCGCTGTCAGGGCAAACGCCAGAGCTATATCTAACCGCGCTTCCATGCTTGAAAAAAAGGAGCGGCCTCCCGACCTGCCGGAGATAAAGATGGAGCTCGGCGTCTCATCCCGCGTCGCTTCCGCTGTCACGTTAAGGGCATCGGGGCTGTCTGTCTCCTTTGACGGCAGGGTCGTGCTGGACGGCGTCGATTTTGAGGTTCCGACGGTGAAGCGCACGATATTGCTCGGCCCAAACGGCAGCGGCAAGACTACGCTCTTGGATCTCATCGTGAGGGGCGTCTCGCCCGTCAAAGCCGCGCCTGGTACGAGGATCGGCTATTTCAGCCAGAATCACGAGACGCTCGACCCGTCGCGCACGGTTTTGGAGAACGCCAGGCTGCGCTCCTGTCTGCCGGAACACGAGGTGAGGACCATCCTTGCCCGTCTCTGGATCAAGGGCGACGCCGTGCATAAAAGATGCGGGCTGCTTTCCGGGGGCGAGCGGGCAAAGGCCGCTCTCGCCGCGCTCTTCGCGTCGGAGATCAACACGCTTGTCATGGACGAGCCGACCAACCACATCGACCTCTACACCGCCGAGTCGCTAGAGGCGCTGCTCGCCGCGTGGAAGGGCACGTTGCTCTTGGCGACGCACGACCGCCGCCTGGCCGAAGCTGCCGGCGACAGGCTTCTCATTATAAAGGACAAAAAAATAAAAGCTTTCGAGGGACCTCTGGCGGATTACGGCAGTTTCTCGTAACGAAACAAGGCGGCACATAAAAACTTGCGGGCAAATGACATCTGCTATAACGAGCGGGACGTTCTCCGCAGCAATACCAATAGCGCCTTTGGGCGCGCTATGCTTCTCCATTTTTCTACGGAGGAAAATCTTCGCTTTTCCCACTATACTTGGCGGGCAGTGTTAAAATCAAAGAAACATCAGAGTCAGAATAGAGGCTAATGACACGGAATGGAGGAGGGATACCGCTGTGATAAAAGCATTGAGCGCGTTCACAGAGGAAGTCGATGACATAGAACAGGCGATAGTCGATATTGAGGGGCAGATTGGAGGGTACGGTGAGCTGCAGGGCAACACGATAGGGCTGCTCACCTGCTACAGCGAGTTCATCAGCTCGGGGGTAGTGCGTGAGCTATGCAGGGCGCTCCCATTCCCCGTCATCGGGGCGACGACGCTCGGGAACATCGTCAGCGGCTCCTCTGGCAGGATCCTGCTCACTCTGCTCATACTGACCAGCGACGACGTCGAATTTTCAACCGGTCTGTCAGAACCCTTGTCCTGCGCAGACGAGGCGCCGCTGCGCGAAGCATACGAAGGGGCGGTGTCCAAGATAAGCGGGCGGCCATCCTTCATGCTGAGTTTCGCCCCGCTGTTGATCCCTGTCGGCGGCGACTTCTTCGCCGACGCGTTCTCCGACATCTCGGGGGGTGTGCCGAATTTCGGTATGATGCCCGTCGATAACAACAGCGATTACAGGGATGCCCAGGTCATATTCGACGGCGACGCTTATCGTGACCGCTACGCCTTTGCGCTTGTCAGCGGAAACGTCAGCCCGAGGTTTTTCATGGCATCGATATCCACGGAGAGGGTATTTTCCCAGAAAGGCGTCGTCACCTCGTCGGCGGGGAATCAGGTAAAGTCGCTGAACGGGCGTCCGGTGATAGAATACCTGGAGAGCCTGGGGCTGAAACGCTCCGAGGACGGCGGTATCGCAGGGGTCAACTCTTTCCCGTTCGTCCTAGATTACAACGACGGCACGCTTCCGGTCGTGCGCGTTATTTTCGCCATAACCCCGGAGGGATACGCCGTATGCGGCGGCGACATTCCGGAAGGCGCTATCCTGTCCGTCGGTCGCATCGACAGGGACGAGGTGCTTTCCACGACGACCAGGCTGGTGTCCGACGTGCTGGCGACAGAAAAGCCGGACTGCGTTCTGATGTTTTCGTGCGTCGGGCGCTATTTCATCCAGGGATACGATCCGACGAGCGAGATAAGGCGCGTAAAGGAACTGATGGAAAAAGCCTGTGTCCCGTATCAGTTCACGTATTCGGGGGGCGAGCTGTGTCCTGTCTCCTCCAATACGGGAGAAAGACTTACGAACAGAAATCACAACGATACTTTCGTAATGTGCGTGCTGTAGGGCCGGGGAGAGCAAAGCGAGGTGATGCCGATTGCCTGACGCAATGGAGGCTGGCGATATAGAAACCCTGATGCTTGAATTGAAAAAACTCAGGACTGAGAACAAAAAACTGGCTCGTGAGCTGAAATATGAGCAGACTGTAAACGAACGCAATTTGATAGCTTTCGAGGCCAAGGATAATCTCAATAGGATAATAGCGGAGGAAAAGGACCGGCTGGCCCTTTATATGGATTTACTGCTGAACAACGGCCCCGACCTCATCCTGTTCTTCAGCGGCGAGTCGCGGCTCATCTTCGCGAGCGAGTCATACGTGAAGATCAGCCGCGCTGGGACTGCCAGGATGATAGAGGGCAAGACGTTCGAGGAGCTTCTGGTGCCTGTCGTCTCTTCAGATTTCTCAGAGCGCGTCGCGGTGCTGTGCCGGGTGGCGCTGGACGAACACCGCACAGCCGAAGTCGAGCATGACATAGATTTCAGTCAGGAAGGCGACATGCGCCACTATCTGATGCGCGTGATACCGATGCTCGAAGGCAGCGGCGAGACGAACGGATTCGTCGTGTTTTTCCTCGACTCGACAGAGATAAACCGCGCGCAGCAGGAAGCAGAACGGGCCAGGATTCTCGCGGAACAGTCCACGAGGGCTAAGTCGGATTTTCTCTCCCGCATGAGCCATGAAATGCGGACGCCGATGAACGCGATAATAGGCATGACTACGATAGCCAGGGCGTCCAACGACCCTGCACGCAAAGAATACTGCCTGGAGAAGATAAACGAGGCGTCCGTGCACCTCTTGGGCGTCATAAACGATATCCTCGACATGTCCAAGATAGAAGCGAATAAGTTCGAGCTGTCTGAGGGCGAGTTCAATTTCGAGAAGATGCTGAACCGCGTCACGAACGTCGTCAACTTCCGCGTGGAGGAAAAACGCCAGAACCTCTTCGTGGAGCTGGACAGCTCCATCCCGGAGAATATCGTCTCCGACGAACAGCGGCTCGCCCAGGTCATAACTAACCTGCTGTCTAACGCCGTCAAGTTCACCCCTGAGGGCGGATCCGTCAAGATGCGAACCCAAAGAATGACGTCCGACGGCGGCGCCTGCAAAATAAAGATAACTGTGGAGGACACAGGCATAGGCATATCAGCGGAGCAGCAGAAGAAACTGTTCTCCTCGTTCGAGCAGGCCGACGGCAGCATATCTCGCAAGTTCGGAGGCACTGGCCTTGGCCTTGCCATTTCGAAGAGGATCGTAGAGCTGATGGGCGGTCGCATATGGGTGGAGTCCGAGCTCGGAAAGGGTTCCGCTTTCATATTCGAAATAAACGTAAAAGCTACAGACAGGTTAGGGTGTCACGTGCTTCCGCCTAATGTCAACTGGGGCAATCTGCGCGTGCTCGTCGTAGACGATTCGCCCGAAATACTGGAGATATTCAAGGCCATCCTGCGTCCTTACGGGGTCTCATGCGAGACGGCGCTGTCTGGGGAGGGGGCGCTAGCCATGCTCGAACGAAACGCATCCATCCCGTTCGACGTCGTCTTCGTCGACTGGAAGATGCCTGGGCTGGACGGGATCGAACTGTGCAGGCGATTGAAGGATATCGATGCCTCCAATCCCCTTGTTGTAATGATTTCAGCCGCAGATTTGACGGAGGTCGAGAACGAGGCCAAGTCGGCCGGAGTGGACAAATTCTTGCAAAAACCGCTCTTCCCGTCGAGCATTTTCAACGTAATAAACGAGTGCATGAGCGGATCTGCGCAAAGCCAGAAGAACGGCGGCCCTGGCCCCGAAAGCTCCAATGACGGAGTATTCAGCGGCAAGCGGGTCCTCCTGGCGGAGGACGTGACGCTCAACTCTGAAATACTGTCGTGCCTGATAGAGCACACGGGCGTCGATCTGGACATAGCGGAGGACGGGAGCATGGCCCTTGAGAAATTCAAGTCGGATCCGGACGGCTATGACCTGATACTGATGGACGTCCACATGCCGAACATGGACGGCTATGAGGCCACGCGTCAGATCAGGGCGCTGGATATGGACAGAGCGAAGTCCGTCCCGATAATCGCCATGACCGCGAACGTGTTCCGCGAGGATATTGAGCGCTGCCGCGCGGCAGGGATGAACGATCACCTAGGCAAGCCGATAGACGCCGCCGAAGTCATATCGAAAATGAGGAAATATGTATTGTAAGAACTTACGGAGGCATGATTTATCCCCGTGTCGCATTTATAAGAATTTATAGTGTCAAATACCAAGTGACAGCATGTGCCAATCGTCTGAGAAAAAGTCTGTAATGACCCCCAGAAATAGGATTACCCGTTGAGGAATAAAAAATACATGCAGGTTTGGTAAAATGGCTTCCCCAAAAGGAACGATCAAGTGAAAGCATGTTGACGCCCTGGCAAAATATGATAGAATTGCCAAGTGAAAAATAACCGTGGATATTTTGCGCAGCGATTGTCTGTCGTTTTGAATTTCCACGGGGAGCAATATGTCAGGAAAAGGTGACGGACGTTATTTGTCAAGCATATGCAGAAGGACACTCCGTCGGGGCGTAGCGCAGTCTGGTTAGCGCACCTGCTTTGGGAGCAGGGGGTCGAAGGTTCGAATCCTTTCGCCCCGACCAATGCGCGTAGGCGGGAATAGCTCAGTTGGCTAGAGCGATGGCCTTCCAAGCCGTAGGTCGCGGGTTCGAATCCCGTTTCCCGCTCCAACATTACGATATGCCGGGTGTCAGCCGCCCGCCCCTGTAGCTCAATGGATAGAGCAACTGCCTTCTAAGCAGTAGGTCACAGGTTCGAGTCCTGTCGGGGGCGCCATTTAACGAAATACCGGCAGGCGAGTGTAGCGGTTTATGGTGAGCGTAGCTCAGATGGTTAGAGCTCTGGATTGTGGTTCCAGAGGCCGGGGGTTCGAGTCCCCTCGCTCACCCCACAGTTTCAAAACGCGGGTTTGCGTATTTTTGGATCGTTAGCTCAACTGGCAGAGCACCTGACTCTTAATCAGGGGGTTACAGGTTCGATTCCTGTACGATCCACCAGACTATCGTCAGCGGTAACAAGCTGTTTATAAAAAGCCAGGAATTTCCTGGCTTTTTCCTTTGTCTGCTATCACCATGAGTAATCTTTACATCTCTTGAATATATCCAGTCACCGTGTAAAATACCGTGTAAACTTTCGGCGCCCGGGTAAATCCAGGGAACCGAAGTAAGCGCGGGAGGGCTTGCAAATGCCGCTGACAGAATTTGAAATAAAGAACGCAAGGCAGTCTAAGAAGGTCACGAAGATGAAGGACGCGAACGGCCTTTACCTCGAAATCAGGCCGTCGGGGAAAAAAGTCTGGCGTATGCGGTACTGGATCGGGGGGAAGGAGAACACCCTCACGTTCGGCGGCTACCCGCTGGTGAGCCTGAAAGACGCACGGAGGAAGCGCGACGACGCGAGGCGGCTTCTCGCTGAGGGCGTAGACCCGGCCGTGGAAAGGGACGCCCGGAAGACGGAAGCCTCCGCCCCGACGTTCGCG
>JAISFV010000003.1 GCA_031263445.1 Synergistaceae bacterium | reverse complement strand
CCTCCTCGAACGCCCAGGCCTCGCCCGGATACCTCTTGAGCGCGTGCGGCTTCACCCCGGGATGGAACAGGTAGAGCACGTTGGCGCTCTGGAGCCACCGCAGCCCCGGCAGGTGCGCGGGCCCGTATGGAGAGCCCGTCACGGTGCTCCTGACGCCGGCCCCGTCGCATACGTCTACCGTATGATCCCTCTTGAACGCGAGACAAAACGAATCGGCCTCGCTGTAGACGAAAGGGATCAGGCGCGCGCCGTCAAGGCCGGCGCCGCTTTCAAGAAGCGTCGTGCCGGGCCTGTTGGCGATCCCGCCCTGCGGCAGGACTATGAAGTTAGTCATCTCTTTCGCGCCTACCATGTACGCGGCGAGATCCTCGCGCGCCGCGAGCAGCGGCGACAGCTCGCCCTTCGCGAAAGACGGCTTTGAGTCTTGAATCTTCATCGCCCTCTGCTCCTGACGTCAATATAGTGGGTCGGCCTTGTCGCCGGAGAATAGTCCTCGTGAACGCTCCCGCTCTCGGCGGACATGACCAGCAGCCGGTATTTTTCAAGCAGGGACACGGACATCTGCGGATCGCTCAGCAGCGCCATGGCCGCGTCTGACGCCAGACGGTTCGCCAGCGCTTCCACGGCGCCGGCGCTCCACGCGTTCAGGTTCGTTTCGGCGACGGTCAGTATCGCGCCGCCGGCCGGGCGCTTCGTATAGACATACTGGCCGGCCCGCAGGAAAGGGATTTTTATGTCCGGGTTGTCAGAATAGACGGCGTATAAATTGACAGCGCCGGCCGGGTACGCGTATGAATGCGAATACCCGGCGGGCGGCTCCGCCGGGGCGGAAGACAGCCCCCGGAGGCTGAGCGCGAACGACCACGGGAAGTCCGACAGCACGGCGCTTTTAGCCGGAGCGAGCAGCCTGCTGACCGTCCTGGCGTTCTGCGTGTCGTCGTTCAGGCTGCCTATAGGCGCCACGCCCAATAAAAGAAGCGCCTTGTTGCATGCCTCCAGGTCCGTCATCCGCCGTCACTCTCCTTCTACTTCGTTTTCTTTTTCGCCGGGGGCTCAGGCACAGGCTCAGGCACAGGCGGCACGAAGTGGCGGGGCGGCGCGTCCTCCCCGCTGTACTCCTCGCCGGCGCGCCACACGCGCCCCCCGAACACGCACTTCCTCACGCAGACCGCCCTGTACACGGCGCTACTCCCTGAACAGGCCGGGGTAGTGCTTCTCGGCGTCCAGCGTCATGACCGCGTTCATCAGCTTGGCGGCTGAGAAGCGGAGGCGCACCCAGTTCCTGATCCCCTGCGGCACGGGGTGTTTCACGAGCGCCTGTCCCTTCGTTATGGCCGTCCTTATCTCAGGGAAGGCCACGACTGCGGTGAACGTGCCGTCCTTCGTGTCGCAGTGCTCGAGCGTCACGGTGAACCCGGGCTGCTCGCTCGAGGCGGGCGCGGCCACGGCCTCGCCTGCCGAGACGTGGAGGTAGAGGCCGCCGAGCGGCCCCATGCCGTCCGTCGGGGCGGCCAGGTCGGCCTGCCCCAGAGGCAGCGCCCTCGTGACCTCAGCCGCCGCGTCGCGCGAAGCTATGCAGAACTCCAGGTTCCTGTCGCTGTACATCTATACCACCCTCTCTTCCGTGCTGAGCAGCGTGTCGTCCACCTTTATCGGGATGCCCTTGTACGCCGTCGTGATCGCCCCCGTAGCCGCGTCGATGGTGAGCGCGAGGTTCTGCTTCTGGAGTATCTGGTTCTCCCACTGCTCCTTGAGGTCGCGGTTCATGTAGAACGCGAAGCGCCCGTTGCGCAGGTTGTGGATCCTGTTGGTCAGCCTGTTCACGAGCAGCAGGAGATTCGCGGACGTGTCGCCCGACGTGCCGAACGTCAGCAGGGCGGGCACGTCGATGTTGCATATGCGCCCGACCTGCCTGTAGTCGGGCAGGGCTATGCCGACGCGCCACTTGAAGCGGTCGCGGTAGCCCTCGTAGGTGCCGCCGTTCTCAGGGTCTACTATGTCCTGCTTCGGCCCGGGTACGTGCTCGAAGCCCGACTTGCTGTTCTTCGGGTATATCCCGTGGAACGTCCTGTCGCCGTGGCCTATGAGCCAGACGGACGCGTTGTCGCTCCCGGTGCCGCCCGCGTCGATGATGTAGTCGGCGGCGGGGCCGCCGAGGTTGCTGTAGCGCTCCGACAGGCCCTGTATCGACCTTATGTCGCTGCCCCTCGACCCGTACCATACCTCCTCGCTGAACTTGAGGGTCATGGACTCCAGGTGCGCGGCGGCCTGTTCCATGCGGTACACGGCCTTGTCGGGCGCGATGTCGATCAGCTCCTTGTCGACCTCGAACACGGACTCCATGAGCGAGCACGACTCCGTGACGATCTTCTGCGTCCCGCGCGTGGGCAGCACGCCCTCGTTGATCGAGCGGTAGCTGACGCCCGGCAGCCCCTCGACGGTCCTGAACTTGTACTCGGTGTCCAGGTTCGTCGGCTTCCAGAGCAGATCCTCGGTCAAAGGGGACAGCTCCGACAGCAGGTTGATCAGATGGTTGGGCTCGCCTTTATCCCCGAACAGCAGGGCGGCTTCCCTGAGCGTTATTCCGGCTCCTGGCAGTGGCATCTCTCACATTCCTCCTCACATGTCTCTGTACACGCTGTGGGCTATGCCCGTGAGCGTGTCGGGTCTGGCGTCCGGGCCGCCTGACTTGATGAACGCGTCCTCGCCGAGCAGCCGCCCGGCCTGGATGCAGAAGCGGATGAACACGGGGTTGTATCCGATTCCGGTGTCATCGACCATGGACTTGAATTCTTCGCGGAACTTCTCGTCCCCCACGTTGGTGACGAGCCGCCTCGCATGGTCTATCCCGGCGCTGATCTCGGGGTCGTTCTCGGATTCCTTCTGCCAGCGCTTCATGATCTCCAGCCTCGCGGCTTCCATGCCGTCGCCGATCTTCTTGCCGCCGTAGTTGACCAGCGTCTGCATCTGCGCTTGTGTCAGCTTCATTTCCTTGCCTAGCGCCACGAGCTCGTTATGGTCGTCTTCGGTGATGTACATGCCCTCCGGGGGCGTGAACGGCTCGTAGCTCTCAGGGGCTTGCGGCTGTGGCTGCTGCTGTTGCGGTTCCGGCGTTTGCTCCGGCGTTTGTTCCTGTGCCTGCTGCTCCTGCGGCGCCTGCTCTTCCGCTTGCTCCTGGAACAGCGGTGACTCAAAAGCGCTGTCACTCATCTCTGGCTGCCTCCTCATAGCGTTTCCTGCGTTGCGACTGCGCCGCGACAAGGATCATTTCGCCGCCGTCGCAGTCCTTTATCCTCTTGAGCAGCATCAGCCCGACATCGCGTTGCCCTTCACGGAACGCGGTGTCATGCTGATGTTCCATGCCCAGCCGGTAGCTGCTCCTGTACACGCCGCAAAAATCAAGAAGGGCCGCTATGACGCGGCCCCCCTCCGGTGTTTTAAGTACTGATTCAAATTCCTCCTGCTCCTTTTGTGTCGTTCCGGTCACGCCTCAGCCCCTCCCTGCCGGCTGAACACGGCGTCCATCACGCTGCCGCCCTGCACGGGGGCGGTGGCCAGGTCTTTCACCGCGCCCGCCCCGGACTTCGCGGCCTGGGCCAGCGACTGCGCCTGGGCCATCGCCTGAGCCTGTTCCTGCTGCGCCCTCCTCTGTTCCCTGATCGCGGCGACCTGTTCGTCCTGCCGGATCAGCACCGCCGGGATGGCCGACAGCTTGACGAACTGGTCCAGCACCTCGTCGGAGTCGAGCTTGTCTATTATCTCCGGGGACAAGCCCGCGAGCCCGGCGACAAGCGCCATCAGCTGGTTGATGGAGCCGAGCGAGCCGGCTTTCTGCGCGAGCGCCAGCATGGAAATGTACTCTATCCTGACAGCCTTGCCTTGAAGCTCGTCAGGCGGCCGGGGTATCATTCCCCTCCGCTGCAAGATCATGTAGACTCTCCCGATCATAGGGTTCAAAAGCTCGTGCTCCAGCCGCTCTATGACCGGCCCGAGCATCTGAAGCTTTTCTTCCTGCCGGACATCGACCTCGGTCGCCGTCATCTGCCTGCGGTCTTCCGTCGCGGCGATCATCAGGAAAAGGTCGCTGTAAAACTCCTGGCTGATCAGCTGACGGCTGTCCGCTATGGCCTGCAGCTGCCCGGGTATGTCCGCTTGTACCTGATATACCGCCCGCGCTACGTTTTTCGGGTCGGACGCGAAATTAACCCCTCCGGGAAACAGTTGCATCCTGTCGCCTTTGGCGCTCTGAGGGAAGACGACAGGCGGGCTGATGTTCATCTTCTGGGCTACGAGGTAGTCGCGTCTCAGTTCCTGGAGCGTCTTCGACTCGCCCAGCGCGAGCCAGCCCGGGCCATACCCGTAGAAGTCCGAGCCCACAGGCTCCCAGCGCGGGATCATGACAGGGAACTCTTCGTATCCGCGCAAGGACAGTGACAGCCCCTGCCCGTCCTCCCAGTAGAGGGAGATGTACGGGAAGCGTGTTTCTTTCCCGGCGTCAGGCCGGATGAGGTGGCAAATCTTTACCCAGTCCTGCCCGCGCCCGTTCCGGAGTTTGGTTCTGACGCGCTCCGACAGGTTTTCTTCCCCGAACTCGCCCGCCGCCTGTTCAGCGGACATCCACAGATAACGTCCGAAGCCGTCAGGCATTCCCCGGGAGTCGAAGGAGACGGAATATTCGCCGGCCGTGAGCAGCCTGCCGTTGATGACCTCCCCGTCGTCCTCGTCGATAAAAAGAGCGCCGATGCCGAACGCCCCGATCTCCCCGTAAAGCCCGTGAAGGCAGTTGTAAATGTTCGACTGCGAAAGCGTGTTCAGTATGACCTCCCGCACTTCGTCGAGCCAGACCATCACAGACGGGATGTCGGCCAGTTCCGGATCGTTGAGGGTGAGCTGGAACCACGCCCGCGAGGGTGACGTGAGCCCGCCCTGCATCCCTGCCTGAAGCGTGCCGAGCGCCCTCGTGGGGGTAGAGTCGAGCAGGCCGTTGTCCTCGCTCTGCCCCTGGTTGGGCTGCCGCTCGTCGAACAGCCCGCGGTTCGGCGCTATGTAATAGGCTATGTCGCGCCAGAGCGGGACCATCTTCTCCCTCTCTTCTTTCATCCGCTCAAACTGGAGGAGAAACTTTTTCTCTTTGACGTCTATCTGTTTCATTGTCCGGTGAGCGTCTTATAAGGCGACGGCGTATCTTGAAAAAGCATGGACTGGCGCGTGTTCATTGCCCCTTTGAGCCTGGCGCGCGTCCTGTCCCGCGCCCTGGCTTCCTCGTCCACGCCGGCCGTTTCAAACGTCGGCGGCGCCGGGGCCGGCGGCGGCGCTTTCGGCGACGACATGCACATCTTTATCTCCTCCCCTTTCTCCACTGAAACGGGCTGTAATTTTCCGTCTCGGCCGTCTTGCCGCCGTCGGTATGCGGCGTCACCGGAAAAGCGAACGTCAGCGCCAGCGCGTCCGCCGTGTCGGGCGAGCGCAGCCCGCGCGCCTTGACGCGCTCCTTCTTCTCGAGCTCCATCCGCCCTGCGGCGTCGAAGCTGTACGACGGGGCGGTGAGGTCGCTTTTCAGCGCGGCGTCGTTCGGGATGGATCCCCCCGCCTCCAGCCACTCGCGCGTCCTGTCCCACATCTCTGACCTCTTGTCCGAGTAGCGCCCCGCGTCCGTGGCGCGCGAGCCGAAGTTGACCTCGAGGACGCGGTGGCCGAGCTGGCGCAGCCTGTCTATGACGCCCTCGCCGCGCCCCGCGTCGACGAACACGGCGTCGGGCCTGAACTTCTCGATCTCCCTCGCGGCGATGCCCGCCAGCGTCATGTTGTCCAGCTTCTCCAGGCAGAGCAGCGGGCGGCAGAGCA
>JAISFV010000002.1 GCA_031263445.1 Synergistaceae bacterium | reverse complement strand
GCCGCCGAGCGCCCTGATGTTTCTCGTAGCCTCGTACCCGTCCATTTCTGGCATTTGCACGTCCATAAAAATCATGTCATATTTTTCGGGCGACTCTGTAAATAGACGGACGGCCTCCGCTCCGTCTGCCACGCAGTCTATCTCAATCCCCGTAGGCTCCAGAAACTCGATGACGATCTCCTGGTTTATTTCCACGTCCTCGGCCAGAAGCAGCCGCTTCCCCTCGAACCGGTCCGTCTCGACCAGTTGCCCGTCCTCGATATCGGATATATTTTGCGCGCCAGGGCATTCTGCGACGGAACTCACGGCATCGTTCAAAAAGCGGGGCTGCTCAGCCTGTGACCTCTCGGCCTTTATGGTGAAGCTGAACGCCGATCCCTTGCCCGGCTCCGAATCGACCCAGACCATGCCGCCCATCATCTCGACGATGCGCTTGGATATGGCAAGGCCCAGGCCCGTGCCGCCGAATTTGCGGGACGTGCCGCCGTCCACCTGCTGAAAGGACGTAAAGAGCCTCGTCTGCTGCTCCGCGCTGATGCCGATCCCCGTATCGATCACGCTGACCATGATGTCGCACAGGCCGTTTTCCTCCCCGAGGAATTGGGTTTCCACGCGAATCGTGCCCTCCGGCGGAGTGAACTTCACGGCGTTTGACAAAAGGTTCGCCAAGACCTGCGCGATCCTCTGGTCGTCTCCGATCAGCTCCGGCGGGAGATCCCGGTCCGTCTGCACTGTGAGGCGCAGTTTTTTTTCCTCGACCCGGAAGTTGAGGATGGCCAGCACCCTCTGGAGCATCTTTTCGAAGTTGAACCGCACAGGGGAGAGTTCGAATTTATTAGCCTCTATCTTAGACATGTCCAGTATGTCGTTGATGACGCCCAGGAGGTGAGTGGAAGCCTCCTCTATCTTTTGCAGGCAGTAATCCTTTTTTTCGGCGGCCCCCGAGTTTTTCGCGATGTTCGTCATCCCGATTATGGCGTTCATAGGGGTGCGCATCTCGTGAGACATGTTGGCCAGGAAGTTGCCCTTCGCGCGGCTGGCTTCCTCGGCCATTTCCTTGAGCGCGGCCAGGGACGCGTTCTGTTCCCTGATCTGATCGAAAGGCTTTGCTATGGCGCTTGCCGAGAAAAAAGCGGCGATGACCCCGCACCCGAGGAATATAGCCCCCGAAAAGAGCAGAAGGTAGCGAATCCGCGCGTAAGGGCTCTCGTTGATGACGGCCACGACGCCGAGCGTCCACCCGTCAGACCCGCTGACAGGCGAGTAGGCACAGACGCGGTCGCTGCCCTCGAAGCTGTAAACCCCTGCGCCAGGCACGCCTTGTACGAGCGAGGCGAAAAACTTGCCCCTCTCCCTGTCACTGGCGCTCGCGCCCGGCTTTTCGCCCTCTTCGATGAAATTGAACCGATCCATGACGATCTGTGGCCGATAGTTGGAAATCATGACCCCGTCCTGGTCTACGATGAAGATGTTCCCGGATTCCCATATCCTGAACTCGGAGACGACGTCGTTGAAATACGTGCCGGGGAGCGTGACGACCAAGACACGCGACAACCCCGCCGGGACACAGGCGCGGATAACGAGATTCCCGTCGCGGGCGGCCTCTGTGGTGGAAATTACCCGCTCTCCGATAGCCGCGCGCCGGGCGTAGGGACTCAGGATGAACTCATCCGACGGGGAGGAAGCGCCGTAAGAAGCGACGACACCCTTCGAATCCATGACCGTCAGCGCGAGGTATCCGCGCCTGATGGCCTCTTCTTTCAGCAAGTCGGACATGCTGCCCGGCGAAGCGGACGGGGACTCGGTTTCGCGCAGCGCTGCGGCAACCATATCCGCCTCCGCCTTCAGCAGGCTTATGCTGGCGGATATCATCTTGACAGCGATCTGGCTGACCACGGTCATATCGTCAGAGGTGGCTGCCACAAAGCTCGTGCGGCTGAAATACATGCCAAGCACGGAGCTGGAGACGGTGATCAACGTCACGATGGAAATGATGATGACGCGCACTCTCGTTTTCATCGACACGGCAAATCCCTACCTCCGGCCCGCCGCAACTGACCCTGCGAGTGCGGTCACGGGCGTTTTATTATCGCGGCCGCGGCGCGGCGCAATAATGTGTCATCAGTCACAATAAATCAAGTAAGCATACGACATAGGAAGCATACCACAGAATCACATCACCGAAAATGAATTTTCTAGCTGTACCTGGCCACTATCGCCTTCAGCGTGTCCGACACGGCTGTAGTGGCCTCGACGACCTCGGGGTCGAACTGCGTGCCGGCGCCCTTGATCAGCTCTGCCGTCGCGTCCTCGAACGTCCACGCGCTCTTGTAGACCCTCGAAAAGACGAGCGCGTCCAGGACGTCCGCCACTGCCGTGATGCGGGCCGGGAGCGGTATCGCTTCCCCTGCGATGGGCGGGTTGCCAGGGTCGCCAGTATATCCTGTCCCGTCCCAGCGCTGATGGTGGTGCAGCGTTATCTGGTACGCCATGCGCTCGATCTTCGAGTTCGCGTCAGCGTACATGGATGCGCCGCGCGCGCAGTGCGTCTTTATGATGTCATACTCCTCCTCGGTGAGCTTGCCCGGCTTTTTCAGCACGGCGTCCGGGACAGCCACCTTGCCGATGTCGTGGAGCATCGCCGCGAGCCGTATCGTGTCCTTCTCGATCCTGATCGTGTCCTCGTCCACCCCGCGCTTCTTGGCCCAAGAGTGGTAGATCTCCGCGGCAAAAGCGCCCACCCTGTTGACGTGCGTGCCGGTTTCGAGCGGATCCCTCATGCTCGACATCTTCAGCATGGAGTCGATGAGACGCTGCGTCATTATCGACCTGGTGAGGAACGGCATGGTCTGCCCGGCCAGCAGATTGACATAGCGCGTGTCCGATTCGTCGAATGGCTTTATCTTGCCCGCGATGTCCTTGCTGTTTATCAACTGGAGGACGGCTATAGGCGCGTTGCCCGCGCCCAGGACCGGTACAGCCAGCACCGAGACCGTGTGGTATCCGGACGCGTCGTCGAAGGAGCGGTTGAACGAGTAGGTGACGTCGTCCGGGATCTTCCCCACGTCGGCGATGTTGAGGCTCTTGTGCGTGAGCGCAGCGTACCCGCTTATGGAGCGGTCGCTGATCGGTATCACGCTGTTTACGTAGCGGTGCCTCTGCGAGTCATCCTTAAAGAGCGTCGCGTTCTGGACGTAAGCGAAGCGCAGGTTGCCGCCCTCGACGAGGTAGAACGTCCCGGCGTCCGCAGCCGTTGCGTCCCTCGCCTCCGTCAGCATGAGGTCGATCACGGTGCTGATGTCCTCGAACATGTTGACGTATTCCGCGAACGACAGGAGACGGCCTGAAATATTCGACTCCTTGTTCCTGTCCCTCTTCGTCCACGAAATGCCGCTCTTGGCGAGCCAGGGCAGGCTCTCGTTCAGCCTTGCGTCCGGGCGGTACAGTTGCCCGCGTATGGCGTCGTACAGGCTCTGCAGCGGGGCGTCGGCGATGGAGATGTCCGCCGGCTGCGGCGCGCGCCTCTGGCTCTCGCGGTAGCGGTCGAACGACCGGGCGATCATCGGGAAAAAATTCTCCGTGATCAGCAGCACGTAGCCGAGCATCCAGTCCTCGAAGGGCGCTGTCTCACCGTTCTCGTCCCTGTGGTTTATGAGCTGGAGTATCCCAGCCAGCTCGCCTATGTCGTCAACGATCGGCACCGTCATCGTCGAGATCGTCACATACCCCGTGGCTCTGTCGTACTCGTCGTTGAATTGAAATTGCAGCCCTGTCGTGTTTTTACGGACGTCACTCAGCAGGAGGGGCCGTTTCGTCTTGGCGACATATCCGCAGATCGAGTTGCCGCCTATCGGGACGGAATGGCCCAGCAAACTCTCCATTACGGCGTTTTCCTGTCCCTCGCACTTCGCCATCGTCTCGTTTTGCACGTACACGAAGCGGAGGACGTCCTTGTCGACCACGTAAATCGACGCCGCTTCGGCGGCGGAGACCGTCCTCACCTCGGTGAGCAGGTCAGATATCAAGTCGTCGAGCCCGACGGACAGCGAATCAAGGAAAGACTCGATCTTCTCCTTCAGTTGCGTTTCGAACATCATATGTCCGTAGCCCGCTATAAAGTCGTTGATATAAAATCTGTTCCTGAAATTATTTGCTTTCATAAGTGTAAACACCGTCCCAGTCTTCAGGCACAAGTTCTCCCATTGTGCTTGTACGCTCGGCGAATATCTGATACAGCTTCTCGCCGGGCCGATCCGCCAACAGTCTGGCGCACATGCCGAGCGAGGCTTTAAAATCACCTGCGATGTAGAGATTGAAGGCCTCGTCCCAGATTTGCAGCTCTTTCTCGCGCGCTTGCGCCTCGTCCTGCAGCAACACCGAAAATATCGGGATCCCGGCACTGCGCCCCTTCACGCGGACGATGTCCAGCGGCATGAGCGCGAATTTCCCGCCGCACATGTCCGCCGTGTCTTTGCTGATCACAGCGCCGACACCGTACTTCGAGCACATGCCCTCGATCCGCGACGCCGCGTTTACCGTGTCGCCTATCGCGGTGTAGTCCATGAGGTCGCTCGTCCCCATGTTGCCTACGTGGGCAAATCCGGTGTGTATGCCTCCGCCCATCCTCAGGCGTACCCCGTAGTCGCGTTCCATGCTTTGGTTCAGCTCGTCCAGGGCGCGGTGCATCTCCAAAAGCGACTCGACCGCCTTCACCGGATGATCCGGCACGTCCAGCGGCGCGTTCCAGAACGCCATCAGGGCGTCGCCGACGAACTTGTCCAGCGTCCCCGCCGACCCCCTGACGATCGACGTCATCGGCGCAAAGTAGCTGCCAAGCATCCCCACTACCTGAGTGGGCGCCATTTTTTCGACTATCGAGGTGAAGCCGCGCAGATCCGTGAAAAGCACAGAGATGTTCCGCTGCTCCCCGTGGAGGCTGTTCACGCTGCCCTGTTTCACGATCTGCCCCACTATCTCGGGCGACACATAATTGGAAAAAGCCTTCCGCAGCACCTTCTTCTCGCTCTCCTCGAACCAGAACCTGACAGCCGAGGAGGAAAGCGCCTGCAGCGCCATGTTGGCTAGGGAGTAAAGCGGCGTCAGGTAAATGCCCTTCGAGACCATCATGTATCGCGCTCCGACCCACACCGACGCCCCGAGGATCCCGCCGAGCGGCAGCGCGACGTGGGGGCGGACGACGCTGAAAAAACACGACGCCATGACGCCCGTGAGCGCCATCACGATCACTTCCAGCCCGACGCGCGATTCCGGCTCCGTGATGAACCGCCCCGACAGTATCGTGTCCACGACCGCCGCGTGCATCTCCAGCCCTGCGTAAAACTTTTCAATCGGCGTGGGTCTCAGATCCAAAAGCCCTGCGCTCGTGGAGCCTACGAACGCTATGCGTCCCGCCAGATCCTCCGGCGGCACCTCGCCCCTTATTACGTCGACAGCGCTGAATCTAGGGTAGCTCCCGCTCGGCCCCCTGAACGCGATCGGCAGCGTCCCGCCCATAGATATCGGAACCTCCACGCCAGCCACGCGGAGCGACCGAGGCCCGTTCGCCGCGAGCCTGACCACGATGCCGCCGTCACCGGCGCCCAAGGCGAGCGCAGCTAACGCCAGCCCCGGTATGTCAGTGCCGTCATACGAGCTGAAAAGAGGCAC
>JAISFV010000148.1 GCA_031263445.1 Synergistaceae bacterium | reverse complement strand
AGGGGCAGTTGGATGGGCTGCTGGCGCGGGAGGGCATCAGGCGGGACGCGCGTCTTGACTACACCATCGGGGTATTCGACGCGGACGACAGCCTCATAGCGACCGGCTCGTGTTCCGCTGACACCATCCGGTGCGTCGCAGTGGACGGGGCGCACCAGGGGGAGGGCTTGCTCGCGACGGTCATGACGGGACTGTTGCGGTACCTGGCCGACAAGGGCGTCACTCACGCCTTTCTGTACACGAAGCCGGACAACGCGCAGTACTTCAGGGACATGGGGTTTTATGAGATAGCGACCGGGCTGGGGCTTGTCACGTTCATGGAGAACAGGCGTAACGGCTTTTCATCGTTCATCGCCGAGATTTCGGCGCACAGGCGAGACGGAGGTTCTTCCGCGCTCGTGATGAACTGTAACCCGTTCACGCTGGGACACCGATACCTGGTCGAACGCGCGTCATCGGAGAGTGGCAGCGTCCATCTCTTCGTCGTCTCGGAGGACGCGTCGCTTTTCCCTTTCGAGGACAGGTACGAACTCGTCCGACAGGGCGTGTCCGACCTGCGGAACGTGACGCTGCACCAGACGCGCAGCTATATGATATCATCCGCAGTGTTCCCGTCGTACTTCCTGGAGGACAGCGACGGGGCCATAGCCGCGCAGGCGTGCCTCGACCTGAATATATTCAGGAAAATAGCGTCCGCCCTAGGGGTGGGCAGGCGCTATGTCGGCACCGAGCCGTTCAGCAGGGTCACGGGGCTTTATAACTCTATCATGAAGGAAGAACTGCCCAAATCCGGGATTGAATGCGCCGAGGTTCCCCGTCTCGAACTGGACGGGCAGCCAGTCAGCGCGTCCAGGGTCCGCCAGGCGATTCACGACGGTGACATGGACGCCGTCCGTGCCATGGTTCCGCAGAGCACTTACGGCTACTTCGAGACAGAGCGCGGACAGCAGACGGCAAGGCTGATCAGAGAGTCCGCTTCGGTCATCCACTACTGAAAGGGGAGGAAATTTATTTGGATACGAATTACAGCGCGCGGGACATTCAATTTTCCGTAGGGGACGTCATGGGCAGGACATTTTCGACTATCTTCAAGAACCCTGTGCTTTTTTTGGGGCTTTCGGCGATCCCGTTCGCCTTCCTCGTCGCATCGTCCCTCTTGGCGTTCATACCGGGTATGGCGGACAGCCCTATAGCGAAAGGGCTGGGCATCCCCTTTGCAATATTTAACGTAATTGTCCAGGGCGCAGTCGCTCACGCCGCATTCGAATCCTTCATGGGCAACCGCGTGACTATAGGGAACGCCTTTTTGCGCGCCGCGTCGCGCACAGGCCGCCTGGTCCTGCTCGGCCTGACTGCGGGCCTGGGCATAGGTTTATCGGCCCTGCTCTTTGTATTTCCGTGCATAATCCTTACCTGTATGTGGAGCGTCATCATCCCGTCCTGCGTCATCGAAGGGCTGGGCGTCATGGACAGCCTGAGGAGGAGCCGCAGCCTGACCAAGGGGTACAAGTGGAAGATCCTGGCCCTGCTGTCATTGGCCGGCAGCATGTCGATGGCCATTATCTTTTTGGTGCTTGGCGTCATCGCGGTAATCTCGTATATTTTCGTGGGAGGCAACCCCGTCCTTCTCATCATTGCCGCGATAGCAGCCGTGACATTTACGAACGCCATGATGAACGTCATGGTAGGGGTCATGTATTGCGGCCTGCGGTCAGCCAAAGAAGGTCTCGTCCCGGCGGATCTGGCGAACGTCTTCAACTGACGGCGAAACAGGGCGTATTCGCCCGCTCTCTTCGAGAAGCGGACGAATCCGTCCCGTCATGCCCGAGAAAACATTTAATTCCTTGGCTGTGTCGGCGGGGCGGCGGTTTTGTCGGCACGGATGCGGCCGAAGAGCTGTCCGCGCTCGAGTTCGTCGCGCTCCGCCGCGTAAAAATCGCTGAGGAAACGGCGAACCTCTCCGGGCGGTATCTCGTCAGCCCAGCCTATCTTGAGGCGAATTTTATCGCAGGCGCCGGAGAGCACGCGGTCGGAGTCGCGGTTTGGCGGGCTTCTCAAAAGCTCTTCCAGCACCTGCAGCTCGAAGGCCCCGTAAACGGCCAACTGTTCGCGGGTGAAGGAATGAACGGCCTCCCGCCCTGCGTCCTGAGCGGTCAGGCTCAGGTCGCCCGACAGCGCCCGGCGCGGCGTCGAGATTACCATCGTCCCCCCTATGAGATCCCCGGCCCGGAGGTTGTCGCGGTTAAACAGGGGCAGCGCAGCGATGGCCAGCACCCAGCCCAAGGCCGCCAGGCTAGCCGCAGCGCCCGCATGATCCCCGAGGCTGAGGAAGAGCGACACCGGCAGGAAAAATTCCACCTCGCGGGTGAGGTTACGCGCGATCACGGCCGACGGGGAGAGTTCGCCGCCGTATCGGTTTATGACCCGCAGCCCGCAGATTCTTTTCCCGGGCGTCCGTCCCTGCCATGCCAGCTCAAAGTGCAGGAAGTACAGGTTGCGCACGATGAACACGAGGAAGAGGATGAGCGTCATCCCTACAGGTATGTCGGCCCTCGAAAAAAAGAGCGGGATGAAGAGCGCGTAAAGGCAGAAGATGATCACGAACATCAGCAGTATGTCGATGAGGAAGGCGTAAAGCCTCTCCCCTCTCGTGGCGACCCCGACGGTGAGCGCCACGCCCTCCGGGCTCTCGATCACCCGCCGCTTGCGCTTAGTGCCGCCGAACAGCTCGCTTACGCGGTCAATGTGAGACGCCGCCCTGTCAGTCATCGGAGGCCCCGGCACGGGTGAAATAAAGCGCCCAGAGCGCGGCGGTGGCGAGCGCGAAGGCGTAGCGCCCCGGCGTGCTCGCTATCAACTGCCTGAAACCGCCCTCGATGAAACCCGCTATGAAGAAGAGGGCTACAGCGCCCGCCGCGACGCCGGCGGCCTCCCGCCCGCGCAAGGCGAGGCTGGCGGGGCGCGAGAGATCGCCGGGGAATATGACCGTCTCCGCAATGGAAAGCCCGGCGGCGGCGCAGAGCAAGATCGCCAGTATTTCCGTGACGCCGTGGATGGCTATCCAGCCGACGAAGTCCACGGCGAGGCCCTTTGCCGCGTGAAGCGCCATGAAAGCGCCCAGGACGGCCCCGTTGTAGACGACGAGGAGGAGCGTTGGCACGCCCAGCGCGAACCCGAGGCCGAAGCTGAATACCCCCACGATGGCGTTGTGGCGGAAGAGCGAGTTCGCGAAGACGACGAATGTGTCGACAAAGCCGGGCCATTCCGCGAACAGCTCATCGGAGAGCAACTCTTCGCGCGTGCTGTTGACGCCGCGCCCCCCGGCTAGCGACCCCGGAACCAGCGAGCTGAAATTTTCCGCGTCGGCGCTGACGAGCGCGTAGCCCGCAGCGAGTCCGATCAGCATCGCGGCAGAGACAATGGCCAAGTGCTTTACCAGTTTACGGACGGCCTTGGGGAAGCCGCCTGTAAAAAAAACCGCGAGGCTTTGCAGGGCTCCGATGCGCGGCCCGTATACGACGAGGTAAGCCCTCAAAGTCAGGTTCTCTAGGTAAAGTATCAGGTTGCGGTCCAGCGCGATGTTCCGCGCTACCGACAGCGACGACGACGCAGAGCGATAGAGCCGGGCTATCTCCTGCGCCTCGTCGGCGGAGAGCGCCCCTATACCCTTGCGTTCGGCCAGGCTCACCATTTCGTCCAGCCTGAGCCACGCGTGTTCGCGGGCCCTGCGGAACTCGGCGCTTCGGAGGGTGATCACAGCAAGCTCCTCGCCTTTATCATCAGGTATCGGTTGAGGAGCGCGGCGGACATCCCCTCCGCTGACGTGTCAATACAGTGAACGCCAAGCCGCGCCGCCCGCTCTAGCACGACGGACCGCTCGTTCAGGAAGTCGTCCGCTATGACGGCCTTAGCAGCGCGCAGGAAACTGCCCGGCCTCTCGTCGCGGAGGCCCTCCAGGAACGGGTCGCGCATCGTGACGAATATCACGGCGTGACGGCGCGTCATCCATCCGAGGCTCTCGACGAGCAGCTCGGCCTGTATCATGTCTACAAACTCGGTGAATAGCACGACCAGGGCGCGATGTGCGAGCCTGGAGTTGAGTTCTGCCAGCCCTAGCGTGAAGTTCGTCTCCTCCGCCCTGTACGCCAGGTCCGCCGTGAAGCCCTGGAACCTGGCGAATTGGTGCATACCGCGCCCGGGCTTGATGAAGCTCCTGAACCTGACGTCGAAGCCGCAGCCGCCGAGGAAATCCCCGTTGCGGAGCGCGACCCAGCCCAAGACCAAGCCCGCCCTTATGGCCCGGTCGAGCTTCGCGACCCCTCCCAGAGGCTCTATCATCAGCCGTCCCGTGTCGAAGCCTATCACTATGTGGTGGTTGCGCTCCTGCCGGAAATTCTTGCAGAGGATCTTCCTGTGCCTCGCCGAGTGCTTCCAGTCGATCCTGCGGTGATCCATGCCCGGGTCGTACTCACACAGATCCTCGAACTCGGTGCCTTCTCCCTTCATGGCCTGGGATTTGACGCCGTATTCAGCGTCCCTGGAGAAGAACTGGATCACCTCGTCGTGGATGCGTTTTATGTCCGGCAGGACGTCGATTACGCGCCCGACGGGCTGCCTCATGCGCGTCTCGACCAGGCCAAGCGGCCCGCGCCAGCGCAGCCATACGGCGTCTATGGCGAACCTCCCGCGCCTTCGCGGGACTATCGGGAGGGAGATGACTGCGCCCGCCCCTAGAACCGTC
Organism: Synergistaceae bacterium; assembly: GCA_031263445.1. Taxonomy (GTDB): domain Bacteria; phylum Synergistota; class Synergistia; order Synergistales; family Synergistaceae; genus JAIRNC01. Next base: position 11,023 of record JAISFV010000148.1, on the reverse strand, counting down.
CGGGTGACCGGCGCCGGTCGGTCGGCGTCGCCCGTCTGCTCCAGCAGACACGCGACCTCAGCCGGGCGTCCGAAGCCGTCAGCCCTGACCTCGAGCAGGGCCGTCTCCGCGCGTCCGACATAGAGCAGGGCGGGTGAGCGGAGATCGACGGAGACGAGGCGGAGCGGCAGGGCCGACACGACGTCAGCCGCCATCAATGCCAGGAGCGCCGACGGATAACAGAGCGAGACGTACCAGAGATCCCGCCAGAGCGAGACGATGAGGAGCGCGAGCGGCGCTGAGAACGAAAAGAGGATGGCCGCGCGCTTCGTGGGTACCGTCATCTCGGCGCGGGGGCCTGATCTACGATAGCGCGGATCGCGTCGTCGTTCGTCACGCCCTCTATGTCCGCCTCTGCGGTCATGATGACGCGGTGGCGGAGCAGCGGAGGGGCGAGGCGCTTCACGTCGTCAGGGATGACGAAATCACGCCCGCAGACCGCCGCGTGAGCCCGCGCCGCCGCCGCCATCATGTTGGCGGCGCGCGGGGAGGCCCCCGTCTCGATAGTCCCGTGCCGCCGCGTCGCCCGCACGATATCCACTATGTAATCGACTAGTTCGTCAGTCAGCCGGATCCCGGCCGTAATGGCCCGCATCTCGGACAGTTGGCCGGGGCCTATGAGCGGGGCCAGGGCAAAATCTGAAATGTTCGGCATGGCTGTCCTGTGGCCGTGGCACCGGACGATCTCCCTCTCCTCGTCGCGGCTCGGGTAGCCTACCGCCAGCTTGAAGAGGAAGCGGTCGAGCTGCGCCTCCGGCAGCGGGTAGGTGCCGTGCTGCTCTATCGGGTTTTGCGTGGCAACGACCATAAACTCATCGCCCAGAGCGTAGGTCTGGCCCTCGATGCTGACCGCGCGTTCGTTCATCGCCTGCAGCAGCGCGGCCTGCGTCTTTGGCGGCGTGCGGTTTATCTCGTCGGCGAGAAGCACCTGGGTGAATATCGGCCCCTTCGTGAGGATGAAGGAATTCGTGCGGAAGTCGAAGAGGTTGGTGCCAAGCACGTCACCGGGCATCATGTCCGGCGTGAATTGTATGCGCCCGAAGCGTAGGCTGAGACAGGCCGCGAAGGCTTGCACGAGGAACGTCTTGCCCGTGCCTGGAGGCCCCTCCAGCAGCACATGCCCGCCGCAAAGCAGGCTCGCCAGCATCAGGTCTATCGTCTCGTCCTGCCCTATGATGACCTTGTGGATTTCTCCCCTAATGGCTTTGACGATTTCGCCCGCGCCCGGCAGATCCATTTATAATTTCCCCTTTCCATAGGTAAATATCCATCGCGCATGAGAAGCGACGCCTCGCGAGTTCGCTCTTCGTGCCGCGGGTGTCGTTCGCGCGGCTCAAAATGCCGCCGCACGATCCGTTCACGCCGCGTGAGCGCCCGATCCTGTCCAGCCACTCCACGAGCGACGGCTCGTCGAGGCCGCCTGGCGCGTGCAAGGCCCGCGCGGCGGAGCGGACTGTCATCCTGACGTACCGGGCGAGGATTGCCGCATGATGTCCGCCATAATCCAACAGGCGGGCGCTGTTGTCAATAAGTTTGGCCTTGCCGAAGCCAAGGGCCGGGGGCGCATCGCGCGTCGCGCCGAACCGGCCGTAACCGGCCCACAGCATCACTATGACAGAGCAGAAGGCGAGAACCGTCACGACCGAGAACGGAGGGCTGAACAGAGCGTGATACGGCGAGGCGCTGGCTGCGTGAAAGCCGTGCACCGTTTCGTCGAAGACGACCGAAGCGCTTATGGCGCTGCCGTCCTGCTCTCTGAGCGCGCCTATCAGCGCGACCATGAAAGCGGCGTTCTGGCCTTTTATAAGGCCGTGGTTCGACATGACGTCGGGATCCGAGAGAACCAATATTTTGCGATCCCCTTCGGTTATCTCCGCCACGAGAGCGCCGTCACCGTCACCGACCAAGACCTTCATGCCGTCAGGACGGATGAGCTGGGCTATGCCGGCGCCGGACGGCTCGTACCCGAACTCGTCGACTGTCCAGCGCACAGGCCACTCCTTCCTGAAAACGCGGCTGCCAGCGCTTGGTATCAGAGCAAGGGCCTCCTGGGCGATGAACATGGGCAGAGATTCGGCGGAGGCTATCCATTCGGGCTTGTCCTCATCCGGGCGAACCTCCCATTTCGGCAGGACCAGGAGCAGCCGCTGCGCCCGTTCCAGATCCATGGCCCTGGCGCCCGCGATGAACCGCGCCTCGGGCGCGGCGACTATGAGCGTCCCCCTAAGCCCCGCGTCAGAGAGAGGATCGCCCGCGCTTATCAGCACGGGGACGCCCCGCTCCTTGAGCAGGTCAAAAAAACCGGCATATCCGACAGCGGAGACGGAATACGCGCCAGGGCCAGCCCTGTCGGCTGAAACGCCAGGATCGCCCTTGGATGAAAGCAACGCGGAGAGCGCGAAGAAGGCGACCGCGCACAGGACGATCAGGATGACGGCCTGGCTGGAGAAGGCTGGCTGTTTCACTATGCCCTGCCCCTCATCAGGAGGCCCTTGAGCGATTCGAAGCTGTGGCGGCACGCCGCATACTCCTCCGCCCCGGGCCGATAAGCCCCGAAGTATGAAATCTCGACGCCGCTCACTATGTCGGCCAGAGCGGATCGCTCTTCTTGGGAGAGCGGCGCGCGCTCCAATATCTCCCTGCTCGTGAGGGACGCGGCTATAGGCGTAGCGAGGCGGTTGCGCAGCTCGCCTACGCTCTCGATCAAAATGAGGTGCATGGCACCGGCAAAATCCCCGGCCGCCGCCAGGTCATCCGCCCTGGCCCCTGCGCGCCTCATGCGCTCCGAACGCGCCGAGGACGCGCCGGAGGTTCCGTCGTCCCGCCCCGACGTAAACCTGCGCGAACGGCTGGCGCTCCAAGGGGAGAATTTCAGGTGGGCGAGCAGGATAACGAGTATCATTGCCAGCGCGGAGTAGAGCAGGAAGGAAGCCACGCGCGGCGAAAAACCGGAGAAACGGAGGCCCCAGGGCTTTGAATCCTCTGCCTCCATCTCCTTCTCCCCGCCTGGCATATCGGTCTGGAGGCCAAGCCTCCGCACCGTCTCGTCCATATGCGGCACGACGCTTGCCGGAACGGCTACAGAGGCGTCAGCGTAAAAACACGTGGCGAACAGGGCCAATAGCATGATTAACGGAATTACGTTTTTATATGACAAATACATTACCAGCCTCCGGTCCGCGCCAAGGGCATTTCGTCAGCGCTTCCCTGATTTACAGTCAGCAACGTAATTTTATCATGATTCGTAGGCCGTCAGGATACGCCGACGGCCTACGTCCAGGGTCGCTCATGCCAATTCGCGATCAGCAGTCTGTTTTCGATATGTCGGAACGGTTTATAAATTTAATCCGATGTTATCCATACAGGAAACAGGCAGTCTCGTGTCCGCCCCTGTCAACGAGGATCGGTTCCTCGGCCTTGCAGCGGTCCATCGCCTTCGGGCAGCGCGTCGAGAATATGCAGCCGTCCGGCGGGTTGATCGGCGACGGGACGTCCCCTTCGAGGATGACCCTGTTCTTCGTGGCGTCAGGATCCGGCACCGGTATGGCTGATATCAGCGCCTGCGAGTACGGGTGCATCGGCTGGCTGAAGAAGTCCGCCTTCGGCGCTATCTCCACCATCTTGCCCAGGTACAGCACGGCCACGCGGTCGGATATGTGCTTGACCACGGAGAGGTCGTGAGATATGAAGAGATACGTCAGTGAGAACTCGCTGCGCAGATCCGCCAGCAGGTTCAGCACCTGGCTCTGTATCGATACGTCGAGCGCACTCACAGGCTCGTCGCATACCACGAACTCTGGCTTCATCGCCAGCACCCTGGCAATGCCTATGCGCTGGCGCTGGCCTCCTGAGAACTCGTGCGGGTACTTCGCGCGGCTCTCGGGGCGCAGACCGACCTTCTCCATGATTGAGACGACGTAGTCGTCAAGTTCGGCTTTCGACACCAGCCTGTGATACAGCGGGGCCTCGCCGATGATGTCCGACACATTCATCCTAGGGTTGAGGCTGCCGTAGGGATCCTGGAAGATTATCTGCATCCTGCGCCGCAGTGCGGCGTCGTCGCTCTTTTGAAGCGCTTCCACGTCCGCGCCGTCGAAGGCGACCGTCCCGGCGCTCGGCACTATGAGACGGAGGATGCTGCGGCCGATCGTCGTCTTGCCGCACCCGGACTCCCCGACGAGCCCCAGCGTCTCGCCGCGCCTGATCTGAAACGTCACGTCGTTCACGGCCTTGACGTAACCGGCCGTCCTTCTCAGGATTCCTCGCTTTATCGGGTAGTATTTCTTGAGATGGAGGACATCGACGAGATGCCTTTCACTATTCCCCTCTGTCAAGGCGCTCGCCCTCCTTCTCGTAAAGCCAGCATCTCACCTTATGCCCGCCGCCCGTGCCGAAGAGAGGCGGCTCTTCGCCGTCGCACCTGTCCAGGCGCTCGCCGCAGCGGTCGTGGAACCTGCATCCGCCCGGGAAGTTGAACGGGCTCGGGACTATGCCTGGGATGACCGGTAGCCTGTCCACGTCGCCGTCCATCCTCGGTATGGAGGTGAGGAGACCTCTCGTATAGGGATGCATGGGGCTTCCGAAGAGCGGCCGCACGGGCGCTTCCTCGACGATCTTGGCGGCGTACATGACGACGACGCGCTGGGCGGTCTCCGCGACGACGCCGAGGGAGTGGGTTATGAGCATGACCGCCGACCCGAACTCGGCCTTCAATGCGTTCATGAGATCCAGGATCTGGGCCTGCACTGTCACGTCGAGCGCCGTCGTCGGCTCGTCCGCGATCAGGAGCGCCGGCTTGCAGGCCAGAGCCATGGCTATCATGATCCTCTGGCGCTGGCCGCCTGAAAACTGGTGCGGGTATTCGTCTATGCGAGAACTGGCGTTCGGGATGCCCACAGTGTCGAGCATCTCTATCGCCCTGGCACGGGCCTCCCGCTTGTTCATAGCCTGATGGAGCATCAGCGGCTCGGATATCTGCGAGCAGACGGTGTAAACGGGGTTCAGGCTCGTCATCGGCTCCTGGAAGATCATTGATATCCTGTTGCCCCTTATCTTCCTCATTTCTGGCTCTGATAACCCGAGAAGGTCTTGCCCTTCCATCAATATCTCGCCTCCGGCGACGCGTCCCGTCGGCTTCTGCAACAAGCGCATCACGGAGAGCGCGGTGACGCTCTTTCCGCAGCCCGACTCGCCTACCACGCCCAGCGTCTCGCCGGGTTCGATGGAAAACGACACGCCGTCCACGGCCTTCGCGACGCCCCTGTCGGTGTCAAATACGGTGCGCAGGTCTTTAATCTCTAAGAGCGCCATGCCGCTACCTCTTCTGGCGCACGTCGAGCGCGTCGCGCAGGCCGTCGCCCAGGAAGTTGAAGGCGAGCACCGTATACATGATAGCGATCCCAGGGAACATCGACCACCACCACTGTCCCCTGGCGATGTACTGCTGTCCCTCGGATATCATCAGGCCCCATGACGGCGTCGGCGGCTGCGCGCCGAAGCCTAGGTACGCCAGCCCGGCCTCCAGCGTGATGATGCCGCCCATCCCGAGCGTCGCCTGCACGATTATGGGAGCGATGGCGTTGGGCAGTATGTGGCGGAATATGATTTTCCACGTCGGGAGGCCCAGGGCGCGGGCGGCCTCGACAAATTCGCTCCCGCGCAGGGAGATGAACTGCCCGCGCGTGATCCTGCACAGAGCCACCCAGTTGACCAGCCCTATGGCCACGAACACGAGGTAGAGACTCGGGTTTCGGAAGACCGATACGACGGCCAGGACGAACAGTATGAACGGGAACGCGAATATGACGTTGACGAGCCACGATATCAGGTCGTCCCATATGCCGCCCATGTATCCTGCTATCGCCCCGAGCGGCACCCCTATCATGATCGTGACGAGGGTCGCGAATATGCCTATTTCGAGCGATATCCGCGCCCCGTACAGAACCCTGCTCAGGATGTCGCGCCCGTACAGGTCGTTCCCCATCGGGTGCTGCACGGACGGGGCGGCGAGCTTGAGCGCCGGGTCGACGGTGAAAGCGAGCTGAGCTTTGGGGTCATAGGGCGCAAGCGCCCCCGCGAATATCGCCGCGAATATTATGGAGAACGTCATAAAGAGTCCTATCATTGCGAGCTTGTTGCGCCGGAACCTGATCCACGCTTCTTTGATGAGGCTATCCCCCGCCTCGGCGCGGACCGGGGGTTTCATGCCTTTGTCAGCAGCGATGGCGCGCATGGCTCACCGCTCCCCCTCGTACCGCACACGCGGGTCGAAGAACCCATACGAAATGTCCACTATGAGGTTCGCCACGAGGAACGTGAGGGCCATCACTATGACCACGCCCCTGATCATGGGAAAATCCCTGTTCACCAGCGCCTCCACGGCGAGACGCCCCAGGCCGGGCCAGGCGAAAATGCTCTCTGTGAGGACGGCCCCTGACAGGAGATCCGAGACGGACGTGCCTATTATCGTTACGACAGGTATCATGGCATTCTTGAGGGCGTGTTTTATGACGACCACGCCCTCCTTGACGCCCTTCGCCCGCGCAGTGCGGATGTAATCCTGGCTCATGACCTCCAGCATACAGGAGCGGGTGAGACGGGCGATAATCGCGGCCGGCCTCACCCCGAGCGTCACTGCCGGCAATACCAGGTACTTCCAGCTTCCGTTCCCGGCGCCTATGCCGGGGATCCAGTTCAGGTTATAGGCGAACACCAAGAGCAGCAGCAGCCCGACCCAGAAGACCGGCGCGCTCACGCCGGAGACGGCGACGAACATTGCGCCGTAGTCGAACGCGGAGTTTGGCCGCGACGCGGATATTATGCCGGTCGTGAGCCCGATTGCCACGGCAAGGAGCATCGCCCACATCGTAAGCCTGATGGTGGCGACAAAGCGCGTCTTTATCGCGCTGGCCACGCGCTCGTTGTTCCTGTACGACATGCCTAGGTCGCCGCGGATCAGTTCCCCTATGAACTTCGTGTACTGCTGCGTGAGCGGGAGGTCCAGCCCGAGATCGTGCCTGATCCTCTCAATCGTCGCCGGATCGCCGCGCTGTCCCGCCATAAGGCGCGCCGGGTCGCCGGGAACGACAGCCATCAGTATGAAGACGGCTGTCACTACTCCCCACACGACCGGTATAGATTGCAGCAGTTTTCTTACGACGTGAGAGAACATGCCTCAGCCTATCTCTCGGTCAGCCAGACGTTGTCCACCCTGGCGGTGTAGTTGCCGAACGCCGGCAGCGTAGCGCCGTTAACCCACTTTTGCGTCGCCATGTTGTTGTAGTAATAGAACAGGAACATCCACGGGGCGTCGTCGACTATGAGCTGCTCGGCCTTCTGGTATATCTCGATGCGCTTGGCCGGGTCAGTCTCGGTGCGGCCCTCTTCCATGAGCTTGTCAGCCTCTGGGTTGCTGTAGAACGAGTAGTTGCCCTTCGCGCCGAAGTTGCTGGAGTGCAGGTTGACGTAGAGGAAGTTGTCCGGGTCGAGATAGTCCACCACCCAGCCCATCCGGTACATGTCGGTCTCGCCGCGATCCAGCGTGTCGAGATGGACGCCCCAGTCCACTATCTGGACGTTCAGCTTGATCCCCAGCTCCGCGACCTGGGCCTGTACAGCCTCGGCCACTGCCCTGTGCCGCACGTTCTGGTTGACCTGCAGCGTCGTCTCGAAGCCGTCCTTGAAGCCCGCTTCCTCCAGGAGCTGTTTTGCCCTTTCCGGGTCATACGAGTAGCCCTTCAGATCCGGGTTGTAGCCAGGCATCGACGGGGGCAGCACGCCCTTCGCCGGCGTCCATAGCCCCTCCAGCACGAGGTCGTTTATCCTCTCGCGGTCCACGGCGTAGTTAATCGCGTGGCGGAGCGCTTTGTTGCTCTTGAATGGTTCCTTCTGCATGTTGAAGCCGAAGTAGTAGGTGCCTGGCTGCGGCGCCTCCAGCATACTGTCGCCGAGGAGGCTGCGCGCGTCGGTCACGAGGTTGTCAGGGACGTCGCGCATGACGTCGATATTACCCTTCTTGAATTCCTCCCACGCCACGGTGCCGTCCGGGATCACGACCAGCTCCCAGCCGTCCAGGTACGGGAGCTGGTTGCCGTTCTCGTCCCTGCCCCAATACTCCGGGTTCTTCTTGAGCGTGACGCGCTGATCCTGCACCCACTCCTCGAACACGAACGGGCCTGTCCCCACGGGGTGGAAGTTGAAGTCCGCGCCCCACTTTTCGATGTCTTCCTTCGGGACTACGCCAAATGAGTTGTAGGCTAGCACCGAGAGGAACGGGGAAAACGGCTCTTTGAGGGTGAACTCGAGCGTATAGTCGTCCACCGCTTTTATGCCCGACCACTCGTCAGCCCTGCCCTCCAGCATGTCCTCATATCCCGCTATGCAGTCGATGAAATAAGCGCGCGGGGACTTGTCGCGGATCATGCGCTCGAACGTCCATTTCCAGTCCGAGGCCATGACCTCGCGCCCGCCGTTCTCGGTCGGCTTGCCGCCCTCAGTCTCCTTGTGGAAGCGGACGCCCTTCCGCAGACTGAACGTCCAGGTGAGACCGTCCTCCGATGCGCTCCAGCTCTCGGCCAGGGCCGGCACGATGCTCTGCCCGTCGAGGCTGTTGGTCACGAGGTTCTCGAATATGCAGTAAATCACGCGTGCCGAGGTCGTGTCGGTCGCCATGTGGACGTCGAGCTTCGGCGGGTTCGCCACCTCGTGCCACTTGAGGACTCCGCCGTATTGCGGCGCGCCCGCTTCCGGCGCGGTTCTCTCCGGCGTCTCGGAAGGCGTCACGGCTGCCTGGGTCGCGGGCGGTGCCGTCTCCTCCGCGCTCCGGCTTCGGGACATCTGCCAGCCGACTAACAATACGACGATCACTGCAAGGACTATCAAACCTTTCTTCATTGCTGACCACTCCTTAATAAAAATGATTTTATTCGCCGCGCCTCAGGGGTGAGGATCGGTGCCTTATTATATAATCTGATGTATCTTACAGCACAAAATTTGCCACCACAAAAGGCAACTTCCGCAATTTTACCGACAATCTTGCCGATGTGATTTGATTCATGGTCTGGTTATACTTCATAGAGATACTTTACATTATAGCATCATTTTCAAGTATAAGTATAAGCGTAAGCGTCACAAATGAGAAGGCTGATTTATCGTTATGGGCCTAAAGTGAATATTTAAACCCTGCCGCGCAGGCTTTCTCAAACGGCGAAATATCGCTCAGTATTATCGGACGGAAATTCTGGAGGTGTCCCCATGAATCTGCCTGGCGAAAAACGCGCGCGTCACTCTTTCATCCTGCTGGAGGCACTGGCGTCCTTGTCGGTCCTGTCCCTGATAGTGGCCGGGATAACAACGGGTGCCATCGCCGTCATGGAGACCGGCAACTACGTGGCGGACGCGGCTGCCGCACAGGACAGGGCCGACCAGGTTTTCTCCATGCTGAAGCTGCCGGCCGACTTCTGCGGCTACGGCATGCCCAGGAGCGCGGAGCTTTACCAGGAAGCCTTCGCCCATGCCGAGCGAAGGGCGCCGTTTGACTGGGACGGCGTCATAAGCGTCACAGATAGCCAAATGAAAAATGGCGGCGTCAGGAAAAACGGCAAATGCAGGATAGTATACGGCATTCAATACAATAACCGCATAATGGACAGCGCCGTCATATCGGACGAAATATTCAAGATCCGTGTGATTGGCAACAAAGCCAGGCTCGACCTGCTCAAGCCGGTTGAAACGCCGTATCGGCCAAAGACAGTCAAAAACTGGGTGCTATGCGGATCAGCCCTGCCGTCTGCCTGCCCCATGTGGCTGTCGGGGGACATGAAAGAATCAGGTTCTGCGACAATCCTTAACCTCGTCTGGAATAAAGCGGGTTCCCTGGAGGCTGAGATAACCATCCATAAAAACGACTACCTCTTTTATATGGACGCAATAGAATGTGAGGTCAACATAAAAGATGGCGGAGAAGAGATATTTTACATCAAGGATATGAGGGAAGGGGCGTGGCAGCCGAGGGAGCGTGGCGTGATAGACGCGAGGTTCGCCCTGGACCCGGGCAGGAGGATGCTCCGCGTCCTCTTGCTCGTGAGGGGTGACAGGCGATACGATCAGATAAAGACAAAAGATACGCCGCCCGGCTGGCCGCAGGAGTACGCCCCGGACATCACCCCGGCGGCCCGCCACTACAGGCTGTTCACCTTCGCCGAGTCGTTTGAGCTGAAGAACATCTAAGCCTAAACGACATGTTGTAATCCGCCCGCAAATGTGCTAAAACTCTTAAAGAAGAGGTGTGTACGATGGCGAAACTGGAGTACACGTTCAAGAACGACACGCTGTTCAAGATGCTGTTCGTGAGACACCCCGGCTTGCTGAAAAGGCTCGTCGCAGGGCTGCTCGGGATCGCGGCGGACAGCATCGGCGAGTTTGAGATACGGAACCCGGAGATGCCGCCCGAAAGCCTCGGCGACAAGTTCTGCCGCCTCGACATAAACATGACGGCGGACGGGCAGAGGGTCAACCTGGAGGTCCAGGTCACGGACAGGGGCGATTTCCCCGAGAGGACGCTGTTCCACTGGGCGCGGGAATACTCCACCGCCCTGCCGTCGGGCGGCAGGTACAGCGAGCTCCCGCGCGTGGTGATACTGAACATCGTGGCGTTCAGGCTGTTCGGCTGCGAGGACTTCCACTCGGAATACCGGCCGCTCGAGGTCACCCGCCACACGCCGCTGACGGACAAGCAGGCCCTGCACTATTTCGAGCTGCCGAAGCTGCCGGAGGCCATAAGCGCCGACGACGAGCCGGGGCTGTGGCTCGCGCTGTTCAAGGCGGACACGGAAGAGGAGCTGAAAAGAATCGAACTGCTGGAGGTGGGGGTAATGCAGCAGGCAATCGAGGCGTACCGGAGCATAACGGTCACGCCGGAGTTCATCGAGGCGGAGCGTCTGCGCTCCATAGCCCGTCACGACGAGGCGCAGGCACTGTTCCAGGC
>JAISFV010000094.1 GCA_031263445.1 Synergistaceae bacterium | reverse complement strand
AACATTTCCATGTGCTTTCCGTAACCCACTATGGAAAGCTCCTTCGGCCCCAGCTTGAACATAGGCACGGAGAGGTTGGGTGTGTCGCGCACGTAGACCATGAAGTCCTTTGTGTCGAGCTGGTCGGCGGAGCGCTTGAAATGAAGCGAGGCAAAGTCGAGCGCTTTTTTCTTCGCCTCCATCGCAGCGTTCGAGATGGCCTTCCCGGTGGTAATGACTCCCCTAGACCCGCAAAGGCCGTAATTGGAGGGGTTGAACTTTGTGCCTGGTTCCGTGATCGAGACCTTTTCGTAAGGCACGTTCAGGACCTCAGCGGCTATCTTGCAGGCGTTGCTCCTCGTCCCCATCCCGGACTCGGTGATATCGCACTCGATTATGCAGGTGGATGCCCTTTTCCCGCCTACCAGGTCAGGCACGATGCGCACGATGGCCTCAGTGTTGTCCTCGCTTATGTCGGCATTCCCTATGACGCCCATGCCGACGCCCCTTGCCTTCGAGCCGTTTACCGCGAACGGCCTGTTCCAGCCCTTCCACTTCTCTGCCCAGCCAATCTGGTCGGCCGCGCCCTGCATCGACTCTTTGAAGAACAACGACGAACGGCTCTTCCACGTGCGTCCGTCACGCCACGTGAACGTGTCGCCGGGGGAGATGTAGTTCTTCTTGAATACGTCGAGGGGGTCGAAATCGCCCTTTTTCATCACGGCGCAGAGCAGCCTTTCGAGGCAACTGTTCAGTTCCTGTCCGCCGTAGCCCCGGACTATGCCGGCGGCTTGGCGGTTCGTGACGGCGATGTGGCTGTCCATGAACCAATTCTTGCACTTTGCGAGGACGATCTGCGCCTCGCCCAAACCGACGCCGACCTGCCCCTGCACGGAGTCAGCGATCGCGCCTGTGTCAACGAGCCAGTCCCCCTCGACGGCAGTCACGAAGCCATCCTTGTCCATGCCGATTTTCGCCGTGATCGTGCTGCCCAGCCTCACTTCATAGGACGTGAGCTGTTCAGGCTTCGTGAGGACGATTTTCACGGGGCGCTGGGTTTGGAGCGCCAACATGCACGAGGAGAGGGCGGTGGTCATAAACGATTGCTTATTCCCGTAACTGCCGCCTACGTTGAACGTTTTCACGCTCACGTTCGAGTTGGGGATCCTCCCCTCAGCCATCAGCTTCATGATATGAGCGCTCTGGGACGAGGCCCAGATGGTGTATTCGTTGCCGCCGTCATGCTTCGCGATGCAGGAGGGCGTCTCAGGGGCGAGCGGCGCGGGCATCTTGTCGAATTTTATCTTGTCCGACGCGACGTAGTCTGCTTCCTCGAACCCTTTCCTGACGTCGCCCTTTATGATCTGCCACCAAGGGCCGTCTGGCTGAAAGTACTTTATGCCGTTGTCCACGTGGTTCCCGGGAAACCGGTCGTAAAGCTGCGGCGCGCCTTCCATGAATGCCTCTTCGGCGGAGAACACGGGTTCGAGTTCCTCGTACTCGACCTCGATCAGGTCCACCGCTTCCGTGGCTGTTTCCAGGGTGTCGGCCGCGATCAGCGCCACTACGTCTCCGACATGGTAGACCTTTTCTTCCATCAGCAGGCGGTGTACCGGGAGGCCGAGCCCCCACGCCTGCGGCATGTTCTTGTGCGTGATGACTGCTCGCACACCCTCGAGGTTCTGCGCCATGCTGGTGTCCACGCTCACGATCTTCGCGTGAGGGTACGGGCTGCGTTTGATCCTGCCGTAGAGCATGTGGGGGAGCGAGAAGTCGTCAAGGAAGAGGGCTTTTCCTGTCACGATCTCCTTGGCCTCCTTGCGCGGGCTGTAGTTGCCGACGTGCCGATAGTTAGGTTGCCTTATGTCGCGGTATTTCATCCGGACGCTCCCTCCTTTCAGTCCAGCGAGTGCGCGCAGACGTGGCCGTTCGCGTAAGGGCTGAGATGCAGCTCCTGGCGGACAGGTATCGGATCCTCGACCTCGTCGCACGCCCTGGTGAACGTCGCCAGCTCCGCACCCTCGTTCCCTGCGAGCTTGTTCAGGGCCCTGAGTACCGTGTACTGGCTGATGCACCTGCAATAATTCCCGGAGAGCGCTTCCGATATCTCGTGGGCGGTCGGGTGAGGGTTTGAGGCGAAAAGGGCCTTGGCGACCATTATTATCCCAGGCGTGCAGTAGCCGCACTGGAAGGAATATTCATCGATGAACGCCTGCTGGATTGGATCGAGCCCCTTGACCGGGTCCTCCAGCCCTTCGATGGTCATGATGCTTTTGCCGTCCATTTCGACAGTCAACGCCATGCACGACGCGATCGCTTCCCCGTCCGCGATGACTGCGCAGCATCCGCACGCTCCGGCGTCACAGGACTCTTTGGAGCCTGTGTAGCCCAGTCGTCGTCTCAGTGTATGGGTAAGCGTCTCCGACGGCGACACGTCGCCGTATCCTGTCCCTACGGAAAATTTGAATTTCCTGTCGTTAATCGATAAAACTATGGTCTTTTTTTTGATCATGACGGCATAATCCTCCTCGTCGTCTTGAATTTTGTTACGCAACACGCCAACAAACAATGCCTTAAGGCGGCGTTGGCTTGGCACAGCAACTGAGCTGGGAGCGATCCCTTACCTTATGGGTCGGACGTTCGTTCTAGAATGGTTTAATTCTATAATTTAAAAAAAGGTTTGTCAATAGGGTTTGAGGCAAAGTTTTTATCGAAAAATACAAATGCAACTTAATTTCATTTGGTGTGATTTGCAGTATGGACGATTGCGAAATTACCCTCCGGTGATCATTGATATGATCTCTATCACGCTCCCGTCCTCGACGGGGCGGGCTAGATAATCCCTGTGCCTGGATATGGGATCCCCGTTGACCCATACAGTAACGAGCGCGTTGAAAACCTTCTCCTCCTGTAGATCCAGCACGTCCTGCACTGTCATGCCCTCTTTCCACTCGGTGGGGTTGTCGTTCACCGTTATCATTTGAAGTCACCGTCCCTTGGCTGGATATGAAACTTTGCTGTGGATTTTGGCGGCAAGCTGTCTTTATATATTTTTGAAAAAAAGAACGGTTAGCTGCGGAACTTCTCCAGATCCACTATCTTGAATTTCCCGGATGCTTTCGCGACGAGCTTCCCGTCGCTCAGGTCCTTCACTTCCGAAGCCCCGTCGACGTACTTTCCATCGATTTTCTCGACCCAGCCCTCGGCGGCCAGGCGCCTCCCAAGCCACCCAGGGCTCAAAAAGTCTATCTTGACCGATATAGTGACCGTCTCCAGCCCGCGTCTGAAAATAGCGTAATGCATTACCTCGTCCATAATTGTAAAGGTTATGCCACCGTGCAGCACACCAGGGAATCCGCACTGCTCCCTCTCCACGGTGAGCTCCATCACTGACTTGTCGCCCTCGTACCTGTTCACGAGCAAGAGTCCCTTCGGGTTGTCCTTCCCGCACCCAAAACAGTAGCTAAGATCTGGAACCGCCATAATTTCACCCCATCCATAGCCGTGATTTATCCTGTGTCGGACGACCGTCCTAGGGCAGGTTACCCCCCTCCGCGTCGTTTGTCAATGGCCCTGCGTTTTCCTGGGGCATCTGGAGCAGCTCCCGGATGAGGACGTCGCAATAGCGCAGTATTTCACCGCTGACTAGCTCGAGCTTCTTTTTCTGCCCCTCCTCGTCCCCTATCGCGTAATAGACGAGGAGCGAGTGTTCGCCAAAAGAAATTATACTGCCGTTGATGAAACGGCTCGCGATAATGGCCCTTTCATAGGGAATATCGGTTGTAGAGGTTATGAGCTTCGCCATGGAGTTTTCGATTTTTTTGAAGATGGCCTCGCTTACGGGGTGGTCTCTCCGCGAGGGGCCTGTCTGCTCCCAGTACGTCAGCATTAAGGAGCTCCTGTACCTGTGGCCGAACGCGACCGCCACCTGGGTTCTGATCACCTCCATAAGACACTCGTAAGCCTCTTGCTTGCTGATGATGCCATTCTCCAGCAAGCGCTCCGTCTTTTTCGATGTTTTCTCGTAGAGCGAGGAGATCTTTTCGGCTATCAGGTCAAGGCAGGCGGAAAACAGGCTGTCCTTGCCGTCGAAGTGGAACGATATGGCGGAAAGGCTGACCCCTGCCTCTTTCGATATCATACGTGTGGACGTGGCGTCGTAGCCGTACTTGGAAAAGAGGTTGATCCCGGCCTTTATGAGCCGTTCGCGAGAGGAGTCGCCGTTTCCGTTTTTTTGTGCCATCCAAATTCTCTCCCAACCGATGATTTATGGGTATGCCAATTTATTGTCAGGGGCCTGAAGGGCGAGATTCAAACTACATCGGAATCCGCACCCTGGAACGATTAAATATCGTTTCAGCTATTTAATCGGAGCTTCCTTTTAAAAAGAACAAACGCTAGTGTATTCTATCACTGAACGCGGAAACGCGAAATTTTTCCGCCAGACGCGACGCAGAAATTATCCCGCAGTCTCAGGAAACGTACCCAACGATAAAGAAGACTGGTGCGTGACGGGGGAGTGCCAGTCCGCAGGAAAATTTTGACAATAGCCCCCCTCTTATGTATAGTAATCCCTTAGCGGTTTTGCCTTGCGAGGAAGGGGCGTGGGGATAGGGTTGAAAGAAAAGATCCAGCTTTACGGCTTCAACAACCTGACAAAGACGTTGAGCTTCAATATTTACGACATTTGTTACGCGAAGACGGATCGAGAGAAGAAAGAGTACATCGCATACATCGACGAGCAGTACAACTCGGAGAGGCTTACAGGCATCCTGTGCGGCGTAACGAACATCATAGGGGCATGTGCGCTCAACATATCCAAGCAGGACTACGACCCGCAGGGCGCGAGCGTCACCGTGATGATATCCGAGGAGGAGGTTCCCCCGGAGCAGATGGATATCTCGTGCAACCAGGGGTTCCTGGCGAGGGAGCTGCTCATGAGCAGGGACAGCCTGGTCGTTGCCCATCTCGACAAGAGCCACGTCACAGTCCACACGTACCCGGAATTTCACCCCAACAAGGACATCAGCTCGTTCAGGGTAGACATTGACGTATCGACGTGCGGCAAGGTCACGCCGCTCAAGGCGCTCGACTACCTGATCGGCTCGTTCGACTCGGACATAATAACTATGGACTACCGCGTCCGCGGTTTCACGAGGGACGTCGACGGCAAGAAGTGCTACACGGATCACGAGATCAACTCCATCCAGAACTACATCTCAAAGGACACGCTGACGCGGTACGACGCGATCGACGTGAACGTCTACCAGTCGAATATCTTTCACACGAAGATGATGCTGAAGGAGATCGTGCTGTCAGACTATCTCTTCAACGTCGATCCGAGAGAGCTTTCGCCCGAGACGCGCCTCTCGATAAAAGACCAGATCACGAAAGAGATGCTTGAAATCTATTACGGAATGAACATGTACTGACGGCATGGGAGAGCCGCAGGCCGTGAGGAAAAGGCTCGTTCAGGGCGACGCGCCGCTTTACGAGGCGATGGCCGAGTACAGGGCGCGCCGCGTCGTCCCGTTCGACGTTCCCGGCCACAAGCAGGGGAGGGGGACGCCCGAGCTGACGGACTTCCTGGGGAAGGCGTGCCTCTCCGTGGACGTGAACTCTATGAAGCCGCTCGACAACGTCTCGCACCCGACGTCCGTGATCAGGGACGCAGAGGCGCTTGCGGCGGAGGCATTCGCGGCGGACGCGGCCTTTTTGATGGTCGGCGGCACCACGTCCGCAGTTCAGGCCATGATGATGAGCGTCTGCAAGGGCGGGGACTCGATAATTCTGCCCCGCAACGTCCACCGGTCGGCCATCAACGCGCTCATACTGTGCGGGATAAACCCTGTGTACGTGGATCCTGGCACCCACTCGCGTCTCGGCATCTCGCTCGGCATGGCGGCTGAGGACGTAGAGGCCGCAGTAAAGTCGCACCCGTGTGCCAAGGCTGTGTTCGTGAACAACCCCACGTACTACGGCGTCTGCCCCGACCTGCGGCGCATCACGGAAATCGCCCACGCGGCTGGTATGGCGGTCTTGGCGGACGAGGCTCACGGCACTCATTTTTACTTCGGGGAGGATATGCCCGCTTCCGCGATGTCCGTAGGGGCGGATATGGCATCCATAAGTATGCACAAGACTGGCGGGTCGCTCACACAGAGTTCCTTGCTCGTGATGAAATCCGCCAGGGTCGAGCCCGCCTACGTCCGGACCATAATCAACCTGACGCAGACGACGAGCGCGTCGTACCTCCTGATGGGTTCCATCGACATAGCGCGAAAGTCACTCGCGATGAACGGGGCGGCCACGTTCCGCAAGGTACTGGGGCTGGCTGAATACGCGAGGCAGGAGATAAACGGCATAGGCGGGTATTACGCGTTCTCGCGGGAGATAACAAACGGCCGCGACGCTTACGACTTCGACGCCACCAAGCTCTCCGTCCACACGCTGGGCATTGGCCTCGCCGGGGTGGAGGTCTATGACACTCTGCGCGACGGCTACGGGATCCAGATCGAGTTCGGTGACGCCGGGAACATGCTTGCCGTAATCTCGGTCGGCGACAATGAATACGCCATAGAGCGCCTCGTGTCGTCGCTCTCCGAGATAAAGCGCCTCCACAGCAGGGACGGCTTAGGCCTCTGGGATCACGAGTACATACCGCCTGTGGTGAGGCTCTCGCCCCAGGAAGCTTTCTACGCGAAGCGGAGGAGCGTCCCGCTAAGGTCGAGCGAGGGGGAGATATCGTCCGAGTTCGTGATGTGCTACCCCCCGGGCGTACCGATCCTGGCGCCAGGAGAGCTGATAACGAAGGACGCGCTGGGGTACGTCCTGTACGCGATGGAGAAAGGCAGCCTCGTCATGGGCCCGAAGGATATGACGCTGGAGCATATCGAGGTCGTAGAAAAATAATATTTCGCGGTTATTTGGCAATGGGGAGGGAAATCTGATGGAACTCTGGTACACGGAGGAACACACGCCCGCAGTGCGCTTCTCGATCAAGGTTAAGGAACAGGTGCTGAGCGCGCAGAGCCCGTTTCAGCGTATCGACGTGTTCGAATCGGAGGAGTTTGGCCGCTTTTTCACGCTGGACGGCCTGATGATGCTGACCGAGAAGGACGAGTTCATCTACCACGAGATGATAACGCACGTGCCGATGGCTACGAACCCTGGCGCAAAGAGCGTGCTAGTCATAGGCGGAGGGGACGGGGGGACCGTCCGCGAGCTTACGCGTTACCGTTCGATAAGCCGGATCGACATGGTGGACATAGACGAGATGGTGGTGGACGTGTGCCGCAAACACCTGCCCTTTACGTCAGGCGGCCTGGGCGACACGCGCGTCAGTCTGTACTTCGAGGACGGCCTGAAGTACGTCAGGCGCTTCGAGAAGGAGTACGACCTGATAATCGTAGATTCCACGGATCCGTTCGGCCCAGGGGAGGGGCTGTTCACCAAGGAGTTTTACGGCAACTGCCATAAGGCCCTGACCGATGACGGCATACTCGTGAACCAGCACGAGAACCCTTACTATGAGTCCTACGCCGGGGCGATGTCGCGGGCCCACGAGAGGATAAGGGAGTTCTTCCCCGTCTGCCGCGTCTATCAGGCCCACATACCGACATATCCGTCGGGTCACTGGCTCTTCGGCTTCGCCTCGAAAAAATACGACCCCATAGACGACCTGGACTGCACCGCGTGGAACGCACTCGGGCTGGAGACGCGGTACTACAACACTGATCTCCACGATGGCGCGTTCAGGCTGCCGAACTACGTGAAGCGCGCGCTCACGGGCGCGTGACAGGCGGAGGGGTTTCCGTGACGTTCATCGGATGCGACGCGCCCTATGAGCCAGCGAACGCCGTGCTGTTCGGCGCGCCGTTCGACTCGACCACGACGTTCCGTCCCGGCGCCCGCTTCGGGCCGTCTGCCATGCGCTTGGAGTCCGACGGCATAGAGATATACAGCCCCTATCAGTCACTCGGCCTTGAGGACTTCTCCGTCCATGACGCGGGCGACCTGGAGCTGCCCTTCGGGAACGCGGAGGCGGCATTGTACAGGATAGAGGCGTTCGCCTGGAAGGTCATGGAGGACGGCAAGACGCCCTGCATGATCGGCGGCGAGCACCTTGTGACGCTTGGCGCGCTCCGCGCAGTAGCCGCAAGACACAACGGGCTGCGCCTGGTGCATTTCGACGCGCACGCCGACATGAGGGATGACTACATGGGCGAGAAACTCTCTCACGCGACAGTGATGCGGCGGGCGTGGGAAATCCTGGGCGACGGCATGATTTACCAGTTCGGCGTCCGCTCAGGGTCGAAGAGCGAGATGGATTGGTCACGCGGGCGCGTCGAGCGCGAGCTTTTCGGCGCGGCC
>JAISFV010000054.1 GCA_031263445.1 Synergistaceae bacterium | reverse complement strand
TCGGCTGCCGTCGATCTGCCGGAGGAGCTGGTCAGCGGCACGGCGGTCTACGAAGAGGCGGAGCAGGACAAGTACCGCTCTCCGGGCATGGTGACGGTAATACGCCCGCAGGAGCGCGAGGGCGAGCAGCGCTCGCTGCCTGACCTGCTGGAGGACGTCCCTGGCATGAGGATCGTCCGCGTGCGCGGGCGTCACGGCTACGCCGTCGCCTCCGTGCGCGGCAGCACGTCGTCGCAGGTGGCGGTGTACGTGGACGGTGTGCTGATGAACCTCGGGAGCGAGGCAGCCGTTGACCTATCCGCCATACCGGTCGACAACGTAGAGCGCATCGAGGTCTACCGCGGCTACGTGCCGGCTCAGTTCGGCGCGCAGTCGATGGGCGGCGTCATAAACATAGTGACGAAGGATCCACGGAAGCCGCAGACGACCCTCTCCATGGGCGTAGGCTCGTTCGGGCGCGTCAAGGGCACAGTCTCCCACTCCGCTGAGATGGGCAGGGGAGGCAAGTTCTTCGGGTCGTTCGGGTACGAGGGCTACGACGGCGACTTCGGCTACTGGAACGACAATGGCACGCCGTACAACGACACCGATGACTACGACGCGAAGAGACGGAGCAACGGGTTCGAAAACATGGACGCGCTGCTCAAGTGGGAGAACGAGCATTGGAAGGCCCGCGCGTCATGGTCGAGGAGGGACCGCGACCTGGCGCTGACAGCGCCTGGCCTGGACAAGCCGGGCGTCAATCAGAGGCCTGGTGCGCTCCTGGACACGGACAGGTTCGACCTCTCGCTGGCGCGCTCCCAGACATCGGGCTCTGTCGACTGGCGCTGGGAGATCCAGTACGCGAAGCAGGAGAGGGCGTATGACAGCAGACGCGGGAACAGCCTCAGCCCCATCGGAGGGATGACTGTCACGAAGAGCGAGTACGACGCGGAGCGCGCCGGCCTTTCGCTCAGCTCCGCCTGGGCGTGGGGCGAGCGGCATTACATGGAGTTTCTGGCGGAGTATTTCGACGAGAGCCTGAACGTCGACGGCGACACCCTCTTCGACTACCTCAACGGCATTTCGAAGTACAGCCGCACCGACTGGAATTTCAACCTCCAGGACACGATAACGCTAGACCGCGCCGGAACCTTCCTCGCCACGCCGTCCATCCGCTGGCACAAGCTGGACGACGAGGATCACTTCACGTGGCAGATAGCCCTCACGAAGGAGTTCTCCCCCGCATGGATGCTCAAGACGACTTACGGCACCTATGCCCGCGCCCCGAACCTTTACGAGCGCTACGGAGACGGCGCGTTCATACTCCCGGCGGCTGGCGACCTCATGTGGGAGACGGGGACGCAAATCGACCTCGGTGTGATCTGGACGGGCGATGCGCTTGGCGCGCGCTCGACGGTTTCTCTCTCGGGGTTCAAGAGGGATTCCGAGAACCTGATCGAGTTCAACGTAGAGAGCCCGAGATACGGCAGATACAGCAACATCGCGAAAGCCGAGGTGAAGGGCGCGGAGATGGAGGCCAGCCTGGGCTGGGAGAAGTGGGATCTGTCGCTCTCTGGGACGTGGATTGACGGGAAGAACATGACGCCGGACGACCCTGGCGCCGTCCGCTATCACGGCAAGACGCTGCCGAACCGTCCGGAGTGGAGCGGCGCGGTCCGGCTGACACGGAAGTACAGCAAGGGTTCCGCGTTCGTCGAGTACCAGCATGTGGGCGAGAACTACGCGGACTCGTCGGAAAAGGTGCTGTTCGACGCGCGCGACGTGTTCAACATCGGGATGAAGTACGCGCTGAGCCCGACCACGCAGGTCATCCTGGGCGTCGACGACGTGTTCGGCGAGGCGGACGACTGGCGGATGCGCCCCGACGGGCGGAACGGCCCCACGCGGATGCTCTGGTACCCCGTGGAAGGCCGTACTTTTTACCTGACTCTGAATATGGAATTCTAGAGAAATGAGACATCTGGAGGTTTTGGCGTGACGTTTTGGGAGTATATGGATCTCGGCGGCTGGATAATGTGGGTGATCCTGTTCATATCGGTGGTCGCGTTTGCCGTCGTCATCGAGAGGCTTATTTTTTTCGCCGGTGCCTCTGCCGACCCGAAAGCGGTCGAAGCGGAATTTCGGAGGGCCGTCAGGGATCCGGCGGCTTCGAATAGCTCCGGCCGCAGCTCTATGCACAGGATGTTCGCATCTGCGCGCGAGAACTGGCTCGCGGACGGCGAGGTCATGAAGGCGCTGCTGGAGGCGCAGGTGCGCCGCGAAATGTACAGGTGGTGGAAAAACCTCCCTATACTGGAGACTGCGGCCAAGGTATCCCCGCTCCTGGGCCTCTTGGGTACGGTGCTGGGCATGGTTGAGATGTTCAGGACGCTGAACCTCGGCGGGTCTGTGAACTCCGCCGCCGTCACAGGGGGCATCTGGAAGGCGCTCTTTACGACCGTGGCGGGTCTCACGGTCGCTATCCCGGTGATCATAGCCCACAGCTTGCTCGCGGGGAGGATCGACCGTGAGGAGGAGAAGCTGCGCCGGGGCGCGGACTTCGTAATGCAGGAGCGTTTCATGGACGCTGGAGGCGGGGATGAACGGACGGTCTAAGCGCGGGGTGGATATCGACATCACGTCCCTGATCGACGTCCTTTTCATGCTGATCATCTTCTTCGTCCTCACCGCGTCGTTCTTGCAGGGGTCGATAGAGATCGACCTGCCGGAGGGGGAGGCGCAGCGCATCAGCGAGCGCGACCCCGTCGTCGTCACAGTGACGGGCGGCGCGATCCTCTGGGCGGGGGAGGCCGTCTCCCGCGATTCACTCCCGGCGCTGGTAGTAAAAGCGATCGCGGAGAGCGACGACATCCTGATAGCCGGCGAAAAGAGCGCCCCTTACGGTGACGTGGCGGATCTGCTGGATGAGATGCGGGTGCTAGGCGTCGAGAGCGTCGGCCTCGCCTTCGGGGGAGAGAAAAAATGAAGCGGACGGGCGCGGCGTTCTTTCTGAGCGCGGCACTGCATTCCGCAGTGCTGTTCGGAGCGTCATACATGTGGGGCGCGTCCCTGGAACCGCCGCGTATGGTCATGCGCGTCGCGCTCGCGCCGCAGGCCGAGGCCAGCCCCCCCCTCGCCCCTGGGATAGCATCCTTGCCACCGGGCGCGGCACCGACGCTACCGGCCGTTCCGCAAAAAATACCTGAAAAAAAAGAGACTGCACCCAGGCCCAAAAGAGAGACAGCCCCCAAGCGGACGGAGAAAAAAGCCGCCCCGAAACAGGAAGAGAAGACAGACCCCGTCCTGCCGCAGACGGAAGATCTGTTTGAAACGCCGGACATGGCCGGCATCGAGGAAGCCCCTGTCATGGCGGGCAGCGGCGGTGCAGCCGAGCCAGGCGGGTTTGGCGGTGTTCCGGGGGGCGTTCCAGGCGGTGTCCCTGGAGGCGTTCCGGGCGGCAGAGGAACGGGCCGCCCCGTCGTTGACGCGTCGTCGCTTACGGTCACGAAGAAAGTCACGCCGGACTACCCGATGATAAGCAGGAAGCGGAAGGAGTCCGGGACGGTAGTGTTGCTGATCGAGATCGCCGCCGGCCGGGTGGAGTCCGTCGAGGTGGAAAGCAGCAGCGGACACGCGCCGCTGGACGAGTCGGCGGTTCGCGCCGTGAGGGGGTGGCAGTTCGACGCCGGACACGGCAGCGCCGTCCTTGCCAGGATCCCGTTCAAGTTCGAACTGAAATAATTACGCAGGGGCAAACCTGCGCCTGACGCGAATGGATTTGAAGGAGTGATCATCATAAAGCGTTTGTTTTCAAGACATTTCCTTGCTTTTCTCGCCTTAGCCGCGCTGTGCGCCGCAAGCCACGCCGCCTCAGCCGCGCCGCCGCAGAAGATACTCTCGCTCTCCCCTGCGGCCACGGAGATACTGTTCGACCTAGGTCTCGGGGACAGGGTGGTCGGTGTCACCGATTACTGCACCTGGCCGCCGGAGGCGAAATCGAAGCAGAGCGTCGGCGACATGATGCACGTGAATATGGAGACCGTCGTCTCGATGGATCCCGATATCGTCGTTGTCTCCAGCATGAACACTCACATAGAGAGCCAGATAAAGGCACTGGGATATCCCGCCGCCGTCGTGGGCCAGGACAACTTTGAGGAGGTCCTCGACTCTATGCTGCGCGTGGGCGAAGCCTGTGGCGTGGAGGACACAGCGAAGCGCCGCGTCGGGGAACTCATCGGCGCCGTGGAGGCGCTCACGCTCAAACCGGGCGGCAAAGACGGCAAAAAGCCGCCGCGCGTCTTGGTGGTGGTGGGCAGGGACATAGATGACACGTCATTCAAGAAAACATACGTCGCCGGCCCGCGCTCGTTTTACAATGACCTGCTGAACAGATCCGCCGCCGTGAACGCCTATCCCGACGACCTGCTATACGCCAACGTCTCGCAGGAGGGGCTTCTGCGCATGGATCCGGATCTGATAATAGAGCTGGTGGGCGAACACGGCATGACGAACGTCGATACAAAGTCGATACTCGCCCAGTGGAAGAAGGTTAAGGATCTCCGCGCCGCCCAGTCCGGAAACGTGGCCGTCATCCGAGGGGACTTCGCGTTCAGGGTCGGCCCCAGGTACCCCCTCGTCCTGGAGGCTTTCAAGAAAGCGATCCACGATGGCGTCAGGGAGATAAGGGAATGAGACGACAAAAGCGCGCAGCGGCCGCTAAATGCACGGCGACAGGAAAGGACAGGAGCGCAGCCACCGAAATGTTCGGTCAATGCCGAGCAGACGCAGAAATGCGTAAACCTCAGACCACTCGCCTTTATTGCCGGTAACGGCCATTATCGTTTTGACTCCTTGCCATTTTTCAGGAGTACGATTTTCACCTGTTCGGCTACGGCTTTTATCACCGGGACCGTCACCGAGTTGCCGAATTGTCTGTACAGATGAACGTCGGCGAGCGGCAGCCGGAACGTGTCCGGGAAGCCCTGCAAACGCGCCCATTCACGTGGCGTCATTTTGCGTATGCCCTCCGTGTTTATGCTCCCCCTGATATGCGTGACGGGCGTCAGGTCAGTCTGCCGTCTGTCTATGACGAGGTTACGCTCGCGCCCCATGCCGCCGCAGACGACCGCCGCCGCGACACTGTCCCAGCCGCGTATTTCGTAACCGAACCCGTGGCCCATGGCCTCGTGCCGCGCGCGATGGCGTCTGAGTGTTTCGACGTAGGTGTCGCTGAGATAATACTTTGCTGAGACGGGCGTCTCCTCCTGTATGCTCTGCAGCGTCCTCGTGCTGTCGGCAGGCTCTGGAAACGCGAACCCGCTGCTGTCTATGTCGTTACGGAACGCGAGCACATAGATGCGCTCGCGGTTCTGCGGGACGCCGAAATCACGGCTGTTCAGAATACGCTCGTGGACGGCGTAGCCGAGCTCTTCCAGCGTACCTTTGATGACGCTGAACGTGCGCCCTTTGTCGTGAATGGTCAGCCCTTTCACGTTTTCGCAGAATATGACTTTGGGCCTGTGCAGTGAGCAGATGCGCGCAACGTCAAAAAACAGAGTGCCGCGGGCCATACCCTTGAAATTGTCGCCGAATCCTTTGCGCCGGCCCGCGAGGCTGAACGCCTGGCAGGGGAACCCGGCAAGGCAGATGTCAAATGCGGGGATGTCGGATTCCGCTATCTTGGTTATGTCCCCGGCGATGTCAAACTTATCCGTGAAGTTGGCGCGGTATGTCTTCTGGGCGTTCTCATCCCACTCGCTGACGAACACAGTTTTCAGCGAGCGGCCGAACGCCTGGTCAAAGCCTAGCCGTATGCCGCCGATGCCGGCGAACAGGTCGATTGATTTAAGCTGTTTCACTGTTCCTCCACCGCTTTCGTGACAGTAGCCGATAAATAATCCGCTCAATCCGTCCGTGATCGCCTCTCGGCCTAAGTCCGAAAAAGCCGTATCCTTTTCCATAGTGTATCACTTCAACGTTGGTTTTAGAACTTTGGCGTTCCAATCCAACAAGATGCGTTGCCTCTTTAGCTTCCTCCATACGCCAGAAAAGAGAGGGAATGAAATCATCCCCCCTCTTTGTGGTGTGCTGGTAAACGGCTATTTCAACGGGCTTATGCCCGGCGTTTGAGTGCCGCAAACCCTGTCAGGCCGTAACCGGCGTTGCAACTGCCGCCACTACTATTTATTGTTGTCTTGAATGTCATTTACACCCATAAAATCCCCTAGAACCTCCAGGCGTATTCTGTCGAATAGATATTGCCGCCAGGGAAGGGTTCTACGGGATAAAATCCGTCTGGGTTTACTTCAACAGTGTCGAGTTTGATATCAACGTTCGCAAAGTACGGAAAGGCAAGATTCGCATGAGCTGGATAGCGTTTAGTGCTGCATATCTGACGAGGTTGTGTTGCTGTAAGAATTAGAGGGAAACCCTGTCTGTGCATCTTGTACATGGGAGGGTTGTGAGAAGCTGTTTTCTCTGCTTGAACGTCTGAATATCAGCAAGTCGAATGTAATCATCGGTATGAAGGCTACCTGCCACTATTGATTGTCGGTGTATGCACATCTCGCTGAAGAGGGCTACGATGTTCGGGTAATCAATCCCATACAACCTGACTCATTCCGCAAGATGTGCATACATCAGACTAAAAACGATTCAAAGGACAGTTTCATCATCGCTTAGGTCATGCGGTTTGGACAGTATTCGGAAACGACATTGTCAGATGAAAACATCGTTGCCATGCGGCAGTTGACACGGTTTCGGATGGCATTAGTGGATAGCTGCGGCGATTGTAAGCGGCGTATCATTGACTTGATGCCAAGGTCGCTCAATCTGGTGAGTTTGAGGGGACAAAACAGCATATTTCTAAACATAGCTCGCCCTATCTTCGGCGGGCTATTTGGTTTGTCGCCAATCGTGCGGCGTTCTGCGATCCGATTCTGTCGGAATATTATCAATCGCTCAAAGCAAGAGGAAAGCATCATTTGACCGCCGTTGGCGCAGTTTCACGTAAAATGTGCAATATTATCTTTACGATTCTCAGAGAGAACAGATCGTATGAACCAATACCGCCGAAGAAACAGGGGGTATTTTTTAATTTTTGGAGAGAATTACATTATTAATCAATTTCAATATATGCCGCCTGAGCAACACCTCCCAAATCATCACGGCCAGATGCGCAGCTGCGCCAGCGTTTCATCGTGTCTTTGAAACCGCTTTATAGCAAGTTTTCGGTCCTTTGGTTCCTGACCTTCCCGCTGTGTCATAGCCCCTGTGGGAATCATCAATTGCCGATGTGCAGGAAATGATTTTTATATTTTGCTGAATGGGTGATTTGCAAAACACTGAATGAAGATATATGATCGCGCACATGAAGTACATTGAGCGCTTGTGCGACAAACAAATCTCCGCATATCTCAAAATCTTTGGGGTAGTTTTAATAGAAGGCCCCAAATGGTGCGGTAAAACATGCTCCGCGAAAAGACAAGCGGCGAGTTCTTTTGAATTGGCCGACCCGACAAGCAATTTTCAAAACAGGAGAGTGTTAACTAAA
>JAISFV010000198.1 GCA_031263445.1 Synergistaceae bacterium | reverse complement strand
TTGAAGCGTACGCTCAGGAGGTCGCCGCGTGACAGGGACGCCGCCGTCCTGACGGCGGTGCCGTCCGCGCCACGGCAGAGCGCGTAGCCCCTCCCCAGCACGGCCAAGGGGGAAAACGCGTCGAGCGCTGCGGCTGCGGACGAGAGGGCGTTCTCGTTTCGCTCTATGACGGCTCCTGTCATAGCGAACAGATCCCTTGCGCTGTCTCCCAGGAGTTTTTCTGATCCGTCCAGCCTCGCGCCCATGAGCCGGCTTATCAGCTCCTCCCGCCGACCGAACAGATTCTCCGCGCCCGTGAGTTTTCGGAGCATCCCGGATGCCAGCAGGTCGCGCGCGTGTAAGAGCCGCCTCGTTATCTCCGATGAGTCCGGGAAGACCCGTTCGGCGGCGGCCGATGGCGTGGGGAGCGCCGCGTCTGCCGCCATGTCCGCGAGCGAGCTGTCCGTCTGGTGTCCCACCCCTGTCACTACCGGGATCGGGCAGTTCCTCACGGCGCGGACGATCCTCTCGTCGTCGAACGGCGACAGGTCGTCCTTCGCTCCGCCCCCGCGCGCGAGTATCACGCAACTGACGCCCTTCAGCCTGCCGCAAAGGCCCAGCGCGCGCGCCACCTCGGCTGGCGCGTCCACCCCCTGCACGACTGCCGGAACTATCACTATGTCCACGAACGGCGCCCTGTTTGCCGAGACCTTGAGGATATCCTGGATGGCCGCCCCCGTCGGGGACGTGACTACCGCTACCTTCGCCGGGTACTGCGGCAGCGGGCGTTTGTGCCGCGGGTCGAACAGCCCCTCGCGCTCCAATGCGGCGCGGAGTTCCTCTCTGGCACGTGACTGCGCGCCGACGCCCAGCGGCAGTATCCGCGTCGCGTAAAGCTGGTACGCGCCTCCCCTCGGGTAGACCTCTACGCTCCCCGTCGCGACCACCTCGTCCCCGTCCGCCGGCCAGTCCATGACGCCGGACGTGTGAGAGCGGAAGAGGACGCACGACAGGCGGGACTCTTTCCCCGCCAGCGTAAAGTAGACGTGTCCGCTCGTGTGCCGCTTGAAGTTCTGCAGCTCGCCCCGGACTGCCACGTCCCTCAGCTCCGGGACGCCCGAGAGTATGCGCTTTATCAGTTCGGAGAGATCGTCCACAGTGACCGTTCCCTGACGGACGGCCACCTGCGGCAGCGGCGTGACGGAGCGCCTATTCGTCATCCGTGCCGTCCCCCTCGGAGCGCACTATGCGCCCTAGTACGCCGTTGACGAACTTGCTCGACTCCATAGTGCCGAACATCTTCGTCAGCTCCACGGCCTCCGAAATGGCCACGGCCACCGGGACGGCGTGTTCCAGGACTCCCTCGCAGAGCGCCATCCGTATGGCGGCTCTGTCCACTGCGACCATCCGCTCCGTCCGCCAGCCGACGATATGCTCCCTCAATATCTCGTCCACCTCGCCCGCCCAGCGGGACGCGGCCCATACGAGGGACTTCGCGTATTCCGCCACGTCGGGCTCCTCCGCGTCGAAGGGATACATCTCCAGGGCGTCGGCAGGGGCCAGATCCTCCCTCAGATCGAGTTCATATATCAGTTGCAGGGCGATCTCTCTCGCCCTGCGCCTTCGTTGCGGCAAAGTGTCCTTGCCCAAAAAATCATCTCCTGAGATCTTTTATGTCGCTCACTAGCTTACCGATGAGCTTGTTGCCGTCCTCCGTGACCGCAAGCCAGCCTATTATGTAGCAGCATACGGTAGAGCCTGCGACCCATGCGATGCCCTTCAGGCCGAGGTTCATGAGGCCGGCCGCGCCGCCGCCCACGGCCGCCCAGAAGAGAGGCTTCTTCCACAGCGGGAGCGCGTCCCCCATCTCGTCCGGTGCCTTGCGGGTCCAGTGTACGTGCACAGCTATGCCCAAGGGCCTGAAAAATTCTTCGAGCTTGTCAATGATCGCCAGCCTTTTCTGCGGGTCGTCGTTGTCAGGCAAGGTGACATATATGTTGAGAAGGTTCTGGTCACCTACGAACGATACCTCCTGGCAATAAAAATCGGCTGGCAGACGTTTCGCGGCTATCTGGCGGAATGCCTCGCCGTCCAGCCATATCTTGCCGTTCTTCGTAACTGTCCACAGGAAAAGCATTTCAAACCACCTCCGCCGGCAAAGACGTCACCAGGGCCACGAAGTCAAGCCTGGCCCGTCTGCGCGCCGGCCTCGCCCTCCTGAGGCTCGGCCTCCGCTTTCTTCTCCACGAACGTGATGCCCTGCACGTAAACGTTGACGGACTTCACGGAATACCCGGTATAGCGCTCCACCTGATCCTTGATGGCCTCCTGCACGTCCCAGCAGGCGTCGGGGATGCGGAGGCTGTACTTCACGGAGATATATGTGTCCACCTGGATCTCGGGCGCGTCTCCGTCCGATATCGTGATCCTGACGCCGCCGGACGCCTTCCGCCCCATGCGCAGGTTGGCCATGAGGCCCGGGTTTGCCGGCTGCACCCCGTCGACGGAGAGCAAAGCCTTTACCGCTAGCTGCGCGATCACGTCCTCCGAAATGCGAATCTTGCCCTCAGGTCCCGACTGATCGGCTGTGGTCGCCTCAACGCCATCCTGATCGTAAGTGACAGCCTCTTTCTCGGCCAGCTCGTTGGAATCCATAACCTCGTCCTCCTTTTGTTTTATGGAAACGCTGATTGATCCGCTTAAGCGGCGCCTTGCCGTTTGCAATAAACCTTATGGCGTCAGCTACTGCTTGAACGGTTGCCCGCAATGCGGGCAGAGAAGATCCTCGTCCTCGTCGTAAGCGTCAGGCTGATACGAAAAATCGCGCCCGCACGCGGGGCATGTGGTACTCTCGTACTTCTCTTCCTCGTCCTCATCGTCGTCCTCGTCCGCATAGCGCGCCCCAAACAGTTCCGGGTCGTAGTCTGAGTGAATCTCCATCAGGTCGTCCTCGAGATCCTCCACGTACTCGCGGAGGTCGTCCTGCGCGTCCGACACTTTGTCCAGCTCCTCGGCTAAAGAATCGAGAGCGCCCAGGAGGGCATCGTGAAATTTCGAGAGCCCCGCGTTCTCCGATAAATTCTGCCCTTCGATCAACCCACGCAGATAAGCTATTTTCTCACGCGCGCTCATACGCCGTTCCCCCTTTTGGCCCTCTCCAGGTATTCTCCCGTCCTGGTGTCGACTACTATGTATTCGCCGTTCTCGACGAAAAACGGCACCGTTACGACCAGCCCGGTCTGCGTGGCGGCCGGTTTACCGCCGCCCGACGCAGTGTCGCCCTTGAAGCCGGGCGGCGTGTCCGTAACCTCCAGCTCGACAGATTTCGGCAGCTCGATGCCCATCACCCTGCCCTCGTACATGTCGAAGCTGACCTCGAGGTTGTCTATCAGGTATTTGATCGCGTCCCCCAGGATCTCGCCCGGCAGATACACCTGGTCGAACGTCTCAAGGTCCATGAAAACGTAGTCGTCGCCGTCCTTGTACTGGTACTGCGCGGGCTTCTCGTCGAAAATCACGCGCTCGAAGCGTTCGCCGGACTTGAACGACTGTTCAACCGAGCTGCCTGTTTCCAAGTTGCGGAGCTTGCCCCGGACGATCGCGCCTCCCCGGCCCATTTTATGGTGGGAACACTCCAGGATGGTCCACATTCCTCCCTCCCATTTTATCTTGAGCCCCGGCCGAAAATCGCTGGTATCCACAACCTGTGCCATGCAAAACGAACCTCCCCCTAAGAATTGCGACAATGATATCACGATACGTCAGGATTCGGCTATATTTATATAGAAAAACCCCCTTGGCGGGGGGCGGCATCGTATTTTATGTGATCTGTATGATTTAGCCGAGGAGGCGCTCCAGCTCTTTCGGGTCGTAGGAGTAGGTGAACGCGTCCGAGCGCGCTATGTAGCCCTCCGTGACCAGCCGGGCCAGGTCCTGGTCCATCGTGTGCATACCCAGCGACGCGCCTGTCTGCATTATGCCCTTTATCTGAGAGGTCTTGCCCTCCCTGACGCAGTTGCGTATGGCAGAGTTCGCTATCAGCAGCTCCGTGGCCACCATACGGCCGCCGCCGGGGAGCGGGAGGAGCTGCTGCGAGCATATCCCGACCAGGATATTCGCCACCTGCATCCTCACCTGCTGTTGCTGGTGGGGCGGGAACACGTCGATGATGCGGTCTATCGTCTGGGACGCGTCCGGCGTGTGCAGCGTGCCGAAGACAAGGTGTCCCGTCTCCGCCGCCGTCACAGCCGCGCCTACCGTTTCGAGATCCCTCATCTCGCCTATGAGTATTACGTCGGGATCCTGGCGCAGGGCGCGTTTCAGAGCCTCCGAGAAGCTGCTGGTGTCGCTGCCTATCTCGCGCTGGTGGATGATCGAACGCTCAGAGGTGTACAGGTACTCTATCGGATCCTCTATCGTGATTATGTGGCAGGATCTCGTCATGTTCACCTGCTGGATGATGGCGGCGAGCGTCGTAGATTTACCGGAACCCGTCGGCCCCGTCACGAGGAAGAGCCCCCTCAGACGCTGTGCCACGTCCTCCACGGCCGGGGAGAGCATGAGCTGCTTCGTCGTGCGTATGTTCGAAGTTATCACGCGGAGCGCCGTGCAGAGATTGCCCCGCTCGAACGAGCAGTTGCCGCGGAAGCGCGACGTAAGATCCTCGCTCGCCCTGAACGTGAAGCTGAAATCCAGCTCCTTGTCTCGGTTCAGTGCCTCGATCTGGCTGGGCGAGAGGATAGCGGAGAGCATCTCGATATGGTCGTTCGACGTGATCGGCTCCCCGATAAAGCGCAGTTGCCCGTCCAGGCGGATCGCGGGCGGGATCCCGATGCCGAGATGAAGGTCGCTGCCCTTCCTGCGGAGTACTTCAACCAATAAAGCCTGAATAGGATAAGTCGCCATCAATTCAACCTCACTCGTGATGCACGCTCAGAGCGAGCATCTCATCTATGGATGTGACGCCGGCCATGACGCCTCTCCAGGCGCTGTGCGTCAGGAGCCGCATCCCCTTCGATACGCACTTCTGACGGATGTCGGCCACGGTCGCGCCGGTGTTGATCAACGCCTTGACGTCGTCGTCCACCTGCATGATCTCCGTAACCGCCACCCTTCCCTTATACCCCGTGTTGCGGCAGTTGTCGCAGCCCTTGGGCGCGAATACCTTCAGCCCGGCCGGCACGCCGAGCGACTGCGCCACATCCACCGGAAGGGAGTACTCTTCTTTGCAGGAAGGGCAGAGGCGCCGCAAAAGCCTCTGGGCTACGACCGCGACCAAGGACGACGATATCATGAACGGCTGTACCCCCATGTCCATGAGACGGACGATCGAGCTGGGCGCGTCGTTGGTGTGCAGCGTGGACAGCACGAGGTGGCCCGTGAGCGCCGCCCGGATGGCGAGCTCCGCCGTCGGGTAGTCCCTTATCTCCCCCACCATTATCTTGTCCGGGTCCTGCCGGAGTATCGAGCGTAGCGCCTCCGTGAACGTGAGCCCCGCCTTTTCGTTCACCTGGACCTGGTTGATGCCGTCCATCGTGTACTCCACAGGGTCTTCGACAGTGATGATGTTCACGTCCGGCTTGTTCAGTATCTCGAGGAGGGAGTAAAGCGTCGTGGATTTCCCTGACCCGGTAGGGCCTGTTATAAGGAATATCCCATACGGCGCGCGGATCATTCTCATCAAAATATCTACGTCGTCGTCGTAAAGGCCCAGGTTCGTGAGTCCTACCTTCGACGTCCCCTGGTCCAGGAGCCTCAAGACCATCTTCTCCCCGTGGATCGCCGGCAGGGAGGAGACGCGGAGGTCGATCCTTCTTTCGCCTATCTTCACCAGGATACGGCCGTCCTGCGGTTTCCTGCGCTCCGAGATGTCCATGTTCGCTATGACCTTGATGCGGGACATGACGGCGGGGTGCAGCGCGGACGGATAATCCATGTGGTCGTGCAACGCGCCGTCGATGCGGTAGCGCACCTTCGCCTCTTTCTCGTAGACTTCGATGTGGATGTCGGAGACTAATTCCTTGACCGCCTGTTCCAGGATGTTGCTCACGAGGCGCACGACAGGGGCGTCGTCCGGGGAGGTGGTGCTCACGTCCTGCGTCGTGCCGGCGGAGACTATGGCGTGCGTAAAATCGCTGTCCGAGGAGAGTATTTCACCCATCGCGTCCGAGAGGCTGGTCGCGACCTTGTAGAAGTTCATGAGCGCCCTGCGGACGTCGGACGCGGTAGCCACGTTGATCTCGAAATCGGTGTTCGTGATCATCCGTAGCTCGTCCACGGCCAGCACGTTCAGCGGGTCTGACATAGCTATAGCGATCCTCCCCGACTCCAAGATGGCGAGCGGCACTATCTCAAGCCTCTGCGCGACGGCCTCCGGTATGATCCGTATCGCCTCTCTGGTGGGTTTGTATTTCGAGAGGGAGATGAGCGGCAGCTTCAACTGGCGGCTCAACGCCTCCGCGAGCTGGCGCTCCGTGAGCCAGCCGTTTTTCAGCAGAATTTCCCCAAGGCGCATCCTGGAAATTTTTTGCTCTTCGAGCGCGGAATCTAGGGTACTCTTCGA
This sequence comes from Synergistaceae bacterium, assembly GCA_031263445.1. Lineage (GTDB taxonomy): Bacteria > Synergistota > Synergistia > Synergistales > Synergistaceae > JAIRNC01. Next base: position 2,657 of record JAISFV010000198.1, on the reverse strand, counting down.
AATCGCGCCGGCATCGACAAGAAGGTCGCCAAGTTTTAGGTGTCTCCAATCCTCTCCCATAGTTCAACTCCGATCCGCTCGCGGGCAGTTCGTTACGGCAAAACATGATCATTATACCTAATATCAGTCCTCTTGCAAGTTTGCGGGGTAAGAATTTATGCCTAAAACGTCCCGCCCGGCAATCCATGACGGGGAGTACGGACATACGCCGTGGATCAAGTAAAAGAGGCGCGCTTGCGTATTCCCCTAAAAAAAATTCTGTGATATACTCTCCTGCGTTATGCTTCAGGACAGGATCGTCTTTATTAAGGGGGAGCGGAAGATGTCAAAGTTTTGCGACTGCTGCGGGAGAGGCCCCAGCACCGGGAACGCCGTAAGCCACTCGAACCGCCACACGAGGCGGCGCTGGCTCATAAACCTTCGGAGCGTCAAGGTGGACGTCGGCGGCGGAGAGGCCAGGAGGATGAAGATCTGCACCAAATGCCTCCGCTCGCACAAAGTGAAGAGGGCCGCGTAGGGACGCGGCCCCTTTTTTTGGGGTTGCAACGTGGCGTCTTCGCCGGTTCTCCCTTTCGGGAAGCGAACGAGTCTGCCCTATTTCGCGTTGCGATTCAATGAGTAAAGAACGAGATCTTAAAAATAGAGCAGCCAGACGACCGGCTGCTCTATTTTGTGTCGCTCTGAGTTTGAACCCGGTCAGCGTTTTTTCGATGTCCAGGCCATAGCGGCCAGGCCCGCGATCAGCAGCAGCGGGGAGGCCGCGGCGGAACATCCGCCCGTCTCGGTTGGTTCTGTGGCGTCTTGCCCGATCCCTATCCCGACTCTTTTCGGGCCATCCACGACACGCTCAAGCCCCGCGTCAGACTCCACTTCAGCCCAAGCGGTCACATGATACCACCCCTTTGGAAGCCCAGTTACGTAGTAAGATTCCGTTCTCCCGTCTACGCCAGTAGACCGGGTGCCCTCCGAGGTATATCCCCCCCCATCACCATTCACCACAAAATGCACTCGAACGGCGTTAGGATAAGGGGACTCGCCGAGCCGGAGCCATGCCCGTGCTTCCAATGTTCCTATCCCGTCCCTGTATGACTCAGTTGTATATAGCGTGAGGGTTATTTTGTTCGGATCAATTGGGACTGGCTTGACCGTCACGGTAACGGATACGTCCGGTACCCGTGTTCCGTTTAAAAGCACAGTGAGCGTGTGTCGCTCGTCTGTTCTATCAGTATTCTCATTGCGGGGTATTACGACGCCAGGGGCGACATATTTGCCGGCGATATATTCTAACGGCTTATCAAAACTTACGCCATCAACCTCAATTCGTATGTCATCGGAGATCAATTCTAATCTCTGTCCAGAAACCGTCACGTCCACGCTCAAGGTACCAGTTGGCAAAGTTGTCAGCACTCTCTGTTGTTCGTCAACGTCAATTGACCTTACAAAAACAATATTGGGACCCAGTCTAGATGGAAGGATTTTAGTGTAGACATCTTCGCCTCCATTAGGGATGAGAACCGCGCCAATGACGACACCTGGAAATGCGTCATCGCTAATTGCTGGCGGCACGTCTCCTGTGAAAACAATCATGAGGGGCTTATCGGTACCGGTGCCTACGCCATGAAATGAGTCATAGATATCCGTCAAGGTCGGCGGGAACTGGATGTATTCTAACAGCGGTAAAACGCCTGGTTCAATGAAAGAGTCCTTCGATATGACCGCAATGCCGTTCGGCAGACGTATCTCTCTCACTTTTGCAAAGACCATGCCGTTATCGTTGGAATTAGCGACACGCAGTTCGGCGCTCTTCACCGTGCTGGCGTGGCTCATGTCAATAACCTCAAGGCTTTCCCAGATGTCGGATGAACCCAGGTAGGCCATGTCCTCCCAAGTGATCAGCCCGCCGATTCCGCTATATCCCTGATATCCCGAATATAGGTCTGCTGGTTCACCAGGTGATGCCTGTGTTGCGTCTGTCGATATAATGATTGTTTTCACAGATTTTACGTCAGCTAACGTGAAGCCCGGTATACCGTCTGTAGAAGACAAAAGCTGATAAATGCCGCTATGTAGATACCCAAGCCTCGGATTTACCAAGTCTTGGCTGACTGTCGTTAGCCAATCGTGGATTATCAGCGTCTTTGTATCATTGTCCCAACTGCTTTTGACCGCGCCCCACGCTACAGATATGGCAAGCGCGAACACCGCCAGCACGGCGGCGAGCGTCGCTGCTTTCTTCATAAATGTCACGGTTTTTCTCATTTGCCGTTACCTCCTCCAGTTGACGCCGCTTCGGCGGCTTTTCCCCGCAAATCCCGATACGGCGCTCATTGCCGAACAATACTACGTCACGGTGCGCTAGTCAACCAAAAACGCGACGAAACTCACCTGCCGCGGCCGATATAAACCCTAGAAAAAACAGAGAGAGCAGCCGCCTGGCTGCTCTCTCTGTTTAGCATCGCGGTAAATCTGAGAAGGCTGATTTACTGCCAGATTCCTAAATGTCGCCCTGGCGAATTAGCCGGCGTTCCCTTGAATCCGGTCAGCGTCTCTTCGACGTCCAGGCCATAACGGCCGCGCCAGCGATGAGCAGGAACGGGGAGGCGAGGGCGGAGCAACCGCCGCCGCCGGTATCCGATGAACCTCCGCCGCCAATTCTC
>JAISFV010000153.1 GCA_031263445.1 Synergistaceae bacterium | reverse complement strand
GGCTGCTGCGTGATGAGGCTGTACGGGCCGATCGAGCGCGCGTGTATCTTGTCGTCCACGAGGTGTATCAGCTTGAGCATGTACATTATGCCCACCGTGACCTTCCCGTCCATCGGGAGGCCTGTCCTGCCGTCGTAGAGCGTGATCTTGCAGTCGTGCGTGAGTTCGGGGTACTTCTCCGCCCTCACGTTGTCGAGATGCGCCAGTATCTCATTCTCGTTGGCCGCCATGAATACAGGCGTCGATACCTTCCAGCCGTTCTGGAACGCCACGAAGCCGGATATCGTCTCCAGCACCTGCCCCAGGTTCATGCGGGACGGCACGCCTAGCGGGTTCAGGACGACGTCGACGGGCGTGCCGTCTGAGAGGTAAGGCATGTCCTCCTCAGGCAGTATCCTGGACACGACGCCCTTGTTGCCGTGGCGCCCCGCCATCTTGTCGCCCTCGGTTATCTTGCGGAACTGCGCCACGTAAACCTTGATGACCTCGTTTACCCCTGCGCTCATGTCCTCGCTGTTCTCGGCCCTCGTGAGGCGCTTCACGGTGACGACCTTCCCGCCCTCGCCGTGCGGCACACGGAGGCTCGTATCACGGACCTCGCGGGCCTTTTCGCCGAAGATCGCGCGCAGCAGCTTCTCCTCCGGCGTCTGGTCTGACTCGCCCTTCGGCGTGACCTTGCCGACCAAGATGTCGCCGGCCTTGGCCTCAGCGCCGACCCTTATGATCCCGTCCTCGTCGAGGTTCTTGAGCGCGTCCTCGCCGACGTTGGGTATGTCCCTCGTGATCTCCTCGGGGCCCAGCTTCGTCTCGCGTGCCTCCACCTCGTACTCCTCGATGTGGATGGACGTGTAGAAGTCCTCCTTGACGAGCCGCTGGTTCAGCAATATCGCGTCCTCGAAGTTGTAGCCCTCCCATGAGACGAACGCCACGAGGACGTTCCGCCCCAGTGCCAGTTCGCCGCCGTCGCACGACTGCCCGTCCGCTATGATCTCCCCGGCCTCGACCCTGTCTCCGCTCGAAACGATAGGCTTCTGGTGGATGACCGTTCCCTGGTTGGACCTGCGGAACTTGATGAGCTTGTACACGTCGCGGTAACCGTCGTCCGAGGTTATTTCGATACGGTCGCCGTCGAGGTAGGAGACTTCTCCTGTGCGGAGTGCCACGACGCAGGAGCCGGAGTCTCTCGCTATCCTGTGCTCTATGCCGGTGCCCACGAGCGGGGCTTCGGCGTTCACGAGCGGGACGGCCTGGCGCTGCATGTTCGAACCCATGAGCGCCCTGTTGGCGTCGTCGTGCTCGAGGAACGGGATGAGCGCCGTCGACACCGAGACTATCTGCTTTGGCGATATGTCGAGGTACTGTACCTCCTCCGGCGAAACCTCCCGCACGTCGCTGCGGAAGCGCACGTATATCGTATGTCCGCTGATGCGGCCGTCCTCGCCCATCGGCGTGTCGGCGCGCCCCACGTATTTCGTGTCCTCCTCGTCCGCCGAGAGGTAGACGACCTCGTCCGTGACGAGTCCGTTTTCGACCTTTCTCACAGGGCGGACCAGGAAGCCGTAGTCGTTTATCCTGGCATACGTCGCGAGCGACGTGACCAGCCCGATGTTCGGGCCTTCAGGCGTCTCGATGGGGCAGACCCTGCCGTAGTGCGTGTAGTGGACGTCACGGGCCTCGAATCCTGCCCGTTCACGGCTAAGGCCGCCCGGCCCAAGCGCCGAGAGCCTGCGGCGGTGCGTCAGCTCAGCGAGCGGGTTTGTCTGGTCCATGAACTGCGAGAGCTGGCCGGAGCCAAAGAACTCGCGCAGGACGGCGGAGACCGGCCGAACGTTGATCAGATCCCGGGCCATGGACGTGGCCAGGTCAGGGATCGTCGTCATGCGCTCCTTGGCGATGCGCTCCATCCTGAGCAGGCCGATGCGGACCTGGTTCTGCAAAAGCTCGCCGACGGCGCGCACGCGCCTGTTGCCGAGGTGGTCGATATCGTCCTCGCCCTCGTATGCCTCGTCATTTCTCAGACGGAGCAGTTCCATCGAAATTGCCACTATGTCCGGTATGGTCAGCAAGCGCTCCTTGTCAGGGATGTCGAGCCTGAGTCGCCTGTTCGCCTTGTAGCGCCCGACCCGCCCGAGGTTGTAGCGCCTCGTGTCGAAAAAGATGCTGTGGACGTACTCGCGCGCGTTCTCCATCCGGGCCGGCTCGTTCGGCCTGAGGCGTTTGAACAGCTCCATCACGGCCTCGTCGCTCGTGGAAACCCCGTCCTTTTCGATGGTGGCGGCTATAACTGGATCGACGTCCCATACTGACACCTTAGTCCTGCCCTGGTTCCAGAGCGTCTCCAGATGTTCTTTGGACAGCCGCTCGTTCTTCTTGATGAGGACCGCGCCGTCCGGGGCGGCTATGACCTCTGCGATGAGCATCCCCTTGACGTCGTCCTCCGTCAGGTCCATCTCGGCTTCCTTGGCGTCGAACAGCTTGAGTATCTCCGTGTCGGAATTCACCCCGAAAGCCTTGATGAGCATCGTCACAGGTATCTTTTTCCTGCTGTCCACCTTCACCGAGATCGGCTCTGTCTTGAGCGGCGGCTCGCCCTTCGGGAGGTCGAACTCCATCCACGCGCCGCGGTCCGGTATGACCTTGGCGGAGAAGAGTTCCTGCCCCGGTGTCCGCTCGGCCGAGAAGTACACGCCAGCCGACCTGGCGAGCTGGTTCACCACGACGCGCTCGGAGCCGTTTATTATGAACGTGCCGCGAGACGTCATTATCGGAAAGTCGCCGAGATAGATCTCCTCCTCCTTGATCTCACCGCTCTTCTTGTTGACGAGGCGTATCGTCGCCCTCACGGGCCTCGACCACGTCAGATCCCTGCTCCTTGCCTCGTCCAGGCTGATCGTCTCCGGTTCGATGCTGTAGCTGACGAACTCAAGAGCGAATGAGCCGTCATAGCTCTGAATCGGGAAGACCTCTTTAAAAAGTTCCTGTAACCCTTGCTCGTCCCGCATCATCGGGTCTGTGTCTTTTTGGAAAAACCAGTCGTGTGAGTTTTTCTGGACTTCCACCAAATCGGGAAGAGGTAAAAGATCCTTTTCCGTGCCGAAAATCAGACGTTCTTGCGCTTTCTCCGAAGGGGCTGTAACCAGCATGGGGAGAAGTACCTCCCTGAGTGAAGATTTTAGTTAGTACAACATGTACAGCAGGGAATAGTATCAAATGAACCCTACAATGTCAAAAAATTTGCTAGGCAATTTCACGTAATTTACCGCTGTGCCGCGATGACGGCGGACAGCCCCGCCCCGACGCCGTTGTCGATGTTGACTACCACGAGGCCTGGCGAACAGGACGACAGCATGGAGTTGAGCGCCACGTTTCCACCCGAGGCGACCCCGTAGCCCACGGAAGTCGGAAGCCCGATGACCAGCCCACGCACGAGACCAGCGACGACGCTCGGGAGCGCGCCGTCCATGCCGGCCGCGACGATCACGACGGGGGCGTCCTTTATCTCCGGCAGTATGGACAAGAGACGGTGCAGGCCGGCCACGCCCACGTCAAAAAACTTTTTCACGCGGCACCCGTTCAGCTCCGCTATGGCGGCAGCCTCGGAGGCTATCGGGACGTCGCTGCTCCCTGCCGAGAGCACGGCTACGAGGCCGCCTGGCTCGGCGCTTTCGAACTTTATCACGCCCAGGCGAGACACAGGGTCGTACTCGAGCGGCGGGTCACCGGCGGCTATCCCTGCCTGTTCGGGGGTCATCCGGCTGAACGCCATGTTGACCGCGCGCCTCCGCACGTCCTGGGCTATGGTGAGCAGCTGCGCGTCCGATTTGCCCGGGCAGTATATGACCTCGCTTATGCCTTTTCGTCCGGGCCGCTCGAAGTCCAGCCGCACTTCCGGCGTTTTCTGAGCGTCTTCGTTCATGAGCCTGCCTCCACTCCCTTGCCTCGTCATAGGGCATCGTCTGACCGCATAAGCGTCTGCGTCGGGGATTGCTCCCGACGGTTCATTATACGATATGCCGCGCCGATGGCAAAGCAAATCCCGCACTCGTTCGCTCGCGCAGCCGCTGATCCGGTATGATACCTCTATGAAGAAACCGATGAAGATGTGACGCCGGTCAACGGCAGATGACAGGGTACGAGAGGGAGAGTGGAGTCATGGGAACGTATCTGATTGATTACGAAAATGTTCACAAGAATGGCTTGAGCGGCATCAAGAATCTGACGGAGAGTGACACGGTTATCATTTTCGTCGGCAATATGATAAATGACGTCCCTGTTGAAGCAGTTATGGCTATAATCAATTCCCTGGCGCAGGTAAGAATCAAGAAAATGAAAAAGACCGCAGACAATTACCTTGATTTTCAGCTTGCCACCTGTCTCGGCAGTCTCGTCGCAGGGGGCGAGGACAAAGAATTTTATATCATAAGCAACGACCGGGATTTTGAGGCGGTCATTGATTATTGGAGATACAATAAGGCCGGTGTCAGCATAGAGCGGCGAAACACCATATCGCCGCAGCCTCCCGAAACCGCAAGCGCGGCGACGGCGGTTGCCGCAAATTCCGCAAAGCTCGACAACGCGACCAAAAAGACGATACGAGGGCTTGTGAAAGACGAGAAGATAAGCCCCGGCCATTACAACAGCATATATAACCTTTTCATGAATGAAAGCGAATTGAAATCACTGCATAACGGGCTTGTACGGCTGTTCGAGCAGAAGCGGGGCAAGCACCTGTACGACTTGTTGAAAGACGTATTCGAGCAGCACAAGACGAACGGCCAATAGCTTTTAGCGGCGACGCTGGCGTATTTGCCAGCGGCAGGGTGGCAATCCCGCTCTGATACTCATATGCGCCCGTTTGGTGGACTGACTGGCTAAACACGGTCAGGCAGAGCGTTCACAGATTCTGCGCATAATTCTTGACAGTACCGTTTCATCTGTCATTTTTCACCGGCTCGACGGTATTCCGTCGCCGTCATGCCTGTGTATTGTTTGAATAGTTCACAGCCGATTCCTCCATCAGCGCTTCAAGACATCCAGGAGTGACGGGCGGGCGGGCTTCCAACCGAGTGCGGTCTTTGTAAGCTCGCTTGAAGCTGGGTTGTCCGCTCCGACTATCAGACCGAGAAAGCCGAAGTGTTCCGCAGCCTGGTCTGTCGATATGGAAGCGGACGGCACGTTCAGCCGTTTTCCGATGGCCTCAGCGACATCCCGGTACGGTACGGCGCCGTCGCCGACGCCCTGATAGATTGCGGCGTCGTGTTTTTCCAATGCGAGCAGATAGAGATTTGCCAAGTCAAGCACATG
>JAISFV010000040.1 GCA_031263445.1 Synergistaceae bacterium | reverse complement strand
ACGTCCGTGGCGGGTGTCCTGTACCCCGTGGCGATACTGGGTGCGATGGGGGCGGCGTTCGGCGCGCTCCTTGCGTTCGCGTCGATCAAGTTTTTCGTGGACGCGGACGGGAGGGTGTCGCGGATCAGGGAGGCGCTGCCGGGGGCCAACTGCGGGGGCTGCGGCTACCCCGGCTGCGACGGCTACGCGGAGGGCGTCGTGAACGGGGGCGCGAGGACGAACCTCTGCGCCGCCGGGGGGCCGGCCCTCGCCGCAGGCATAGCTGAGATAATGGGCGTGAAAGGGGATGTTTCTATTCCCATGCGGGCCGTCCTAAAGTGCAAGGGGTCGCCGGAGTTCTCTGCCCGCGACGCGGAATACGCCGGGGTGCGTGACTGCCGGTCTGCCGCAGCAGTCCCTGGCGGATCGGCGAATGCATGTCCCTTTGGGTGCATCGGGTTTGGCACGTGCGTCAGCGTCTGCGTATTTGGCGCGCTTTCCATGGTGAACGGCCTGGCGTATGCTGACCCTGACAAATGCGTCGGCTGCGGGACTTGCGCCGCGAATTGCCCCAAATCAGTATTAAAGCTCATACCGAGACAGTCCGTAAGCTGGGTGACCTGCAACTCAGGCTGGAGGGGCCCTGACGTAAAGAGGGTGTGCGCAGCGGGCTGCATCGGCTGCGGCATCTGCGCCAAGGCGTGTCCTGCCGGGGCGATCACAGTCGAGAAGAACCTTGCCTCAATAGACGCGGCGAAGTGCGACAATTGCGGCTCGTGTGCCGCGAAGTGCCCGATGAAGTGCATCTCCGTTGTGATTGCCGACGAGATGAGGGCGAGCGCTTGAAAAATTGCCGCAGCAGGTATAGCTGACCTGATCAGCTCTTAATAGCCACTCAAAACGGGGCAGTCGCGCGGCGCATCCCCAAATCAATCAAGAGGCCTCCGGGTTATTTGGGAGGCCTCATCCTGCCTGGCAGGTAAGCCCGCCCGGGGCGTTCGCTTATCAGGCAAACGCGCCCTCCAACTTGCGTCTGCTGGCGTCGTATTCCTGTCCCGAGAGAGGAGGGCAGGCGTCAATGTCCGCCTCCAGCTTGTTCAGCCTGGCCGCGAAGGCCATGCATGTCTTTTCTCCGCACATCTGGCAGTTTGTCCCCGGGAGCAAGCTGTATATAAAGAATACCGGCACGGGTTTGCGTCGGGCGTAAAGCGGCGTCATCTCGGCCCTGCTCTCGTAGGTGTCGTTAATAAGATCCCTCAGCCAGTCCAGCAGCTCGTGCAGCTCGGTTCGGTTCGCGAACTTGGCTATGTTCACCTGGTCGTTTATGATGGTGTACTCAACCCTGTCGTTCGTGAATTTGATCGACCCGTCGCCGTGGTTGTAGACAGATGTCCTGAACATGCCGTTCAGGTACGGCATTATCTCCTTCAGGTCAGCGGAGGCCCTGGTGCGCGCCACGAATTTGTCGGGCAGTTGGACGCAGAGATCCACGTCCAGTATGTCGATGGACTGAAGGAACATGGCGTCAGTCAGGCGGCCGCGACGCTATCTCGCCGAGCGCGCCAACGAGGCGCGCGATGTCCGAGGGCTGGTTGAAATACCCGACGCTGGCCCGCACTGCCCCTGTCGGCGCCGTCCCCAGCAGACGGTGGGCTTCCGGCGCGCAGTGGAGGCCGGAACGGACCATTATCCCGTAATCCCTGTCCAGCCTCATCGAGACCTTGTGCGGGTCATGTCCCTCAATGTTGAACGAGACGAGCCCGATGCGGCCCGCAGATCGCGGTCCGTAATACGTCAGCCGGGGGATGCTTTCGAACCCGTCAAGGAGCAGCCCGGTCAGTTCGGCCTCATGCGCGCGCACGGCGTCAACGCCGATGTCCAGCAGGTATCTGACGGAGGCGTGGAGGCCGGCTATGCCGCTGATGTTCATGGTGCCGGCCTCGTAGCGGTCCGGCGGGTCGTCGGGCGGGAACGGGGACAGCGACATCCCTCCCGTTCCGCCCTCCTTTAAGGTGGAGAGTTCGAAGCCCTTCCGCAGGTATAATCCTCCGGTGCCGGTCGGTCCCAGAAGGCCCTTGTGGCCAGTGAAGGCCAGCATGTCGACAGGGACGGCAGTCACGTCGATGGGGCAGACGCCGGCGGTCTGCGCAGCGTCCACTAGGACGGCTGCGCCGCACTCGTGTGCCGCCGCCACTGCCTCGTCCAACGGGGTTACGCAGCCGATTACGTTGGAGGCGTGGGAGACGGCCAGCAGCCGGACGCCTTCCCTCAGCTTCGCCTTGGCCGCCGTCATGTCGAGCGCTCCCTCAGCCGTGCAGGGGATCCGCTCTACCTGCACCTGCCGCCTGGCCTCCAGTTTCTTGAGGGGGCGCATGACGGCGTTGTGTTCGTAGCCGGTGGTGAGGACCCTGTCCCCCTGTCTGAGGTATCCTTTGAGCGCCATATTTATGGACTCGGTGGCGTTGCAAGTGAATATGACCTGCCCTGGGCGCGGCACGCCTAGGAGTTCGGCTATGGCCTTGCGCGTTTCATAGACGAGCCTGTCGGCTTCCATCGCGCGGGCGTAGTTGCCTCTGCCGGGGCTGGCGCCATTACCGCGCATGTAGCTGACCATCGAGTCATACACGGCGTCAGGCTTTGGGTAGGAGGTTGCCCCGTTGTCCAGGTAGAGGGGCGTCGGACGTTCCATCTTGTCAGTCGTACAGCGCCGCGCTAAAGTAGGTGACAGTGTTTGTCCCGTTTACGTATTGCAGGCCGCAGCGCAACGCGGCCACCTTGAGCGCGGCTTCATCTGCCATAGGCATCCGACGCTACTCCCTTAACACCCTGCGCACCTCATCCCGTGCGAAAGCATGGCTGTTTTGTTGAGCGACGAAAGGTCATACGGCGTGTTCTGGTAGATAATAAAATTAAGCCAGTTGGAGAAGAGGAGGCTAGCGTGGGAGCGCCACCTCATGACCGGCGTATTTTCAGGGTCGTCGTCCGGGAAATAACCGGACGGGACAGGCGTCGGCACTCCGGACTTGACGTCGCGCTCGTACTCCGCCGCCAGCGTGGCGCAATCGTACTCGGAGTGGCCGGTCACGAATATATTCCGCATGTCGTTGCTGGCGGCTATATATACCCCGGCCTCGTCTGAGACCGAGAGCAGCCTGAGGTCGTGGCAAGAGGCTATGTCCTCCGCTAGGACCGTTGTATAGCGGGAGTGCGGCGCGTAATAAACGTCGTCGAAGCCGCGCAGCAGCGGATGGTTGTGTACAAGGCTGCGGTGAGGGAACACCCCGGTCAGCTTTTCGGCCATCACGTGTTTGTCTATGCCGTAGTGATAGTACAGGCCGGCCTGCGCGCCCCAGCATATGTGAAATGTGGAATAGACGTGATCGCGGCACCACTCCATGATGTCTGAAAGCTCCGGCCAGTAGTCCACGTCCTCGAATGGCATTGCCTCGACCGGCGCGCCTGTTATGATCATGCCGTCGTAACAGGAATCACAGATGTCGGCAAAACTTTTGTAGAAGGCTTTCAGGTGCTCGGCCGGCGTGTTTCGAGAGACGTGGGTCGCCATCTGGATGAATTCGACGTCGACCTGCAGGGCCGTCCCGCTGAGCAGACGCAAAAGCTGGATCTCCGTCTCGTTCTTCGTGGGCATAAGGTTGATAATCGCTATTTCGAGAGGCCTTATGTCCTGGTGGACGGCGCGGAATTCGTGCATCAGGAAAATATTCTCCGAGGAGAGTGTCTTGGCGGCCGGCAGATTATTCGGTATCTTGATTGGCATATATCTGACCCCTGTTTCAACATAAAATTATATAACGTTATTTTACCACGTGCCTCTTATTTTACCACATGCCACAAACCAATTTGATTTCAATCGAGCGTCAACAGCGTACCTAACGGCGCATAAAGGCTGCGCTTTAGCAGGCGCCTAACGCCTAACAGCTAACCGGCGATCTTTTAACTTCAGGCCTTGGTTTCAGATCGGTATCGAACATGTTTTACGAAAAATAAAAGGGCCGCTGATTGAATGTTTTTGAAGTGTTTTAATCAGCGGCTCACCTATTTAATATTATCTCATCAAGCGCAGATCTTGACGGCAAGATCCGCCGCAGTGGCGGCGTCTGCCGTGAACGCGTCAGCCCCTATCTGGTCGCAGAAAGCCTGCGTGATGGGCGCGCCGCCGATCATGATCTTGACCTTGTCGCGGATTCCCTTCTTCTTCGCCGCCTCTACCACGTCACCCATGACGCACATAGTGGTGGTCAGGAGGGCGGAGCAGGCTATGATCTGACAGTTTTCCTTGGCGGCCACTTCGACGTACTTCTCAGGGTCCACGCCGGCTCCGAGGTCGATGACCTCGAGCCCCTTGCCCTCCATCATCAGCTTGACGAGGTTCTTGCCGATGTCATGCAGGTCGCCCTTGACGGTGCCTATTACGACTTTGCCGCTCGCCTTCACGCCCGCGCTGGCAAGCAGCGGCTTCAGCAGCTCCGTGCCGGCGTTCATTGCGCGCGCCGCAACGAGGACTTCCGGGACGAATACCTCGTTGTTCTTGAATTTCCCGCCGATTACATCCATTCCGGCGAGCAAACCCTTCTCAAGTATGTCCTTCGCGCTTACCTTCTCGTCGATTGCCTTCTGCACTAGTTCCTTGACTGCCTTCGCCTTGCCCTTTTGAAGCTCCTCTGAAATCTGGTCTAGCACCGACATGTCCATAACCCCTCCTTGAAATGTATTTATACTACGTTCGCGTACCTCGCAACCCCCACGCACTCCTCTACAGCCCTCCGGAAATGAGTCGGCGAGACGCCTGCGATTCTTTTGAACACCTTCGTGAAATAGCTATGGTCTTCAAACCCTACCATGGATACGATATCCGCTATCCGTAGGTCATACCGCAATAGCAGTTGCTTGCTCTTCTCAATTCTTATCCTGTTAAGGTACATGTTGAAGTTGCAGCCGACTGTTTTTTGAAAAACCCTGCAGAAATAAGACGGCGATAGATATACTGTCTTGGCTGCGTCCTCCAGCGTTATTTTATTTGAGTAGTTTTGCCAGATGTACTGAACGGCTTTATTGATATCGTCTAAATTTTTCTTGTGCGACAGAGTGAATATGCAGTCGATATACCGGTTCATCACTTCCGAGAGGGAAACGCACAGTTCGTCCATATTCCCGATGGTCTGAGCGTCCCGCCAGAATCTGCGGTTTATGCTGAATGCCTTGTCGGCTGGGACACCGACGTCTATAGCCCCTCTCGATATCAGCACGAGCAGCTCATACGTCTTCGATTTCATCAGGTCGAAATCGCCGCCGGAACAGAACAGTATATGTCCCAGCAGTTCGTTCAAGTTCTTCTGTGCCTTGGGTTTGTCAGAGTCGAGGATACTGGCCAGCAATCTCTTTTCCGACTTGACAGGGTACTCGGGGAGATCCGCAGCCTCTTTGCCGTCATCGGCAGCGCTGGCGTCTTGTCCCTGCGCGGGCCACCGGAAAGACCTTGGAACGTCTGAATCGATGTCGGAAAACGAGCTGCGGATGAACCCTGCCATAAGGGACAACAGATTAGACAGGGCGTTTACCTTGCCCGGCGCAATGCTCGGGACTTCTCGCAGACATCGCTCCGCCTGTCTGAGCCTGGAAGTGCCGAGCGGTCTTTTCCGCTTAAAGTCGTGTTCTAAAAAATCGTCTATGTCTGTCATTAAAAACGGCCCCGCCGCGATATTCGCTATGCCGCCGCCGCAGCCAGGAATCGGGGCGGAGAAATAATAAAGCCCCTTCGGGCAGGATGAGATGCGCCTGTCGCCAAAACAGCCCTTCTCATACAAGACTCCCGTATCAAAATTATGGAATTTTGGCCTGCTTGCGCAAATTGCGTCGCATACTCCACAGCGACTGCACCCTAATCCAGACTCGTGCAACACTTCTCCCTTGCTGTTCAGCGCCGAACAGCCCAGGCCGGTCGATCTGGAATAGACGTTTACGCATTCGAGCGCAAACTTAAAATCGTAACAGCATTCTTTCGTCGCCTGCGGCATGGCGGCCTCCTATTTAACTGTAGCCTTCAATCCGATAGTTCAATTTTATCATAATAATGGGCAAAAATCTTGGTAATAATCGGTTAAATTTATAAATTTTCAGCGAATTATACCAGATTAAAAACCAACGAAAGTTGCCAGGCCAAGGAGCGACGCCCAGGGCATGAAAAAAACATAATATCGGAAGCCTCGCCAGGCCGCGAGGGCCTGGATAACTGATTCCCTGACGGACGTGTGCGGCGTGCACGGTTTAAATATCGCCGAACGCCATGTTGTCCATGAAAAGGTCCTGAAATTTCGGATGAGTCGAGAGAGGCATCTCCTTGGTCCTCCGGGCAAGCCCGCCCGCTTCGCCGAGCAGTGCCAGATCCCTGCACACCCGCGCACACCCTCCCAGCGAGCTGTTGCCTATGGAACGGACTTTTTGGGCCATCTCCTCGGGGAGTATCCCTATCTTGACGGCGCTCTCGATGCGCAGTTTCTGCCCGAAGCCGCCCGCCAGGTATACCGCGTCGAGCTGCGATATGCCGAGGCCCGCTTCTGACATGAGGATTTCGACCCCTGCCCTGATGGCCGATTTCGCTAGCTGTAGTTCGCGGATGTCCTTTTGCGTGAACAGGATCGGTTTTTTGTCCTTCCTGGCCGCAATGGTTACACCGTCGTCAAAGTGATCGTCGTCCATCCGTCCCGTCTCGTCGATGATCTCGGCTTCCAGCAGGCACGCGGCGGCGTCCAGGACGCCTGACCCGCAGATGCCGACGGGTTCGGCGCCTCCGATCGTCTCATAGGCGTATGTGTCTCCGGCGAGCTCTATCTTGCTGATCGCGCCAGGGATGCTGCCCGTGCCGCACGCGATGCCGCCCCCCTCGAACGCCGGGCCGGCCGCCGTGGAGCAGCAGAACACGTTATCCCCCGTCCAGAGCATCATCTCGCCGTTCGTACCCATGTCTATCAAAAAGACCGTCTCCCCGTCGCTGCCGCGGCAGTCGAGATACCCGGCGGTAATGTCCCCGCCGACGTAAGCCGACACCCACGGCAGCAGATACACAGGAGGTCCGTCGGCATCGGCGCCGAATACCTCCAGGAACGTATATTTATCCTTGTGGGGGAACTCAGGCTCGAACGGATAGATCCCGAGAGAGTTGCAGGCGTATCCGAGGAGGAGGTACATCATCGTCGTGTTGCCGGCCACGCAGATGTGCTTCAACTGGGCCGGTGACGCCTTGACATCCGCGCAGAGGGACTTTATCGCATCCAGCAGGGATTTCCTGACGGCGTCCCTCAACAGTTCGAGCCCGCCCTCGTTGGCGAACTGGATGCGGGATATCACGTCCTCGCCGTACTGCCTCTGCGGGTTGAGAAACGACCTGGTGCTGGCGGCCTTGCCGCTCACGGAGTCTATGAGCTGCAGCACGACCGTCGTGGTTCCGATGTCCACGGCCACGGATAGGTTGTCGAAGTTGTCCGGCGCCTCGGCCAGATTTTTGCCCGAGGCGTAGTCCTCTATTATGACAAAGCTCTCCTCGCCGCTTTTGACCTTGACGCGCATTCCGTCCGCGACGTTCACCTGGCACGCCAGCCGTTCTTTATCGTCTATGTTGACTACGCACTTGCCGCATGTCCCGCGCCCGCCGCAGTTGGCCGCGATGGATATGTCGTTCGCCCGCAGGGTTTCGAGCAGATTCCAGCCTGCTGCGGCTTCGAGTTCCAGCGGTTCCCCGGAGGCGGTTATAACCTTGATGTGCGCTGCGTCGTTTTTCACAAAACCAACTCCATTCATAATTGTTTAAGCGAATTAGGGCATGGCTGATTTATTGTCAGGGGCCTAAAGGGTAAAGATTGAAACCCTTACGGTGTCCGCCTTCCTGAGCGGCAAAATGCCAACTGGGTAAATTAACCGGCGTTTCTTAGATTTCCCCAGAACTTAGCGATGTTTTTTTCTTTGAGGCCCTTGCCGATAAAGACCAGCCTGCACGGCCCTCCAGGCGGAGGCGATTCTATCCTGAGCGTGTCAAACACCCCTTGGAGCATCCGGGGCTCGCCTCGGTAAATCACCCTTCCCTTAATACGATAGACTTCGCCGAAAGCGCCGTCCTTCAACATGGCCTCAAGCTCGCGGACGGATTTTTCGTCGTAGCTCCTTGGCTCGATGGTGACAGTATCCACGTCAGGGTGGATGTGGGCATGTCCGTGACTGTCCTCGTCATGACGGTGGTGTCCGTGACTATGACCTCCATGATGGTGATCGTCGTCGTCATCATCATCGTGGTCGTCGGCGCTGACTCCGATGCTCCCGCCGAAATCGAGCGTGGCGAAGTCCTTGTCCCTGAGCCCGCCCCACGGCTTCGCTAAAATATCCGCGCGTTCGTTGAGCGGTTTGAGCCGACCCGCAAGCTCGGCGACGTCCCCTTTGTACGATTCGAGCTTGCTCAGGGCTAAAACATCGGCGTGGGCGATCTGGTTCGAGAAGAAATTTCCAGGGACCAGCATCGCGTCCGTGACGTGATTGCTGTCCACAATCGTTATGACGCAGTCCACCTCGCAGTTTCCGTCAAGGACGGGGTCGCCCTTGAGGACGTCCTGGAACTTTTCGAATATGAATATCCCGGACGGCTCGAATACGATCCGTATCGGCGTGAATTCGGCGATTATTTCGCGGAGTGCGGCGCCGATCTTGCCCTGGAGCGTACAGCAAATGCACCCCCCCACTATGTCTACGGTCTGGAACCCCTTTTGCCCGAGCAGGGCGGAATCCACGCCGGCCTCGCCAAATTCGTTCACCACGTAAGCCGTCTTTTCCCCCGTCCTGATGTAGTAATCCATCAACAGGTTTGCAAACGTAGTTTTTCCTGCGCCAAGGAAGCCAGATACCAGGGTCATGCGTATCATCGGTTTTCTCCTTCCTGTATCGTCATAAAACTTCATGCTTAATCACTAAAGCGGTAAGGAGGACAGATAAAGGCACAAAAAAAAGCAAAAAATTACCAATTTAAGAAATCTTTCGTGCAAGACAATAATATTATAATTTGTGGTTGCTGTCAACGCGCTTGCGAAAGGCTAATTTATTGTCAGGGGCTTAAATAGGCGAGTTGATTCGGAATTAGAAACCGAGAGGGCCGCACAAGGCGCGGCCCTCTTCAGGATTTCCTC
>JAISFV010000038.1 GCA_031263445.1 Synergistaceae bacterium | reverse complement strand
CCGCAAAATCGGCGGAGGACACGGCGCGCTGGGCGGAGGATTGCCTGGGTCGGTACAGTAACACCAGGCCGATACTCACCCCGCGATTTATCCCGTCCTGCTCCGACGGCCTGATGCGGCGGCTCAAAGAGATCCAGGCGCAATACAGCCTGCCGCTCCAGTCGCACCTCAGCGAGAATCAGAGCGAGTGCGACTGGGTAAGGGAACTCTGCCCTGGCAGCGAGTACTACGGCGACGCCTACGCGTCCTTTGGCCTCTTCGGCGGCGGCGTCCCGACCGTCATGGCCCACTGTGTGCAGTCGGACGACCGTGAGATCGCCCTCATGGAGCGCAACGGCGTCCACGTAGCGCACTGCCCGCAGTCGAACATGAACCTGGCCTCTGGCATCGCCCCTGTGCGGAAGTTTCTGCGAAGCGGCGTGAAAACGGGCCTCGGGAGCGACGTGGCCGGCGGCTGCCACGCGTCGATACTCCGCGCCATGTCAGACGCGATACAGGCGTCGAAGCTGTATTGGAGGCTGGTCGACCAAGACTGCCGGCCGCTCTCTCTTGAGGAGGTGTTCTACCTGGGTACGGTCGGCGGGGGTTCTTTTTTCGGCAAGGCCGGGACGTTCGCAGAGGGCTTCGAGTTTGACGCCGTCGTAATCGACGAAAGCGACATGCCGTCGCCCTCCCCCTTTGACATAAAGGAACGCCTGGCCCGCGCCGTCTATCTCTCAAGCGACCGTGACGTCATCGCCAAGTTCGTCCGAGGCGCGGCTGTTCTGTAAAACGGCCTTGCGGGCGGCCTCAGGGCATGGGAGGCCGCCGCGCGTTTTGCCGTAAATTAATCCGTCAGGCTCATTCGCGGGCGCTGGGTTATGCGCCGTTTTTCTGAGCTGGGCAGGACGATGCTCGTCATGAGCTTGCCGTGATGGGCCAGCTCCGTGAGCAGCTCCTCCAAAAACTCCAGCGACGGTACCTGTATCTCCAGCATAAAGTCATTGGTGCCGGTGAGCGACCAGCAAGACAGGACCTCCGGGATCGACGCGAGCGACTCGTTTATTATCTGCTCGCTGCCTGGGTTGGCGGACAGGCTTATTATCGCGGAAAGGTTATAGCCGACCTTGCGAGGGTCTATGACTGCGCCGTACCCCGTGATAATCCCCTCCTCCTCCATCCGCTTGACCCGTTCGATCACGGCTGTCGGGGAGAGCTTTACCTTTTCCGCGAGCTGCTTGAACGAGACGCGGCCGTTCTTCTGCAGTTCGTCCAGTATCATCCAGCCTATCGCGTCGACGTTATGCACTTCCTTTTCACTCATTCAATCACCTCATAGCGATTCCTCAAAAAAGAGCAGCCCAATCTTCGCGGTACAGATGCGTAAGCGGGCTGCTCCTCGTATCCTGACAATCAGCGTTTCCCGAAACGTCAGAAGGCTTCTTTATAAAGCGCCAGCAGATCCGCTTCCGTCACATCCCTCGGGTTGCCGGGCGTGCAGACGTCCTTTATCGCGGCTGCGGCGAGCGCCGTCAGATCCTCTTCCTTGACGCCGAGTTCATGCAGCTTCTCTGGAACGCCAACGTCGATCGAGAGCTGCCGGACAGCGGCTACCGTGGCCTTCTGAGCCTCCTCCAGCGACATCTCGTCGATCCCCGGGACGCGCATTGCGCGCCCGACATCGCGGAATTTCTCGCCGCAGGCCGGGGCGTTGAACGCCATCACGTAGGGCAGAAGGAGGGCGTTGGCGACCCCGTGCGGGATATCGTAGAACCCGCCCAGGGGGTGTCCCATGCCGTGAACGGCGCCGAGGCCGACGTTCGAGTAGCCCATGCCCGCTATATACTGCCCTAAGGCCATCTTTTCTGCGGCCTTGCCGTCGTTTTCGAGGACGGACGCCCTGAGGTTGGCGGCGATCAGCTCGATGGACTTAATCTCGACCATGTCGGAGAGTTCCCACGCACCCCTTGTCAGGTAACCCTCTATCGCGTGGGTGAGCGCGTCCATCCCGGTGGCCGCCTTGAGGCCCTTGGGCATGGACTGCATCATATCGGAGTCCACAATCGCAAGGACCGGGATGTCGTGCGGGTCGACGCAGACGAACTTGCGGCGGTTCGCCACGTCAGTGATGACATAATTGATGGTTACTTCCGCCGCCGTCCCGGCCGTCGTCGGTATGGCGATGAGTGGGACGCTCTTCTTTTCCGTCGGCGCGACGCCTTCGAGGGAGAGCACGTCGCTGAACTGCTTGTTGTTTGAGATGATGCCGATGGCCTTGCCCGTGTCCATGCACGAGCCGCCGCCCACGGCCACGATGCACTCAGCCGCCGCGTTCCTGAACGCCTTTACTCCGTCTTTTACGTTCTCGACCGTCGGGTTCTGCTTGATATCGTCGAAAATCTCATACTTGATGCCGGCTTCCTTCAACACGTCCTCAACTTTAGTCGCTACCTTGAACTTGATCAGATCCTTGTCAGTGACCAGCAGGACCTTTTTGAAGCCTCTGTCCTTGAGTTCTCCTGGGAGAACCGAAATAGCACCTGCGCCAAAATACGACATCTCATTCAGCACGAAACGATTTGCCACCTGACATCCCCTCCATAAATTTGATTAACGAGCGATGTCCATATTAAAACTCAAATGGCAGTAAAATACAAGTGGCAAAAGCGTGACGGGATAAGATCGGCGGCACCGGGACTGGTGAGGGGCTTCATCGGCCGGCACGGTGAAAACTGTCCAGTCTGTCCATACCGGAAGCCAGCAAATATACGTATCCGCCAGGACAGCTATAACGGCATCTGATCGCGTGGTTTCATTATAGACACCCCGCGTTTTATTTTTTATAATCGGTCAACACTTTTTATGCGGGGAGATGTGTTTCTTGAAACTTTCACAGCGCGCGATATCTATCAGCCCATCAGCTACTCTATCCATTTCGGACAAAGCCAAGGAACTCAAGGCACAGGGGCAGCCTGTTCTTTCGTTCAGCGCCGGAGAGCCGGACTTTGGTTCCCCGCAGGCAGCCTGTCAGGCCGCGATAGAGGCTATCGAGCGCGGAGAGACCCACTATACGCCAAACTCAGGCATCGGCGAGTTGAAAAAGGCCGTAGCGGGTTATTATAAAAAACGGTTCGGGCTAGAATACTCCGCAGGGGAGATCCTGGTGACGAGCGGGCTGAAGACCATGCTCTACGAGACTGTCCAGATGCTGGCAGGCCCGGGGGACGAGGTTTTGGTATTCACGCCGGCGTGGGTGAGCTACGTGGAGCAGATCAAGCTAGCCGACGGGCGGGCCGTGCCGGTCGATACGTCGGGAAACGGCTTCTCCCCCTCGCTGACTGAGATCGATAAAAGCATAACGGGCAGGACGAGGGGCATGATCATAAACACCCCCTGCAACCCGACCGGGGCTGTTTACAGCGCAAAAACCCTTCGTATGCTGGCTGACGTTGCCGTAAAATACGACCTGTGGATCATTTTCGACGAGGTGTACGAGCGGCTCACATACGGGGGCGCGAGGCACGTAAACATCTTACAGGCGGCCCCCGAGATCCGGGACCGCGTGATCATAGCGAACGGCGTCAGCAAGACGTACAGCATGACCGGATGGAGGATAGGCTACGCGCTCGGGCCAAGCGAGGCGATAAAGAAAATTGACGGCCTCCAGAGCCATCTGACCTCGAACGCCTCGTCCATAGCTCAATGGGCAGCGGCTGCGGCGATAAACGAGGCTGAGGACGAGGTCGAAAGGAACCGAGCTGCGTTCGAAAGACGCAGGGATCTCATCTGCGGGCTGCTTTCGGAGATAAAGCCCCTCAAGTTCGCGTCGCCGGACGGAGCGTTTTATATATTTATCGACATCAGGGGCACCGGTCTGCCCGACGACATGGAGTTCTGCCGGAGGCTGCTGGAGGAGAAATACGTGGCGCTCGTGCCTGGCGCGGCTTTTTCGGCCCCGGGCTATGTGCGCATGTCCTACGCGTGTTCGGAGTCCGACCTGAAGGACGGCGCCGCCTCGATCAAGGAGTTCGTGGAGGCGCAGGGGCAGTGATGTGCTGACCAGTTTGCCTAAACTGCCGTTTGGCGCGGATTTGCTGGTAATGCAAGAGATTGCGAACGAAGCAAGCGCGCCGCAGTACCGGCGAAGACGCGACAAACGGCAAATTGCTGGACGTTGCATGGGGTTTGTATCTTCACTCTTTAGGTTTCTGACAATAAATCTGCCTGTTCTTAATTTGATCGTTATCTCAGGAGGGATTCGCGGTGGGAGATTTCAGTTCGTTTGCGCGTGAAGCAAGGGAAGCGCTTGGCAAAAAACTGTGCGCGGCGTTTCTGACAAATGGCTACAAGTCGGCAGTTTACGCGCCGTTCGCGGCGGACGCGGCGAAACTTGCCCTCGACATGATCCCGGAAGGCGCGTCGGTAGGGATTCCGGGGACCGTGACCGTAAGGCAGCTCGGGCTGGTAGAAAAGCTAGAGGCCAAAAAGTGCGCAGTGTATCAACACTGGGATCCGAACCTTGCGGCGGGGGACAGGGCAGGGCGGCTGAAGGAAGAGAACTCAGCCGACTGGTTTGTCACGAGCAGCAACGCCATTACCTATGACGGCAAGATGGTCAACATCGACGGCACTGGAAACCGGGTCGCTGCCATGTCGTGGGGGACCGGCAGCGTGCTCTATGTCGTGAGCGTGAACAAGGCCATGCCGGATCTCGCGGGCGCGCTGGCCAGGGCGCGTGATATCTCCACCCCGGCGAACGCGCTGCGGATCGGCTCACAGACGCCCTGCACCAAAATAGGGCACTGCGTGGACTGCAAGTCCCCGGACAGGATGTGCCGGGCCGTCTTGATCCTCGAAAGGCCGACCTTCGGGCGGGATACGCACGTCATAATAGTGGGCGAGGACCTGGGCTACTGACGGAGGCACGGCCATGAGAGATCTCCTCGACGCCGCGATGGGCCGCGCGCCATGTGACCTTCTCATCAAGGGAGGGACAGTGGCCAACGTCCTCTCGCTGGAGTACGAGGAGGCCGACATCGCGGTTAAGGACGGCATCATAGTAGGGGTCGGGAGCGGGTACAGCGGCGTCGAGGTCGTCGACGCGTCCGGCAAAGTCCTCATTCCGGGTATGATAGACGGCCACCTGCACATCGAGAGTTCCATGCTGCGCCCGTCCGCGTTCGCGGCCGCCGTCCTCCCTCTGGGGACGACCACTATATTTCCTGACCCGCATGAAATCGCGAACACGTGCGGATTGGAGGGCGTAGAGTTCATGTGGGAGGACTCGCTGCGGACGCCGCTCGACGTGTTCTTCGGCGCGCCGTCCTGCGTGCCTGCGTCCATGTACGAAACGCCCTACAAGGAGATAGGCGCGCTCGGGGTAGCGGAGTGCTACTCTAAGGGATGGTGCTCTCACCTCGGGGAGATGATGAACTATCCGGGGATCCTGTCCGGCGACGGGCTGCCCTGGGGCAAGGTACTCGCTTCCCATGACAGGGTCAAGACGGCTCACCTGCCCGGGGTCGCGGGCAAGGAGCTATGCGCCTACCTGCTGTCGCGCTGCGACGGAGACCATGAGAGCAGCTTCGCCTGGGAGGCGCTGGAGAAGCTGCGGCGCGGCGTGTGGGTGATGCTGCGGGAGGGGGCCGCCGAACACAACCTTGCGGAGACGGCGAAGATAATCCTTGAGGACGAGGCGCGCTACGCGCGGTGCATGGCGGTGAGCGACGACCTGACGGCAGGCACCGTCCTCGCGGACGGACACATGGACCACAAGGTGCGCCTCTTGGTCGGGAACGGGATAAGGCCGATCATAGCGTTAGCACTGGTTACCATAAATCCCGCCGATTATTTCAGGATGTGGGACAGGGGCGCCGTAGCGCCGGGGAGGATTGCCGACATCGTAATGGTGAATTCGGTCGAGGAGTGCCGCGCGCTCCGCGTATGGAAGCGAGGCCGGCTCGCCGCTGAATCTGGAAAGGCGCTCTTCGCCGCAGCCCCTGCGTATCACCCGCTGCCTCAAACCCCGAAGCTCGAAATCACGCAGGGCGGAGAGATTTTCAAAGTCAAGGCGCGGGACGGTGACATAAGGGTCATAGAGGCGCTTCCGGGGCTGGTCGTCACAAGGGAGCTCGTCCTGTCCCCGAAGGTTCTGGACGGGTATATCGAGTCCGACACGGAGCGGGACGTGATCAAGATGGCGGTCGTCGAGAAGAACAGGGGTTCCGGGCTGTCCTCGGTCGGGTTTGTCAGGGGGTTCGGGCTGAAGAGGGGGGCGCTTGCCTCTTCTGTGGCACATGACGCCCACAACTACGTCGTAATCGGAGCGGATGACCGCTCGATGCTGACCGCGCTGCGTTGCCTGGCTGAAGGAGGCGGCCTCGTGGCTGCTTGCGGCGACGATGTGATCGCGTCCCTGCCTCTGCCGATAGGCGGCCTGATGAGCGACCTCGACGCGCCAGCGCTGTGCGCCGCGCACGCTGAGGTATCGAAGGCTGCGGAAGCGCTCGGGGCAGCCATGCCTCAGCCATTTATGGCGATGAGCTTTCTCTCGCTCTCCGTGATACCGGAACTGAAGCTGACAGACCAGGGGTACGTGAACATTGCGGGCGGCGGACGACTAGATCTGTTCACCGAGTGAAGGGTATTTTTGCCTTTGCATAATTGCTGAATTAGTATGACATTAACTATGTGCCGCAGTGAACTGTATGACGCGGTCATTCATAGTTGTGCATTTCTTTTTGGGGTGATCGGATGAACTACTGGATAGAAAGGCAATTTAAGCTGAAGGAGAGGCGCACCGACGTTCGGACAGAGGTGGCTGCCGGCGTTACCACGTTCATGACGATGGCCTACATCATATTCGTAAACCCGGACATACTCTCAAAAGCGGGGATGCCGTTCGGCGCACTCATGGTCTCCACCTGCCTCGCGGCTGCGTTTGCGACGTTCCTGATGGCGTTTCTGGCAAACTACCCTGTGGCGCTCGCGTCCGGCATGGGGTTGAACGCGTTCTTCACATTCACCGTCGTGATGGGCATGAAGGTGCCTTGGCAATCCGCGCTGGCTGCTGTGTTCGTCGAGGGGATAATTTTCATCGTGCTCACCTTCACCAAGGTCCGTGAAAATGTCGTAAACGGGATACCGATGTCGTTAAAGCATGGCATTTCCGCCGGCATCGGCCTTTTCATCGCCTTCATCGGCTTCCAGGGCGGCGGCATCGTGGTCGGGGACGCGGCGACGCTCGTGACGGGCGCCGGGCTGCGGGGCAACGTCCAGCCTATCCTCACGCTGTTCGGGCTTGTTTTCATCTGCACCTTCGAGGCGCTACGGATCAGGGGCACCATACTGTGGGGCATAGTAGCGACCACCGCCGCCGCGATCGCCATGGGCGTCGCGAAAATCCCTGCGTCCGTCGTCTCCATGCCGCCGTCCATCGCCCCGATATTCGCGAAGCTGGACTTCTCTATGCTCAGTTTAAACCTGAGCGATCCCGTCATAGCGAATTTCTGGGTCATCGTGTTCACGTTCTTCTTCGTAGACTTCTTCGACACCGTGGGTACGCTGGTCGGCATCGCGAGCAGGGCGGATCTCCTCGACAAAAACGGGAACCTGCCGAAGGCCAAGGAGGCCCTTTTCGCGGACGCCGTGGGTACGACTGCGGGGGCGCTCTTGGGCGTATCCACCGTGACCAGCTACGTCGAAAGCGCGAGCGGCATCGGCGTGGGCGGCAGGACCGGCCTGGCCTCCCTCGTCACGGGGATCCTCTTCCTGCTCGCGATATTCTTCAACCCGCTCATAAGCGTCGTTCCGGCTTGCGCCACCGCTCCAGCGCTCATATTCGTAGGTATCTACATGCTCATGAACATAAGGAACATCGATTTCGCGGACTGGACCGAGGCAATGCCGGCTGTGACGGCCGTTTTCGTCATGCCGTTCACATACAGCATCGCGACAGGCATAGAGTACGGATTCATCACCTATGTCGCCGTCAAGCTGACATCAGGCCGGGCCAGTGAAGTGAGTCCCATCATGTTCGCCCTCGCGGTGATCTTCCTGGCAAAGGAGATGTTTATTACTTAACGATAACTAATAGACGATAAATATCCTGAATTATACCGACTTTCCTTCTTTCAATACTTCACCATCAGTAAACATTATGACTCTTGAATATATCCATTCACCGTGTAAAATACCGTGTAAATTCCTGGCTCCCTGGGTAAATTTCGGGAACCAAAGAAAACTCGGGAGGCCTTGTAAATGCCGTTGACGGAATTCGAGATCAAGAACGCCAGACAGTCAAAAAAAGTCACGAGGATGAAAGATTCGCACGGCCTTTATCTGGAAATCAGGCCATCTGGGAAAAAGGTATGGCGTATGAGGTATTGGATCAAAGGGAAGGAAAACACGCTCACGTTCGGCGACTACCCGCTGGTGAGCCTGAAGGAGGCCAGGCAGAAGCGCGACGGGGCAAGACGGCTCCTCGTTGACAACATAGACCCGGCAGTGGAAAGGGACATCCGAAAACTGGATAACACCGCCCCGACGTTCGCTGACATCGCGATTGAATGGATGGGAAAGAAAAAGGCCGAAAACAAGAGTGAAAAATATTTATACGCTCTGGGGATGAGGCTGGAGAAATACGTCCTCCCGTACATCGGCAACGCACAGCCGGACGAGGTGGGCGCACCTCGCTTGCTTGGGATCATCAGGCGAATCGAAGAGAACGGCACGTTCGAAACAGCCCACAGGGTGCTTAACTTATGCGGGATGGTGTTCAGATACGGGGTGGCGACCGGGAGGGCGTCCAGGGATCCGTCGGGGGATCTCAGAGACGCGCTAGTGAGCCATCCAGTGAGACACTTAGCCAGCATCAGAGACACGAAAGCACTCGGGGGACTTTTGCGCGCTATTCACTCCTATCCGGGGAGTATCGCAGTCCGCTTTGGACTTGTCATTTTGTCGCTCACGTTCTTACGTTCGCAGGAGATCCGCCATGCGGTGTGGCCAGAGATAGACCTGGAAAAGGCGGAGTGGTTCATCCCCGCGCCGCGCATGAAGATGAAACGCGATCACCTCGTCCCGCTGTCCCGACAGGCCGTGGAAGCGTTTGCGGAACTGAGGGGCCACACGGGACACGGAAAGCATGTCTTCCCTTCCGTCAGGACGAGATCCGGCAGCAGGCCGCTTTCAGACCTAGCGCTTCTGACCGCGCTGCGCACGATGGGCTACGGCCCGGACGAGATGACCGTACACGGGTTCCGCCACACGGCCAGCACCCTGCTCAACGAGTCTGGGATGTGGTCAGGGGACGCCATCGAGCGGCAGCTCGCCCACGTCGAGAAAAACAAGATCCG
>JAISFV010000194.1 GCA_031263445.1 Synergistaceae bacterium | reverse complement strand
CTTGATGGCACCGATAGACGTACCGCCGCAGGAACTGACCCCATTCGAGCGGAAGGGATTTACAGTCGTCGAGTGGGGAGGTAGCCTCGCGCGCTAGGCTGAAATTACCACCTGCCGATCCGAATCAGTGGGTCAGCCAGTAATCTGGAGGGCAAGTACATGCCGAGATGGTTTTTCAACAAAGCCGCAGCCGCCTGGGCTTTTATCTGCGGGGCTTATGTACTGGTTTTTTATATTTTGCCCTTCCTCGATAAGTCCTATTCTTGGAGAGACACGTTAATAATATTCATCAGCGTGGCGTTTTGGCTGTTCGTTTTTTGCGAAGTTACGCGAATGATTGTTAGGAATAGACCGACATGTTCGTTATTGGAATTTTCATTGATACTGGCCGTAACTTTCCTGATAAGCCATTTTTTGCCTTTCATTCCAGGCCCCCAGTTTATAGCGTGGGGGTTAGTGTCTATTTGGGATTCGGGTGAGCTGGATGTCACTTTTTTCGCGCTTTTTTCCTGGTCAGCGATAATCCTCTGCGCCTTTGTGTATCTGTATATCGCCTTTATAAAACATTACAAGCTACTAAAAGCGTCCCATGTCAAACGTGACGAATAAGACCAGTCAAACCGTAAAAACTCGCAAGGCGGCTTGATCGCCCTTGCTTTATTTCGCGATTGACGCATAATTACACGCACGGCACCCATGCGGCGCGGATGCGAAGCGAATAAACGCGAACAGGAGACGTTGAGGATGTATGATTTTTGCAATTGCGGCGAGGAATGCGGTGAGCCGGTCGTAAAGAGCCTTTTGGAGAACGACCTCTACAAGTTCAGCATGTGGCAGGCCCTCATGCACAGCCACCCTGGCGCGCGGGCAGAGTATACGTTCCTCTGCCGCAACGAGCCGGAGTACCCGCTGGCGGAGCTCGCGGACGATGTAGACAGGGAAGTCGGGAACCTCTGTACGCTCTTTTTCACCCAGGACGAGCTGGACTACCTCAGCACACTCTCTTATATAAAGGACGACTTCATCGATTTTCTCACCGTATTCCGCTTTCAGCGGCGGTTCGTGGAGATAAGCCGCGACGGACATGACCTCAGTATCCGCGCGTCTGGCCCGCTCGTCCACGTGATGGGATTTGAGATCTACATACTCTACATCGTGAGCGAGCTGTACTATCGCCGCTTGCGGCAGGAGGGCATTTTAGAGGAGGCACGGGAGAGACTGGCGGGCAAGGTGGAGTACCTGCGCCGCGAACTCGCCGACTCAGACCCGGCGACGCCGTTCATCCTCTTCGACTTCGGGCTGCGGAGACGGTATTCCGGGGCGTGGCAGAGGGAGGTGGTCGGCACGTTCGCGCGCGATCTGCCGGATCACTTCAAGGGGACGTCGAACGTGCTGCTCGCGAAGGACTTGAGCATAACGCCCGTCGGGACTATGGCGCACGAGTACATGCAGGCGTTCCAGGCTTTCGGCATAAGGCTGCGCGACTTCCAGAAGGCGTCGCTGGAGGCGTGGGTGCAGGAGTTCAGGGGCGACCTCGGCACCGCCCTCACGGACGTGATAGGAATAGACGCCTTCCTGGCCGACTTCGACCTTTACTTCGCGAAGCTCTTTGACGGGCTCCGGCATGACTCCGGCGACCCTTACGAGTGGGGGGAGAAGGTGATCGCACACTACAAAAAACTGCGCATCGACCCGCGCACGAAGCGCCTGGTATTCTCCGACAGCCTCGACCTCCGGAGCGCCATAGCCATATACAGGTACTTCAAGGGACGCATACAGACCTCTTTCGGCATCGGGACGAACTTGACGAACGACACGCCGATCCCGGCGCTCAACATCGTGATGAAGATGACGATCTGCAACGGACAGCCCGTCGCCAAAATCTCCGACTCCCCCGGCAAGACCACTGGCGTCGATCCGACCTTCATGGCGTACCTCCGCCAGGTGTTCGGGGTGAAGGAAAGCGCCTGACCAGGCGAAAACTCCGCAAAGGGTTCGCGGATTTACGCAGGTGCCAGGCGGAGAGCAGCCGTGCCACAGACGATCAAACTAGCTTCCGCTTGACAGATGACGCAGAAATTTAACCGGATACCACTTTTGGAACCACACGGTGAACCAGCCCATTGCGACAGGCGCTGCCAAATTGACGAGCCAGGCAAAGTGAGCGGCGGCAGTCGTCATAAGCCCATACGACCAAAACGGCATCAGCAGATACAAAACGCCCCAGCAAGCGGTCAGGATACGGTTAGTGCGTATGAATAACGGGTTCAGGAGAGCTTTGTCGCCACCGTGTCTATTCAGCGAGTAATGCGCCGTCAGAGGGACTTTGGCGAAAGCCGTGACGGACCACATCAGGCCGAACATTCCGTAACTGGCCAGGACGATGATGCGCATGTCAGCGCCGATGAGCGCCAAGAGGGAAAGCACGGCAACAATCGGCACGCTGGCCCGTTCAAATATCGTCGGCTTGAACGCTAGCCAGGCCAGAGGGACAACCGCCGCCGCCATTATCCCCAATGCCCCGCCGATTGCAGGGCCAGCCGCAAACCCTGCCCATATGGTCATCCACGGCGTGAGCAATACGGCCATATTTGTTTTGAGGCGCTTTTCACACCCGCTTCGTTGCGGGTCGGCGGACGCTCCGCAAAATAATTCGTCCCAGCGTAACAGCACATCAAAATCGCCGAAAACGCGGTATTTTTTTTGGAATAGCGCGTCCTGCCCAGATATTTCGCCCCGCGCGACGGACCGCCAGAGCGAATAGGGCGTTTCCACGAGCGTGGCGCAAGGCCTGAAGTCATCGATTATCACGCTGGCACCTCGCGGCATAAGCGCTATCTGATAGGTTTTGCCAATGTCTGTAAAGCGGAACTCCAAGACGCGCTCTTTGCCGTCTGGACGGTACATCGCCGCCATTTGTCTTGTGAAGCGCAAAGCGCCGTCAGTTGCCTGGGCTTCATTTCCTGGCGTTCCCCATGAGGCGTCCGCCATCAGTTCAAACGCTTCGCGCGCGTAAAGCGGCGAAGCGAGTTCAGCTTGCGTCCCCGTCGTTATCCCGCCTCCGGCAAACTCCGCACCCGCTCTCCGGACAATCTCAAGATATGCGTCCGTTCTGGTCTTCAACTCTGGGACACGGAACAGCTCTCCCTGCCCGCAAAAGATTTTCGTGTAATTTTCGTTGCCGTACATGCGGTCGAACATGGCCGTCACGCTGCCGTAGTTACCCTCACACGTCCAAAAACCGCATGTCGAAATTACGACATATCTCTGGTGCGATAAATCATAGCGTGGCTTGTGCCCGCCGCTCGCATCGTCCGACATAAACGGTAAACAAAGCGGCAATTGACGGTCTATGAGGTTTTTGAGCGTGCCAGGGACAGAAAAGTAATACAGCGGGAAGCTCCAGACAATGACATCCGCGCCAATTATTCTATTCAGGGTCTGAGCCGCGGCGTCCTTTATGACGCACTCCCCAGGCGTTGCCTCCCAACATGCAAAGCAACCCAGGCAGGGCTTGATTTCGAGCTTCGCAGCGCAGATTACGTCCGCGTCATAGCGAGCTCCGTCCAAAAACGCCCGCGTCAGCTTCATGGAGTTGCTGTTTTCCGCCTTCGGGCTGCCATTGATTACGAGCACGTTCATCCGCCGCCCTCCAGCATTGAGAGCGCTTTGTCAGCCCATTCCAGTTCGGCGCGATAGTAACCATCGCCGAACATGGCTACGATGCGCCAGTATCTGCTCTTGTTTTCGTCAGGCACGGACTCGCTGTATTCGGCGATACTCCGCGAGGTATCGCCAAGCGTTTCCAACGCCAGCCCGCACTGCCCGCGAAATTCGCGGAGCATGGAAATTGCGTGGCTCGGCGGCATTTCGCCCGCAAAAAACAGGCG
The DNA here is from genome assembly GCA_031263445.1 of Synergistaceae bacterium. Taxonomy (GTDB): domain Bacteria; phylum Synergistota; class Synergistia; order Synergistales; family Synergistaceae; genus JAIRNC01. Next base: position 17,430 of record JAISFV010000194.1, on the reverse strand, counting down.
CATGAGAAAAGCGTTCCTGACACACAGCGCCTCAGTTATCGCGCCACTGGCGTCCGACAGCCATTCTGCGAGCGCCTGTTTGCCTTCGCCTGTGATGGTATACAATTTCTTGTTCGGCTTATCCTTCTGGACAATGCGTTCCGAGACGAGCCAGCCAGAACGCTCCATAGAGACAAGCTCTCGATATATTTGGCTCGTCTGCCCTTGCCAGAAGAATCCGAGCGATGCGTTGAACGCCTTGTTCAATTCGTATCCTGTCAAGCTGCCATAATTCAACAAGCCCAGCAACCCATATTTAAGCGACATCGCAAAGTCTCCTTATGATATATTCAATAAGTAGAATATATCATAAGTGGATTATTTTGTGAACGACTTCCAGCCGCCTTCATGGCGTACCTCCGCCAGGTGTTCGGGGTGAAGGAAAGCGCCTGACCGAGCGAAAGTGCCGCGGAAGATCCGCGGATCCACGCAGTTTGACAAAACAAAACGCGCGGGAGATAATGGTATGTCTATGCAAAGAGAGGGGTGGCCGTTATCGAAAGCAAATTCCGCAAGATGGGGCAGGCCGGAGCGAAGGCTCTGGCACCGTGTTCCTGTCATAACCTGACGAAAGCAGATTTCGTGTCGGGCGAGACTTGCCTCTCCCTGATGAAGAAAAACGCCCCGAACCCGAGAAAGGGCCTCTGCTAGTGATAAGCTGCCGGAACGTCAGCGTGTCGTATGATGGCAAGGCCGCAGTGGACGGCGTATCCTTCGACGTGGAAGCGGGGGACTGCCTCTGCGTGGTCGGCGAGAACGGCTCCGGCAAGAGCTCGCTGATGAAGTGCGTCCTGGGGCTCCTGAAGCCGAGTTCCGGCGAGATAACGTTCGACGGTCTCAGCCGCTCCGAGATCGGCTACCTGCCGCAGCAGGCCGGCGTCCGAAACGACTTCCCGGCGAGCGTCTGCGAGGTCGTCCTCTCCGGGCGCTGCGGCAGGCACGGCCCGTTCTCATTCTACGGGAAGGCGGACAAGGCCTGCGCGGAGCTCAACATGGAGCGCCTCGGCGTGACCTCGCTCAAACGCAAGTCTTACAGGGATCTCTCGGGCGGCCAGCGCCAGCGCGTATTGCTGGCACGCGCCCTTACGGCGGCGGACAAGCTGATCATGCTCGACGAGCCGGTGACAGGGCTTGACCCTGCGATGGCCTCAGACATGTACGACCTGCTCGAAAGCGAGAGGCGGAGCGGGAAGACGGTCATGATGATCTCCCACGATTTGAAGAGCGCCGTCCGTTACGGCAGCAAGATCCTGCACCTGCAAAAGAAGGCGGTCTTCTTAGGCTCTGCCGAGCAGTACGCGGCATCCGATTTTTACAGGGGGCTGAGAGGGACGGACGATGAGTAGCCTGATCGCGCTATTCGCGGAGCTCTTGTCATATGATTTCATAGTGCGCGCCATGGCGGTCGGCATCCTGGTCGCCCTGTGCGCCGCGCTCTTGGGCGTAACGCTCGTGCTGAAGCGGTACTCGATGATCGGGGACGGCCTCTCCCACGTGGGTTTCGGCGCGCTTGCCATCGCCATGTCGCTCAACCTGGCGCCGCTTGAGGTCTCGATCCCGATAGTCCTTTTCTCCGCGTTCATGCTCCTGCGCATAAGCGAGAGCTCGAAGATCAAGGGAGACGCGGCTATCGCGCTCATTTCGAGCAGCGCGCTCGCGATCGGCGTCATAGTCGTCTCCATGACTACCGGGATGAACGCTGACGTCTGCAACTACATGTTCGGCGCCATACTCGCCCTGAGCAGGAGCGACGTTTACCTGAGCATCGCTGTCGCCGTGGCCGTGCTTGTCCTCTACGTGCTGTCGTACAACAAAATATTCGCCGTGACGTTCGACGAGGATTTCGCCAAGGCTACCGGCACGGACGCATCGCGCTACAACATGCTCATCGCGGGGCTGACCGCTATGGTGATAGTGGTCGGTATGCGCATGATGGGTGCCATGCTGATCTCCAGCCTCATTATCTTCCCCGCGCTCACCGCCATGCGGGTCTTTTCGAGCTTCAAGTGCGTCGTTATATGCTCGGCCGTCCTCTCCGTGATCTGCTTCGTCATAGGGATGGCCATCTCATTCGGCATCTCCACTCCCGCCGGCGCCAGCATAGTGGTCGTGAACCTGGCCGCGTTCATCTTGTTCTCGGCGGCCGGCAAAGCGGGATTGAAAATCTAGGGAGGCGTGGTTCATGAAAAAAATATTTCTCGCTCTTTTCTGTCTGCCTCTCCTCGGGGGCGCTCTCTACGGCTTCTTCCAGGGCGACGAGGATTATCCGCCATATCCGCAGGGCTACTACGCGGAGGAGGCCGAAGATGATGCAGCGTGGGACGGGTTTGAATATACCGCGCTGCCGGACCCGCCCGAGACGCCTGGCCAGCCGGAGCAAGAGGAAAGCACCGCCCCTTCTTTGGAACAGCGTGCGCCCGCTTACGCGGACTCTGGCCCGGTCGTCGAGATAAGGGATAAATTTTTCATCCAGCAGTGCAACGACATATACCTCAACCCGACGGAGTACGTTGGCAGGACGGTCAGGCTGGAGGGCATATACGACGAGTTCAAGGACGAACAGAGCGGCCGGACGGAACGTTACGTAATCCGCTACGGCCCAGGCTGCTGCGGCAACGACGGCGTAGCCGGCTTCGAGTTCTTCTACGACGGGGACACCGCGCCGAAACAGGACGACTGGGTCGAGGTGACTGGTACGGTGGACATGAAAAAAGGGGACGACGGGGAGGAATACCTGGTGCTCGCCCCGTCGGAACTCAAGGTGATGGCAAAGCGCGGACAGGAGTTCGTCGAAAACTGAACGAGGCCTAAACCTCGGACGCCGCACTCGCCAAAAAACCGGCAGATAACCGGCTCCCTGCACCCTTTATAGTTTACTCTTGATTCTGCGGGCGGGCTATGTGAAAATAGCGGGGACGTCACTTTCTGGAGGGGTTCTCTTGGCTGCGTACACTAAGAAGGAACAGATCTACGAGGGCAAGGCGAAGAAGCTGTTTCGCACTGAAGACCATGACAAGGCGATAATCGAGTACAAGGACAGCTTCACGGCCTTCAACGGCGAGAAGAGGGCTGAGATGTCCGGCAAGGGCAGACTCAACAACCTGATAAGCTCCGAGATCTTTGGCTTCCTCGCCGGAAAAGGCATCCCGCTGCACTTCATAGAGAGGATAGACGAGCTGCGCCAGCTCGCGGTGATGGTGACGATACTGCCGTTGGAGGTGGTCGTGCGCAACATCACGACGGGCTCGCTCTGCAAGCGGCTGGGGGTAGATGAGGGCATGAGGCTCCCGCGCCCGCTCGTGGAGTTCTATTACAAGGACGATGCCCTCGGTGATCCTCTCGTGACGGAGGATCACGCGCTCCTCTTCGGCTGGGCGACGGAGGACGAAATCTCGGCGATAAAAAAAATAACGCTCCGAGTGAACGATGCCCTGAAGGAGCTGTTCGAGCCGCTCGGCGTCATCCTGGTCGATTTCAAGCTGGAGTTCGGCAAGGACTCGTCCGGCAGACTGCTATTGGCGGACGAGATATCGCCGGACACCTGCCGCTTCTGGGACGCCTCCACAGGCGACAGGCTGGACAAAGACCGCTTCCGCAAGGATCTGGGGGATGTGCTGGGAGCTTATGAGGAGATATGGAGGCGTCTCTCCGGGAGGGGCAAGACCGCTTCATGAACTACAGGGAATCCGGGGTAGACATCGACGCCGGAGACGCGTGGATCGAGGCCATAAAGGGAGCGCTCCGCCGCCGGAAGGGAGAACTGCCGGAATCGGGAGGCATAGGCGGGTTCTGCGGCCTCCACAGCATCGGCGGCGGCAGGTCGATAGCGGCCTGCACGGACGGAGTCGGCACGAAGCTCCTGCTCGGGGAGGCGCTTGGCGAATACAGGGGCCTCGGGCAGGATCTCGTGGCAATGAGCGTAAACGACCTCGTGACCTGCGGCGCTTCCCCGCTCTTCTTCCTCGACTATATCGCCTGCGACAAGCTGGACGCGGCGATGGCGGGCGAGATAATTGAAGGCGTCATTGACGGCTGCGCCGAGAGCCGGTGCGCCCTCCTGGGCGGCGAGACCGCCGAACTGCCCGGCCTATATCCTCCGGGAGGCTTCGACCTGGCGGGGTTTGCCGTAGGGATAGTGGACAACGAAAGGATAATCGACGGGAGCGGCATACGCGAGGGAGACTCAATAATCGGCCTCAAGAGTTCCGGCCTGCACAGCAACGGCTACAGCCTGACTCGGCGCGCGCTGACCGAAGACGGGTTGAGGCTGGCTCTGGTCGCGAGGCCTGACGAACTGGGCGGGGAAACGCTGGGCGAAGCGCTGATCCGGCCCACGCGCATTTACGTGAGGCAAGCGCTCGCCGCAGTCGCAGAGACAGCGGCTTTCTCTGTGCGCGGCATGGCCCATGTCACCGGCGGCGGCCTCGCGGCCAACATAGACAGGCTCATGCCGGAAGGGTTGTCGGCGCGGATAGATTACGACGCCTGGGACCGCCCCGGCATCTTTGCCCTGCTCCGCCGCGCAGGGGTCGAGGAAGCTGAGATGCGCCGGGTTTTCAACCTCGGCATCGGCTTTGTTTTTATAGTGCCGGAGGAAGCCTCTGACAGCCTGACCGGCTTTTTGCGCGGGCTTGACGAGGCGCCGGCCACGATAGGGAGGGCCGTGAATACAGGGCGATGACAAAACGCGGCAGCGAAACGGAAAGAGCGAAGCGGGCGGTCATTCTTATCTCGGGCAACGGTACGAACATGGCCGAGATCGTGAAGGCGCAGAGGAGGGGCGACCTCGACGCCGATATCGCCCTCGTGATCAGCGACAACGCGGACGCGCCCGGCCTCCGCCGCGCAGAGGGGTTCGGCTGCCGCACCGCCGTTACCCCATACGCCGCAGGCGTCCCTCGCGAGGAAAACGAGCGCGGCATCCTGGAGGCTATAGCGCAGAGCGGTGCCGATTGGATAGTGCTGGCCGGTTTCATGCGGATACTGTCCGGGGATTTCGTCCGCAGGTTTCCGGGCAGGATCGTGAACATCCACCCGTCGCTCCTCCCCGCCTTCCCCGGCGCGCACGCGATAAAGGACGCCTTCATGGCCCGCGCCGACTTTACGGGCGTCACGATACACATCGTAGACGAACTGGTGGATCACGGCCCTGTCATTGCTCAGGAGGAAGTCCCAATCCTCCCCGGTGACACGCTGGAAACGCTCGAAGCGAGGATACACGCAGTAGAGCATCGCCTATACCCCAAGACCCTCCAGGCGCTGTTGAACGAGGATTTATAAATTTATTCTAATTCCGGATCAAATTATGGCTGTCAAGCCGCGTCATGCAACCTCCATAGGCTGAGGGTTTGCTGATCCGTTACGCGAATCAGAATGGCGTTTCGCCCGTCAGGGGAACATGTCGAAGACGAAATCGGGCCACCACTCATTCAAGCCCGATATATATGATTCCTCAGGACCCGCCACCAGGACGTCGACAAAAAGGACATCTTCCTCAAGGTCAGGCAGGAGGCCTATGCATTCGAATTCGATCATCCGCTCTTTTTCAGAAAGGCCAATAGTCGCCACGATGCAAGGACCCCCTCCTCTCTCTGTGCGTCCGCATTATAATACAAATTTTCTATTTATTCCACAGCGTAATTCGGGGCTTCCTTCGTTATCACCACGTCGTGGGGGTGGCTCTCCTTCATGGCGGCCGGCGTCACCTGGACGAAGCGCGATTTTTCGTGCAGCTCGCGTATGTTGGCCGCGCCTACGTAGCCCATGCCGGATCTGATGCCTCCGGCCATCTGGAAGAAAATGCCGCCCAATGCGCCCTTGTGAGGCACCAGCCCCTCTATCCCCTCCGGGACGAGCTTGTCGTCTGACGCGCCCTCCTGGAAATACCTGTCCTTGCTGCCGCCGCCCTTCATGGCGCCGAGCGAACCCATACCCCTGAAGCTCTTGAACGAGCGCCCCTTGTAAATGACCGCCTCTCCGGGGCTCTCCTCCGTGCCTGCGAAGAGCGAGCCGATCATTACGCTGTCAGCCCCCGCCGCCAGCGCCTTCACGATGTCACCGGAGTACCGGATGCCGCCGTCGGCTATCACCTTGCAGCCATATGAGTGGGCCACCTCGGACACGTTCATGACGGCGGTGAGCTGAGGGACGCCGATGCCGGCTATTATGCGCGTCGTGCATATCGCGCCCGGGCCGATGCCGACCTTGACGCAGTTCACCCCTGCCTCCACCAGCGCGCGGGCCGCGTCCGGGGTCGCGATATTGCCGCCGATCAGTTGGAGGCATGGATACGCGTCCCTGATCGCCTTGATCGTCCTTAAAACGGAGGCTGAGTGTCCGTGCGCTGTGTCCACCACAACTACGTCGACGTCCGAAGCGACCAGCGCCTCGACGCGCTCCATGGTGTCGCTCCCCGTGCCGACGGCCGCGCCGACGCGCAACCTGCCCTTGGAGTCCTTGGTGGCGTTCGGGAAATCCTGCGCTTTCTGGATGTCCTTTATGGTGATGAGCCCCTTCAGCTTGCCTGCCGCGTCGACTATCGGGAGCTTCTCGACCTTCCGATTGCTCAGGATTTTCTTGGCGCTCTCGAGATCCGTCCCGACCGACGCCGTCACGATGTTCTCCTTCGTCATCACGTTGTCTATCGGCTGGTCGTAATCCGTTATGAACCGCAGGTCGCGGTTCGTGATTATGCCGACCAGGCGGAGGTCGTGATCCACGATCGGGACGCCCGATATATGGTAGTGGGCCATCAGCGCCATAGCCTCGCTCACGCTGTCCTCCGGGTACCTGTAAAAGGGGTCTACTATCACGCCGGACTCCGACCGCTTCACCTTGTCCGCCTCACGCGCCTGGTCAGCGATCGGCAGGTTCCTGTGCAGTATCCCGATGCCTCCCTCCCTCGCGAGCGCTATCGCGAGCCTGGCTTCCGTCACGGTGTCCATCGCGGCGCTGCATATCGGCGCCTTGAGCTCGATTTCCCCGGTCAAAAACGTCCCTATGTCGACCTGGCCGGGCAGCACCTCGCTAAAGCCGGGTACCAGCAACACATCGTCGAACGTAAAGCCCCTGTAGTCCACAAATTTCTTCCCGTATGCCTCTTGCGATATATTGGAATCTCCGCTCATCATAAAGTCACTCCCTTCTCTTCAACACGACTGCCGAGCCGCCCCATGGTGTTTCCCTTGCCCAGGCAGCCCATGACAAGCGCGATCGGCGCGCCGTGCCCGACGCCTGTCAGCCTCATCCGGAGGCAGTGGTACAGATCCTTCCCCTTGAGGCCCCGTTCCTTTTGAAATCCCCTCAAAATATTTTTCAAGTTCTCTGAACACCATGCCTCGGGCGCGACCGAGGACAGCGTCTCGCGGAGATCGCGCGCCCACGCTTCGTCAGCAGGGCCGCCCTGTTCATGCGGATCCCTGAGCAGGAAGGCTTCGCCGATTGACCTTTCCAGCTCGCTCTTGCAGGCACAGGAGGGCAGCAGCTCGCCGATCAGCGCCGCCCTGTCGGAGTCGATATCCGCGCCGCCGTCCGGAGGCTCCGGGAAGAGCGCGCGGAACTCGCTGAGAAGCGACTCGACGGAGAGGCACCTCATGGCCATCTTGCCGAAGTGGTTCATCCTCTCCTGGTCGTGCACGGGGGAGTCGAGGGAGACGCTTCCGATATCGAAAGCGGCCGCAAGGGCGTCCGCTCCGGATATCGCGTCGTCAGGAGCGCCCGCCCAGCTCAGTGTCGCCATGTACGAGACCAGCGCTTCAGGCGGCCATCCGTCCTCGCGGTAAGAGGCCACGGAAATCGCCCCTGAGCGCTTGCTCAGCTTGTGCCGCCCGGAGTCCAGCACCATCGGGATGTGAACCCATTCCGGCGTTTCCCAGCCGAGAGCCCGGTAGACCAGCTCCTGCTTCGGCGTGTTCGGGAGATGTTCTTCGCCCCTTATCACGTGCGTCACGTTGAAATCGTGGTCGTCCACGACCACCGCGAAGAGGTACGTCGGCGAGCCGTCACTGCGGGCCAGGACGAAATCGCCTATAGATGAGAGCTTGACGGACAAATCCCCCCTGAGCCTGTCCCTGAAAATAAAGTCGCCGTCCCCCTGCGGGGCGGCGAATCGCAAGCAGAAATGCTCCCCTGACGCCATCCTGCGCGCTCGCTCGCCCTCCGGCATGAACCTGCACTTGTCCGCGCGGGGACGTGTCACGCCCCCCTCCTCGGGCGGGCAGAAGCAGGCGTAGGCGAAACCGAGCCGGCACAGCTCCGCAAGCGCCTCGCTGTATCGTGCGGCACGGTCCGTCTGCCTCGCGGCGTCCCCGTCTGGCAAAATGCCCAGCCACTCGAGGTCGCGCAGCATGGCCCCCTCGAACTCGGCGGACGACCGCGCCCGGTCCGTGTCCTCGAAGCGCAGCAGGAAGCGGCCGCAGTTGCGCTTTGCCCACAGATAGTTGAAGAGCGCCGTCCGCGCTCCCCCCACATGAAGCAGCCCCGTCGGCGACGGGGCGAACCTGGTGTTTACGATCACGGGCCTGTCCTTACTTCCCACCTATGACGTCAACCTTCCCGATCACCCTGATCTGCGCCTTGGCCACCCCCGCACCCTTGATGCCGAGCAGGTCAGCCGCCGCGTTAGAAATGTCCAGCACCCTGTTCTTATGCCCTTTGAACCTGTCCGTTATCCTGACCACGACAGATTTGCCCGTCGCCGGAGTGGTGACCTTGACGAGCGTGCCGAACGGCAGATCCACCGCCGCTGCGGTCAAATGGCTCTCGGTGAATTTTTCCCCGTTCGCGAACTTCTTGCCGATAAACTTGCCGCCATACCACGAGACGGACGACGCCACGTCAAAGCCGCCGTTGAGCTTGTACTCCGCCGTCAGTTCCTGGGCGTGCATCTCCCCGGCCGCCTCGTATATCTTCGACATCCACTGGAGAGCCATCGCGCGCGCGCTCAGCTTGACGCCGACGGAGTGCTCGGGGCGCGCGGTAAAAACCGTCTGATCCTTCACGCGGAGAGACCAGCCTCCGTCGGCCTTCTCGACGTTCAGATCCGTCAGGTTAAAGCCGCTGCCGTACAGCCGGTTGAACTTGTCGGACATCATCGTGACTTCGACGGCATATGCCATCGGGAAACGCCATACCCTCGTATCCCCGACTTTCCATATTACCGTAGAGCCCTCGTATTCCAGCGCTGACGGCGCTGCCAGCGCCGTCCCCGTAAAAACAAGTGCGCATACCGCGAGGAAAAACGCCATTCGCAAGATCTTCGCTATTCTCATCACTGTCCCTTTCCAGCCGGTATCTCCACGAACCTCTCGATCGTAGCCACCGCATGGCACTCCATGCATTCGGCCCTCCCGGCGCTGCCGATGTACTCGCCCGACTTTACCTTTATGTTCATCTTGCTCATCAGGTCATATACGGTAAAACGACGCCCGAAATTATCCATGACCTCAGATATTATGGCACCGAGCCTCGGAACCTGCGCTATGAGGACGACGTCGATCCAGTTTACGCTCCACCCCGCGCCGGACAGCATTTCAAGGACCCGTTCCAGTATGATTGTGCTGTCGATGTCCTTGTACTGCATGTCCGAGGCCGGGAAGCGTCCGCCGATGTCGCCCAGGCCGGAAGCTCCGAGGAGCGCGTCCGATATGGCGTGGCAGATGACGTCCGCGTCCGAATGGCCCAGGAGGCCGAGCGGAGACGGTATCTCAAGTCCGCCTAAGACGAGCCTGCGCCCCGTGACCAGCTCGTGGATGTCGTACCCGAAGCCCGTCCTCACCTCATGCATGTCGTTTACGAGGGATTTTGCCACGAACCAGTCAAAGTCGTTCGTTATCTTGAAGTTTTTCTCGTCGCCCGGCACCCACGCGAGTTCCCTCGAAGCGGAGAGCCATATCGTCGCCTCGTCGGTGGCTGTACCCCCGGCCTCCCTGAGCGTCTGGAGGAGCGGCTGCCTCCCGAACGCCTGGGGCGTCTGCGTACGGAATACCGTCTCCCTGGGGATCGCCTTCACGGCGTCGCCCCTTATCTCCTTGAGCGAGTCTATCGACGGGAGGAGCGGCACCACTCCCCTGTCGAACGAGGACTTCTCCATGAGCGCCTCGCATATCCCTATGTCCAGAAAGGGGCGGGCCGCGTCATGTATCATGACATATTCGGACGAAGCCGCCTCCAGGCCCCTCAGAACGGAGTCCGTCCTCTCCTCCCCGCCTGTCGTGAATGTCACCGGACACCTCAGGCTGTCCGTTTTTTCAGATTCGTAGCCGTCCGGGAAGACTACGACCAGCTCATCGATCAGCCCGCGCGAATGAAGCCTTTCGGCTGCGCGGGCGCCCCAAAGCCACATGGGCTTGTCGCCAAGCGTCCTGAACTGTTTAGGCGCGCCCCCCATCCGGCTCCCGAAGCCCGCCGCCATCAGGAGGAACGACCACGAAGATTTTCTCCTGTTCATCGTTTCTGCTTGCCGAACACCATTCTTCCGGCTGACGTCTGCAACATCGACGTTATCACGACCTCTACGGTCTGGCCTATGGCGGCCTCTCCATCCTCGACAACGAGCATCGTACCATCCTCCAAGTAGCCGATCCCCTGGCCGGATTCCTTGCCGGGGCGGATTACGTCTATTTTTACCTGTTCTCCCGGCAGGAATTGCGGTTTCAGTGAATTTGCCAGGTCATTGACGTTCAGTACCGAGACGCCCTCTATGCGGGCGATCTGATTCAGATTATAGTCGGTAGTCATTATTTTTGAGTCGGTTTTCTTGCAAAATTCGACGAGCGCTTCGTCAACTTTGTCCCTGCGGAGTTCCTTCATGGTGATGTCGTGTATGCGCACGTTCATGCCCTTTATTTTCTGGAGCTCCGAAACGACGGTCAGTCCCTTCCTTCCCCTCGTCCTCCTTACCTGGTCCGACGAGTCCGCCACGCCCTGCAGCTCGGTCAGCACGAACCGTGGCAGCAGCAGGGTACCTTCCAGGAACCCGGTGCAGGCTATGTCCAGGATCCTCCCGTCGATCAGGGCGCTCGTGTCCACGGCCTTTCTGCTGGCGGACGGGGCGTCCACGGCGATCTGTTCGCCAAAGGCGGCGTCGCCCTGGTCGGCCTGCGCGTCGCGCTTGTCGCGCCGGACGAAGCGCCCGCTCCTGCCCGCTATGTTCACGACAAAGGACCAGATGTCGTCCCTGCGCTTGAGGAAAGCCCTCATCCCGATATAGGCGAAGAGTATGTTGAGCCCGATCGCGATGTAAAAGCCTACCGGGCTCCAGTAAAACGGGATAGCTATGAGGTTGGCCAGGAGGAGGCTTATCGCCAGCCCGATCAAGGTCACCGCGATATCCGGCACGCTCGCGTTTTGAAGCATATTCTCGAATACCTGCCCTGTCTTTTTCAGGAAGAGCCATATCAAAGGCGTAAGGATATAGCCGCAAAGCGCGGCCAAGATTATGCATAAAGCCGTCCAGATATAAGGATGAATTTCGCCCACGAGCGGGATTCGCATCATTATAAGGAAACGCGCGATCTGATAGCCCGCGATACCGCAGATGAGTGTCAAAAGCAGTCTCAGCATAATTTTCATAATCCCGGTTATTCCGGTTTCCGGCATATTGCCATCCCCTCCTCCGACTTTCTTAAAAATCCCTGGTTAAAGCGAGTCCATCTCCCTTCGGGATTCGAGAGCGACGTGCAGCGTCGCCCTGTCCGCGTACCCTATGCTCCCTCCGACCGGCAGGCCGTAGGAAAGCCTCGAAAGTTTCAGCCCCGGCAGGTACCCGCCGAGGGCGTCCTGGATCATATAGGCGGTCATGTCTCCCTCGATGCGTGGCGACAGCGCGAGTATGACTTCCTTCACGCCCAGTTCGGCTATCCTTGACTTCAGACGCTCCAGGCTTTCCGCCGGGACCTCCTGATCCTCCAGCGGGGAACACCTCCCGCCCAGGACATGATAGAGACCGCCGTATACCCCCGACTGTTCCAGCGCCACACAATCCTCCTGTGTCTCTACGACGCAGATCCTGGCGCGGTCCCTCATGGGATCGGCGCAAACGCCGCAAACGTCCTCCGTCGTTATGTTGCCGCACAAAACACAGGTCCGCACCTCCTCTCTCAGGTCAGATACGGCTTGCGAAAGCGAGCGCGCCCACTCGGGATCCTGTCCCAGCATGTAAAAGACCATGCGCCGCGCCGTTTTTTCGCCGACGCCGGGAAATTTCCCCAAAAGCGCGGCCAGCCGTGCAAAAGAGCTAGGCAGGCTCACCGTTCAGCCCGCAGAGACGCGCTCACGTGGAAACGCTGATTAATTCGCGCGAGCCGCGTTTTGCCGTTTATGGGCGAGGCAGCGTGAGGGCATAAATCTTCTCCCTTCAGGCCCATGACGATAAACCTGCCCTCCCTTAAAAAAGCCCAGGGATGTTGAGTCCCCCGGTCAGGCCCCCCATACGCTTTTCCGCGAGTTCCCGGCTCAGCCTCAGTGACTCCTTGACGGCGGAGAGAACGAGATCCTCCAGCATTTCGACGTCGTCCGGGTCGACCACGTCCTTCGATATCGAGAGCGCAACCAAGTCGCCATGCCCGTTCGCCCTGGCGGTCACCATCCCGCCGCCGCTAGACGCCTCGACGACCTCGCGGCCCAGCTCTTCCTGCATCGCTGACATCTGATCCTGCATCTTCTGTACCTGCTTCAACATCTTGCCCATTTTATTGTCCATCTTCACGCGCTCTCTCCCTCTCAAAAAATAAAAACCGTCAATTCGCCGGTGGCCGTTACGGCTGGGGCTTCCACAGGTCAAGGCGCATTTTTTTCATGAAGACGAGGAACACGAACAGCGGCAGCCTGACGACGCGCCGCCACCTGCGCGGCTCCTGTATCGTCCTGTAGAACCACTCCAGCTTCATCCTGCGCCATGCCTCAGGCGCCCGCCTAAGCCTCCCTGACAGGACATCGAACGTCCCTCCTACGCCTATGCCGACGACATTCCCCAGCTTCGCCTTGTTTTCGTAAAACCAATACTCCTGCGCCGGGACGCCTAGGGCGACGAAAAGGATACGCGCCCCCGATTTTTTTATGGCCTCGCATACCCTCTCGTTTTCGGCCTGTTTGAAATACCCGTGCAGACAGCCCGCTATCTCGATCCCTGCGTACTTTTCCGCCATCCGCCTCGCAGCCTCTTCCGCGACGCCCGGCCTGCCGCCCAGGAAGAATACCGGCCACCCGTGTCCCGCCGCGAGCCTGCAGAGGTGTTCGGCGAAGTCCACGCCCGATATCTTCTCCTGCACGGTAAAACCCAGGGAACGCAGAGCCCATATCAGCCCCGCGCCGTCCGGCAGCGACATCGCGGCGGAGCGCACGATCATGGCGTAGCGCCCGTCCGCCCGGCTTCTCAGCGCGGCCAGCGCGTCCACTGTCACGATCATCTGCGGCGATTCGGCGGCCATGGCCCACCCCGCAACCCTCCCCAGTGCGTAGTCGAGCGAAACGTTGTCCACCTCCACGCCCCACAGGGACGGGCGCTCCGCCTGCCCGTCCGCCCTGTCAGCGGCGCACGCGGCGGCTATGTATAGCCCTGCGCCGGTAAGGAGCAGCACTGCCCCGAGGGAAAAGGGATCCATAAGCCTCATCTGAATCACGGCTATCGAAGCGCCGCATACCGCGCAGACCACTGACACGAAAAACACCGCCGCCGGGTGGTCGAAACCGCGCCTGACGAGCCAGCGGTAGAACAACATGTTGCCGAGCGGCTTCGGGGAGAAGGCGGCGCTCAGGACGCTGAGCGACGTCTCGATTATCGGTATGGCGAAAAGCCCGAGTGGCAGTATCATGACGGTCGCAAACGCGACGCCCTTGCTCGCGCCTAGCACGGAAGTGCCGGCAAGAAGGGTGCCCCATATAGCGGCCAAGGGCGAGCCGAGCCGCCTGTAGACGCTTACGTGGCGGCTCCAGAACACCAGTATCAGCGCAAGGCCGCAGAGAGACATCATCAGCGCGTCCGAGAGGCCCTTCGAGGAGAGCGCCGTCACGGCGGTCATGATCGTCCAGCTCACGAGGAGCAGACCGCCCCCCATGCCAGGGATCTCGTCGAACTCCTGGAACAGTATCGGGAAAAAACCCATCCAGAGCGTGCTCAGGACGATGATGGCCGTGAAGCTCGAAATATAGAGAAACTCGCCATCCGGGCGGCCTATGAAGGTGATGCGCGGCCCCAGGAGCGCGACGCCCAGCCCGATCGCGAGATAGCAGAAGCGAAGATCCCAGTTCTTCACGACCTTCTGGCAGAAGCCGACGAGACCGGCTATGACGCCGGCCGTTATCGTGAGCTTCATCGGCGCGCTCTGGGCCCAAATGCCGCATATGGCCCAGGCAGCGATAAGGCTGATGTCCCTCAGGTAGTAGTATTGATCCCGTTCGAGCTCTTTTCTGAACGTCCTCTGTATGAAGGAACACGCGACCACCACATACGCCGTGATCACGGCCATCTTCAGGTAGGCACCGTCCAGCTCCGGCAACATTGCCCTATATTGCCACAGTTTCCATGTTGCCCACGTATGGGCGGAGCGCCTTGGGCACGGCTATAGAGCCGTCCTCGCGCTGATAATTCTCCATGATGGCCACGAGGCACCTCCCGACCGCGAGGCCGGATCCGTTCAAAGTGTGGACGAAACGCGTCTTCCCGCCGTCCTTCGTCTTATACCTCGTACCCATGCGGCGCGCCTGGAAATCCTCGCAGTTGCTGCAGGAGCTGATCTCGCGATAGCAGTTCTGCGACGGCAGCCAGACCTCTATGTCGTAGGTCTTGGCAGCCGCGTTGCCTATGTCGCCGGACGAAAGCACGACGACTCTGTACGGGATGTCCAGGAGCTGCAGCACCTTTTCCGCAGCGCCGAGGAGCAGATCCAGCTCCGCGTAGCTCGTCTCGGGCGTACAGAGCTTCACCAGCTCGACCTTGTCGAACTGGTGCATACGGAGCATGCCCCTCATGTCCCTGCCGTAGGACCCGGCCTCGCGCCTGAAGCAGGGCGTGTACGCCGTGTAGTACAGCGGGAGGTCGCTCTCCTTCAGGATCTCTCCGTAGTGGAGGTTCGTGAGCGGCACCTCGGCGGTCGGTATGAGCCACAGGTCGTCCGGCGCGGTACACCTGTACTGCTCCTCGGCGAATTTCGGAAGCTGCCCCGTCCCGTACATCGTGGCGCTGTTGACCAGGATGGGCGGCATGACCTCCTTGTAGCCGTGCTTCGTGGTGTGCAGGTCGAGCATGAAATTTATGATGCCGCGCTCGAGGCGCGCGCCAGCGCCCTTCAGCACGGTAAAACGGCTCTCCGCGAGCCGCACTCCCCTCTCGAAGTCCATTATGCCGAGGGTTTCCCCGAGCTCCCAGTGCGGCTTGGGCTCAAAGGCGAACTGCAGTGGCTCGCCCCACCTGCGCAGCTCGGCGTTGGCCCGCTCGTCGTCGCCGACAGGGACGCTCTCGTGTATCCTGTTCGGCATCATGAGGAGCTGGCCTTGGTAATCCTCCTCGATTTTCGCGAGCTTCTGGTCCAGTTCCCTGACCTGCTCGCCTATCAGGCGCATCTCCTCCATGAGGGCCGAGGCGTCGAGCCCGTTCTTTTTGAGCTCTCCGACCTTGCGCGAGCCCTCGTTCCTCCTGGCCTTCAAATCCTCGGCTCTCGTGAGCGTATCACGCTTTTCGGACTCTATGGCGAGCAAGCCGTCCAGGTCAAAGGCGTGTCTCCTCTTTCTCAGGAGCTCGCGTACCTCGCCCGGGCAATCCCTTATCCATTTCGGGTCGAGCATCAGGCACCTGCCTCCTCGCCCCCGTGGTCAGCCAGCCCGATGCTCTTTCGGGCCTCGCGGAGCAAATTGGCCATCTCGAGCGCTGCGACCGCCGCCTCGACCCCCTTGTTGCCCGCCTTGCTCCCGGCCCGCTGGAGCGCCTGTTCGAGGTTGGAGCAGGTCACCACGCCAAACCCGACTGGAACCCTCTGCTCCAGCGCGACGCCGGCCAGGCCCTTCGACATCTCCGCGCAGATGTAGTCGAAGTGAGGAGTCTCGCCCCTGATCACAGCGCCCAGCGCCACAATGGCGTCAAACCTGCCGCTCAGCGCAACGTCCTTCGCGATGAGCGGCAGCTCCCAGGCGCCCGGCACCCAGAACAGCTCGATGTCCTGATGCTTCACGTCGTGGCGTATGAGCGCGTCAACCGCCCCGTCAAGAAGCCTGCCGGATATCAATTCGTTGAAGCGCGACACGACTATCGCGAACTTTAAACCAGTCCCGATCAGGGAACCCTGCACTGTCCTCATGATAAAATCGACCCCCTCAAAATTTTTTAAGCCCTGCCTATATATGTAGAATATGCCCCATCTTACGGCATTTAGTGTGCAGATATTTTTCGTTGTGCTCGTTCGGAGGAAACTCCAGCGGAACCCTCTCCGCCACCTCCAGGCCGTACCCTTCGAGACCCACTATCTTCCTCGGGTTGTTCGTCAGTAGCCTGATGCTGTTCAGGCCGAGATCCACGAGGATCTGCGCGCCTATGCCGTAATCCCTCAGATCCGGCGGGAAGCCTAAAGCTATGTTCGCCTCCTCCGTGTCCAGCCCCTTCTCCTGCAGCTCGTAGGCCTTCAGCTTCGCCAGCAGCCCTATCCCGCGCCCCTCCTGCCTCAGATAGAGCAACGCGCCGACGCCCTCGCGCTCGATCATGGTCATCGACTTGTGGAGCTGGTCGCCGCAATCGCAGCGGAAAGAGCCGAAGGTGTCGCCGGTGAGGCACTCCGAATGAACCCTCACGAGCGGGCTCGGGACGGACGCGAGGTCGCCCTTCACGAACGCGAGGTGCACTGCGTCCGAGTCTTCGTCGCCGGCGTATTTGTAGGCGATGGCGCGGAATTCCCCGTACTTCGTCGGCATGAGGACGTTCGCCACCCTCTTGACGAGCTTTTCAGTGCGGCGCCTGTGCTTTATGAGATCCGCGACTGAGACGACCCTGATCCCGAAGGACTTTGCCAGCCCGATCAACTGCGGCAAGCGCGCCATCGTGCCGTCGTCGTTCAGGATTTCACAGATGACCCCCGCGCCGCGCAACCCGGCGAGGCGGGCCAGGTCCACTGCGGCCTCGGTGTGGCCAGCCCTCTTCAGTACGCCGCCCTGGCGCGCGATGAGAGGGAATACGTGTCCCGGCCTCCTGAAATCCCCTGGCCTAGACCCTGGGTCGGCCAGCATACGAACCGTCACGGCCCTCTCAGCGGCGGATATCCCGGTGCTGACACCCCGGAACGCGTCCACAGAGACGGTAAAGGCCGTCCCGTGCGGGTCAGAATTCCTCTCGACCATCAGCCCGAGATCCAGCCGCTCCGCTATCTCGCGGGCGAGCGGGACGCAGACGAGCCCCCTCGCATGCCTCAC